>CACFAY010000017.1 GCA_902564345.1 uncultured SAR324 cluster bacterium
GAAGGTCATACAGAAAAACAATCACCAAAGAAATGGAATTCAACTTGGGAACTGGGAGGAGCCCGTGCTTCTAGGGTTGCACGTTTTTTCATCGAAAACGGGCTTGATCCCTCAAAAATTACCGTGAAAAGCTTTGGATCAACACGTCCCAGATTTCTTGAAACATCTCCAACTCAAAGAAGTCTTAACAACCGTGTGGAAGTTATTGTGCTACCTTAATAACTTTACCTAATCAGTCAATTCTGAGCCTTTCAAGATTAATTACTAAAATTTTTAATTTTTACATTTTTCTTCTGAGAGTTCTTCCGGTAAGGTAGACCGCAAAAGTTTTATGACCAAATTCAGCGCTCTAAATTAGAACTTTGTACATGTTATTTAAGAATATATATAATTCCAAGCAAATTGAATGATCGGAAATGAGTAATGTAGAAAATTTTATTCAAGCGGAAAAAGGTGCATTTAAAAATAATTCTGTTATTTTATCAGTAGTTATTCCAAGCTACAATAGTGCAAAAATGCTTTTAAGATGCATCAAAGCTTTGGAAAATCAAACGACAAAAAAATCTTTTTTTGAGATTGCTGTCGCAGATGACGGATCCAATGATGAAACTGTAGAAATGTTGAAAAATTTTAAAGCCAAGTCTGAGCTAAAATTGCAATGGACTACTATAAAAAATTCTGGTCCTGCTACAGCAAGAAATATCGGTGTGTCAATCTCATCTGGCAAATGGATTGGTTTTCTTGATGCTGATGTTATTCCACATCCTGACTGGGTAGAAAATGCCCTAGAATTAATTAGGAATAATCCCAATGCTGGAGCATTTGAAGGGCGCACAGAGGTTACTCAGAGAGTACAGGCTACACCTTTTACTCATCAAACAGAAAATACTGAGGGAGGTCGGTACCTTACATGCAATTTAATCGTTCGTAAAAACTTAGCTCATTTTCATCAAGCTTATAAAATACCTTTCAGAGAAGACACAGATTTGGCATTTAGCATTTTAGAATCAGGGTTTAAAATTATTTTTAGCTCTAAACTTACTGTTCAGCACCCCCCTCTGGAATCAAGTTACTCCCGACCATTTATCCTTGCACGACGATATTATTATGATGGACTACTTGCTCGGAGATTCCCTGCACGTTACAGCAATGAGCTTGACGCACATGAGATCCTTGGTCTAAGAATCCCACATTTAAAGAAAAAACTATACACTATCTTTATGCTTTCACAAATAATATTTCTAACAGGAATTCTTAAAGGTTTTTCGGGAAGTGAAATGTTACTTAGTGTTATTTTTTACCTTTTAATGTTAGTTTTTATTGCATTGGGAGGAATACGCTATTCTAAGCTGAATGAACTTCCAATAAAAGACTGTTTAATATATATTTCTCAACTGCAGCTTATCCCATGGATAATGAGCTATTCACTTTTTCGTGGATGGTTTGATTTCCGTCATGAAAATAAATTCTCAGCTATTTAATATGGTTTTTGCCAGATTGAATAATTGACAATTTTCAATAAGCAATTCAAAATAAATGATTCAGTTTTCAATATTAAGTGAGTAAAATAAGTTCAAAAAACTTTTTTTAAGAATTATTAACCGGGTAAAACTATATAGAATATTGTTCCAAAATTATGATGAAAACATTTAACAGCAAAATTAGAAGTTTATATATATGATTGTAACTTACAAACTTTCTGAGAAATCATTAAATAAACTCCAAAAAAAAGGATTTAGCGAAGCCGCCCTGAATGATCTCACTGAAATCGAAAACATTGTTTTCTCAAGTCAAGAGTCTTTACTAAGTCGAATTAGTAAGCTTACTCATGCAAAAGAAATAATGGAAAAAGAGGATGACATTCTGAAAGCGGCAAAAGGGTTCATGCGCTTAGACCTATTGATCCCCAATAGAACCATAAGAGAATGGACAGAAGCTTTGATATTTGCGGTAGTAGTAGCAACGATTGTGAGAACTTATTTTTTTGCACCCTTTCAGATCCCATCAGGTTCAATGTTACCCACAATTCAGATAGGAGATCATATATTTGCAAGCATGTACTCCTATGGCTCTCCAATTCCGTTAACAGATATCAAACTTTTTAAAAAACCTGTTAAACGTGGAGATATTGTAATTTTTCCATATCCTCAAGATCCTTCAATTGATTATATAAAAAGAGCCGTTGGTATGCCAGGAGAAACTCTGGAAATTCGAAATGACAAAGTATTCATTAATGGTGAACTCCTAGAAGAACCTTACGCCTATTTTGAGCCAAAAGAAAGAAAATCTCGCCAAGCTCAAGGAATAGCTCTTGCCCCTACAAGCCGATATGGTCCTGTCAGAATTCCAAAGGGGAAGTTGTTCACAATGGGTGATAATCGTTACAACAGTGCAGACAGCAGATTTTGGGGATTTGTAGATATGGATACTATTACAGGTAAAGGGCAAATAATTTACTGGTCTCATAATCCAAATAAAAGTATTTTTAGTGGATATAGATTCGAAAGGATATTTGATTTCCTTAAATAAAAAAATTTTTTTGAAGAAATAGTAAATTTTGTTTTTAAATGAAACCTGCTATAAACTCTCTTTCTCGCAATTCTCCCTGCTGGTGTGGAAGTGGAAAAAAATTCAAAAAATGTCATCTTGGGAAAGATCCAATCCATTCTCTTCCTATGAATGAAAAACCTATTTTCAATGAAAAGCGGATTTACATTAAAACCGAAGAGCAAATCGAGGGTATAAGAAAAAGTGGTCAATTAACAAAAAAGCTTCTTGATATGGTTGAAGACCGAATTGGTGAAGGTGTAACAACAAATGATCTTAATAATTTGGTACACACAGAAACTTTGGCTAACGGTGCAATTCCAGCCCCTTTAAATTACGGGCACGGCCAAGGTAGAAGAAGAATGCCTTTCCCTAAGAGCATTTGTACCTCACCAAACGATGTGATTTGTCATGGAATTCCAAATAACCAAGCTTTACGCAACGGTGATATTTTAAATGTGGATATTACATGTATTTTAGATGGGTATTATGGTGATGCCAGTAGAATGTTCATAATTGGAGACGTTCCAGAAGATACAAAAAAACTGGTTGAAGTGACACATGAGTGCCTAAAACTAGGAATTAAGCAGGTTTTTCCCTCAAAAAGGCTTGGAGACATCGGATATGCTATACAAAAACATGCAGAAAATAATGGCTTTTCTGTAGTTAGAGATTTTGCTGGACATGGCGTAGGCATTGAATTTCATGAAGCACCCCAGATACTCCATTTTGGTCAACCGGGGAAAGGAGAAATGTTAAGGGAAAATATGGTTTTTACAATCGAGCCTATGATTAACATGGGAAGTTATGAATGCAGAATTTTGGGTGACGGATGGACTGCAGTAACTGTTGATGGCTCATTGTCTGCTCAATGGGAACATACCCTGTTAGTAACAAAATCAGGAGCTGAGATACTCACAGCATGAGTAAATTTAGATAGAAGCTTACAAAATTAATTGAAAAATAATTTATACCCACTGATTATTTTAAAGTTAAAATCATTTTAGCTTGTGTTAATTAATTGCATAATTTAATATAATTTCATAAATTAATACATATTATTTAAATCAAAATGGGCACTTGGAATAAACCACCAAAAAACTCTCCTTGGGATAAAGGAACTCCCCCTCCTGATATAGATGAGCTTCTTAACAATCTTCAGAACAAATTCAAGATAGGAATTCCAAAAAAAGGCGGACTAGTTTTAGCAGTTATAGCAGCAATAGTAATCTGGCTCGCTACGGGAATATTTATTGTTGATCCAGAAGAACAAGGGGTCATTAAGAGATTTGGAGAAGTTACGAACGTTGTTGGTCCCGGCCCACATTATCATTTACCCTCACCGATTGAGACTGTACAAATTGAGCCTGTGACTTCAGTTAGGAGGTTAGAAATTGGATTCCGCACAGTACAGATGGGTCCGCCTGCAAAATATCGAAGAGTTTTAAAGGAATCATTAATGTTAACAGGCGATGAAAATATAATTGATGTTCAGTCTATTGTCCAATACCGCATTTCAAATCTAGAGAATTATCTATATAGCCTCACTAATCCTGACGAGACTGTAAAATCAGCTGCAGAATCAGCTATGCGTGAAGTTATAGGAGATACAACAGTAACTGAAGCATTGACTGTGGGAAAAGGAATTATTGAAGCTACCACCGCGCGATTGCTTCAAGAAACAATGAATAGCTACAAAGGCGGTATTAAGATTGAGAATGTTAAGCTTCAGGACGTACATCCACCAGATGAAGTTAAAGAGGCATTTAAGGATGTTGTAAGTGCTAGAGAAGACAGAGAAAAGATGATAAATGACGCCGAAGGCTACAGAAACAATTTAGTCCCAAAGGCCAGAGGAGAAGCTGCACAAATTATAAATAATGCTAAGGCATATGCCAAAGAAAAAATACTTGTTGCTACAGGCGAAACTGAGCGTTTTGATTTGGTCTATGATGAGTATGTAAAGGCTAAAGATATTACCCGTGAAAGGATCTTACTTGAAACAATGGCAAGTGTGCTGCCCAAAGTAAACAAGGTTATTGCTGACAAAGATATGGGTGGGAATGTACTTCCTTTTCTACCGCTAGACCCAAAAAATTTGGGTCAACTGACTAAGTAATAAAAAGTAAAAAAGCTCATCTTCCTAGTTAAATTCGAATTTTTTTTTATGCTCTGAAATCATGCTGATTTCAGAGTTTTTTTTTGTAAAAATAAGTATGAGGTAACATGATTACTGTTGGATCAGTGGCTCCAGACTTCAAATTAGAAAGTCAGTTTGATACTGAATATTCATTAAGTCAATTTATGGGGAAAAAGAATGTTTTGCTGTTTTTTTATCCCTTGGACTGGACATACACCTGAAGCAAGGAAATACCTAAAATTGAGTCAATGGTTGATAGATTCAAAGAGGTTGACACCCAAGTTTTGGGTGTAAGTATTGACAGCAAGCATTCACACAAAAACTGGGCTGATTCACTCGGCGGTGTATCCTTCCCGCTCCTTCAAGATTTTCATCCCAAGGGAGCTATGGCTAGTTCGTACGGAAATTATTTAGAAGATAAAGGTAAAATAGCAAGATCAACTGTAATTGTTGATAAGAACGGTATAGTACGTTACTCCGTTTTGGCTGATGGAGAGAGAATTATTTCTGAACTTTTAGCTGAATGTAAAAAAATAAACAGCTAGGCAAATGTATTTTTTTTAATTTTCTAAATTTACCGCTAAATCCATATCAATTTACATTGATCTAGATTATTCAGATAAAGTCTATATTTTTTTCCAAAAAAAAATTGTTTATTAAGACAAATCTTCTGCAAGTGCCTTTTTTTGATCTGCTGTGAGAACTGTCTCTGCATTGAATTGTGGGAAATCTGAACCAATTGCGACCGGTGTTTTACCATCTGTATTGAACTTAATGTACTGGACGGAAGATAGTCTAGAATCACCAATTTGCCTCTCGTCAAAACTAGCCCTGATTTTACTTTCATCTTCTAGTCTAAGATATAGATGATTGGGTAAATCAAGCCACTGATTTAATTTTTCTTCTCTTTCTTGAGAGTTATCAATTTCTATCAAAAGAGTGCAACCCAACTCCCCGGAACGACCTAATAGTTCATTATATGTATTTATCTCATGCTGAATATCTATCTCTTTTACTATGCGCTCTACTCGAATCATTTCCTGAATTTGATAATGAACAGTATCAGTGTTTTCAAATAAGAAAGATAAAACACCAGCCACATCTATTCGACGAAGTTCTTTAATCATCATAATTTTTTCTCGAAATTTTTCACGTTGGTCTTCATACGTTACAAAATCCATAACTTCCTGCCGAGTGACTCGTTTCATTTTCTTTACTCTCTAATTAATTTTAAATTTAAATAATAGCAGAAAATAGTTTAGTAGAAATGCTATGGCTAGCGATAAGCGTCTGCCAGAACTGTCATGGGATGTTTGGGTTTTACTCCTGCGTGCTGTTTAAACTGCAGAGCCGCTAGTGGACAGTCTGTTGCCCAAATTTCTGTTTCCTCTGCTTTCATACCATCAAATGATTTTTGTCCAATTCGTTTGGATGCATCAAAACTTTCAACTTTCATAGCGTAAGTCCCATCATGTCCGCAACATTCCATTACAGTTTTAACTTTTGATCCAGTAATTTTTTTTATCAAATCACGACCCTTAAAGCCAATTCCTTGGGCCCTTAAATGGCATGGAGCATGATAACTAATTTTTTCATTTGGAATACTTTTTACATCAGTGTTAAACCTATCTTCGTTTCTAATATTCCATAAATATTCTGAAGGATCATTGACAGATTCAGATAGTTTTTTTGCTCTTTCCCGATCTTCCCCATCAAGTAAATCTATATACTCACGTCTCATCATCATTGAACAGGTAGGGTTGATCACTAGGATCTTGCTTCCTTTTTCTACAAATGGAATGAGAATATCAAGATTATGCTTAGCATTATCTCGCAATGTTTCTAGATCTCCTTGTTCCCACGCAGGCATTCCACAACATCTAAGTCCCTTTACACAAGCACAGTCAACTTTGTTTTTATTAAGAACTTCTAGAGTGTCTTTACCAATTTGTGGTTCGTTGTGCTGGACATAACATGTTTGAAAAAGTACAGTTTCAGCTTTTTGATTTTTCCTGATCAGCCCAAATTTTGATGCCCATTGTTCAAATGTGGAAAAACTGAAGTCTGGTAGAATTTTTTTTCTGTGAATACCAACAATTTTTTCCATAAACCATCGAGGTATGCTAAGACGATTTATTAGATTTGCTATTCCTAAACTTGCACGTGCCATTTGGGCAGATTTATCAGGATTACCCAACAATTTATCCCGAAGACTTTTGGGCTTAGACTTAGAGAGTATTGCTTTGTGCCTATGAACTAGTTTTGGGAAATCCAGTTTAAACTCGTGTCCATCTCTTACAGTGTATGGACATTGTACTTCACATAACTTGCACTGAAAACACTCATCCATGATTCGATTTGTGTCCTCTGTTTTAATTTTTTTTACATCACCATCATAATTATTGTCAATTAAATTGAAGAGAGTTGGAAAAGAATCACAATACTTAAAACACATTCTACAACCATGGCAAATTTCAAATGTTCTTTCAATTTCTTTGTCCAGAGCCTCCTGATTCCAATACTTTGAATCACTTGGATCATAAGTTAAACCATCTGTAGGCAAGTAAGATATTCTGGAGTGACTTTTTTCCATAGTTGTTAATTATTAAACTTTATTTTAAAAAGTTGAAAGAAACGCCTCAAAAATATCAATATTGAGGCGTTTCTCAGGAAATTATGAAATACTTTCTGCTAATTGCTGAAATCGGCCTGCATGAGATTTTTCTGCCTTTGCAAGAGTTTCAAACCAATCTGCAATTTCAATAAAGCCTTCATCACGAGCAGTTTTTGCCATACCTGGATACATGTCAGTGTATTCATGAGTTTCACCTTCTACTGCAGCTTTTAAGTTTTCTATTGTCTCCCCAATAGGCAATCCCGTTGCCGGATCGCCCACGGCTTTTAAATAATCAAGGTGACCATGAGCATGTCCAGTCTCACCCTCCGCAGTTTCACGAAAATTACTTGCTATTTCGGGATATCCTTCAATGTCAGCTACTTTAGCAAAATAAAGGTACCGTCTATTCGCTTGAGATTCTCCTGCAAAAGCAGCTTTAAGATTATCGTGAGTTTTTGATTCATTTAAATTACCCATATTAAATCCTGTTTAAAGGTTGAAATTAAAAATATTATTTTATCTTCATTGGCGTGCCAAATGAAAACTGATATTAATATAAATTATTCAAATTGATTTGTCTAATCGTTTGTTTTTATTATACTGATAGGTTAAATCAATGAAAAATGACTTAGTTTTTAAATTTAGGAATTTTTATGAACTTGAGAGAACTGGAATATCTTGCTGCCATAGACGAATTTAAGCACTTTAGAAAAGCAGCAGAGAAATGCTTTGTCAGTCAGCCTACCTTAAGTGGTCAGCTTAAAAAGTTAGAATCAGAAATAGGTGTCCAACTTGTAGAGAGAACAACAAGGCATGTTTTTTTAACTCCCATTGGTCAAGAAATTGTTAAAAAAGCACGCACAATTTTGGCTGATGTTGCATCAATTGAAGAATTGGTAAAAACATATGCAGACCCAATGAGTGGCACAGTCAATATTGGACTAATTCCAACAATTGCTCCTTACTTGCTACCCCTTATCGTACAACCAATAAACAAAACATACCCCCAACTGGAAATTATCTTACATGAAGTTCAAACGGAAGTTATGCTAAAAAAACTAAGTGAGGGCACATTAGATGCTGGAATTTTAGCTGTCCCTCTAGAAATTAGAGGACTGGAACAAATTATTCTTTACACTGAACCTTTTTACGTGGCTGTAAACAAGAAACACCATTTCGCTAAAAAATCCAAGATAAAGAAAGATGAATTGCGGGGTGAGACGTTACTGCTGCTTGGAGAAGGTCATTGTTTGAGGGGGCAAGTACTAGATGTGTGCTCGTATGCCATGACCAAGGAAAGAAAAGATTTCCAAGGCACAAGTCTGGAAACAATCAGGCATATGGTTTCAACTGGAATTGGTATTACATTAATTCCCCAAACTGCAATTGTTTTTAAGAATTTAAATCATATTGCGCCAATAAAATATATTCCATTTTCTAAACCTGCGCCCGCAAGAAGTGTAGGATTATTGTTCCGAAAGTCTTCCAATAGAAAGACTTGCTTTAAAAATATGGCTCGTTTAATTCAAAAAATTATTCAAAAAGAATTTTCAATTAAAGAATCTATGGAAATTATCCCTGTAAAATAAATGAACATGGAAACTTGGTTCAAGTTTCCTCCAATCCCCTCTTCATAATTAGCTTACCAGAACGAACCATTTCCAAAAGACCCATCGGGCCCAGAAGATTTTCAAGAGCATCAATTTTTGATGAATCTCCAGTTGTTTCAATTACCAATGAATTATCAGTGATGTCAACTGTTTTTGCTCGAAAAACTTCAACGATCTGAAAAATTTCTGCACGCTGACTTGGTTTAACACTGACCTTGAATAATGCCATTTCTCTATCAACAACATCTGTATCGCTGTGATGCATAGCGTGGACTACGTCAACAAGTTTGTTCAACTGCCTTATTATCTGATTGAAGGTTTCAGGTTCTCCCTGAACAACCACAGTAATACGAGAAAAATGGGGGTTATGAGCAGCAGAAACGACTAATGAATCAACATTATAACCGCGACGAGCAAATGTTTGTGCAAGCCTTACAAGTACGCCGGGCTTATTGCAAACATAGATGCTTATTGCAAATTTTTCTTCCATAAACTATTTAATCTGTTTGATTAATTGAGAGGCAAATAGAAAAAGGCAACAATATTTTTTTCAGATTATCAAATAAGATACAAAATTTTCAATCAGGTGCTTCCAACTGGTTTTTGCATTTTTTGACTTTTAGGAGGCTCATCAATCAACATATCTGATACTGCAGCTCCAGCTGGGATCATCGGGAAAACATTGTCAGCTTTAACAACGTGGGCATCTACTATGCAGGGACCATCTTTATAATCTATTGCTTTTTTTAAAACTTTTACAACATCTCCAGATCTCTTGAGATGGAATCCTTTGATTCCAAAAGCCTCACCAATTTTTACAAAATCAGGATTGCCTTCCATGTCCACTCCACTTTCCCGATTATCAAAAAACAACTCCTGCCATTGTCTGACCATTCCAAGATAACTATTATTTATAATTATAATTTTTATTGGCAGCTTGTGAATCGCAGCTGTAGCTAGTTCACTCATTGTCATCTGGAATCCACCATCACCAACAACAGCTACTACAAGATCTTTAGGTTTACCAAGCTGAGCTCCTATTGCAGCGGGGAATCCATAGCCCATGGTTCCTGCTCCTCCACTTGAAAGCCATTGGCGCTCTCTAATTGATTTGCAGAATTGTGCGGCCCACATTTGGTGTTGACCAACATCAGTTGAAATAATTGCATCAGAGTCCGTCAAACGATCCAGTTCATATAATACATGCTGCGCACGTAAACCTCCCCGTTTTGGGAATTTTAGAGGATATTTAATTTTCCAATTTTCAATTTTTTTTAGCCATGCTGAAGTATCAAGCTTCTTCACAAGTGGTATTAACTCTGCGAGAACCTCGGTAGCGTCTCCATTTACGCTTACATCAGGCTGAATGATTTTTCCAAATTCTGCAGGGTCAATATCAATATGAATTTTGGTTGCATTCTTACAAAATTCACTCACTTTCCCAGTTATACGGTCATCCCAGCGTGCTCCAATTGACATAATAAGGTCGCAATTAATTACAGCTTTATTAGCATAAGCAGTCCCATGCATACCTAGCATTCCTACAGAAAGAGGGTGTATTTCTGAAAAAGCTCCTTTACCAAGTAAAGTTGTAGTGACTGGTGCATTCAGTTTTTCAGCCAATTTTTGAACCTCCCTGCCAGCTCCAGAAATAACAGCTCCAGCACCTACGTAAAGCAATGGCTGTTTTGATTTTGATAGTAATTCTGCAACATTTTCGATTCCATCTGCACTACCACTTGTCTGAACTTGATACCCGGGAAGGTCCAAACCGATAGTGAAATCTTCATTCCATTCATTTGAAACCACATCTTTAGGCAAATCAATCAGCACAGGTCCTGGACGACCAGTTGATGCAAGATGGAAAGCTTCATTCACTACCCTTGATAAATCCTTAACATCCCTGACCAGGTAACTATGTTTTACTATAGGCATAGTGACACCAAAGACATCTGCTTCCTGAAAAGCATCTTTTCCTAAATTAGGAGTTATAGTCTGTCCAGTCAGAATGACGAGTGGTACAGAATCCATTTGAGCAGTTAATATCCCAGTAACTGTGTTAGTTGCACCGGGGCCAGATGTAACCAGAACTACTCCAGTTTTACCAGTTGCTTTCGCATAACCATCTGCCATATGCGTTGCCCCCTGTTCATGTCTTACTAAGACAATTTTTTGCTCAGGAGCATCTACAAGTGCATCAAAAATTGGCATACATGCACCTCCAGGATATCCAAAAATATACTCAACGCCTTGCCTTTTAAGTGCCTCAACTACAATTTGGGCACCGTTCATGAGCTTTTTCATATTTGATTTCTGAAAATGTTCAGTTTTTAATAAAATGTAGATTTAATCTATAACTTAGAATAAATAAATGCAAACTTTATAATAATAATATGAACAATTTAGTTTTTTTGATTATTACTCTGTCAAATGTACATAAAAAATAGAATTTTTGAATTAAATTGCCAATTTAATTGTCAACATTTCCAATTTATTGCAAATACCAGATTCATTAATTTGAATCACCCCAGCTCATTTTGTGATTAGATAGTTATTTTTAAGATACATATTAGGCGATTATTGTTGCTTATTTAACAGTATCTGATAGAAATAATTAGCAGCATTAAAAAAATGAACATCCTTAAAACAAGAATTAAGTTGTTTTCAAAAGAAATCCAAAATCAGGTAAACGAATTACTGAGTCGTTATCCGATCAAACAAAACGCTCTTATTCCAATTTTGCTTTTGGCTCAAAAAGAGAATGACGGTTGGTTGACAGAAGAATGGATGAAACATGTAGCTGATTGTTGCGAAGTCCCACTCACTCAAGTTGAAGGCGTTGTAACATTCTACACAATGTTTCGTTTAAAACCTCCAGGGAAATACCATTTACAGGTTTGTACTTGCGTGCCGTGCTGTCTTCTGGGTGGAACTGAATTATTGGAATATACAGAAAAAAAACTGAAAACTCATGCAGGTTACACAACCGCTGATGGCTTGTTCAGCATAGAAGAAATGGAATGTTTAGGAGCATGCAGCTATGCACCAGCAATTATTGTAAATGAGGACTACCATGAGCAGGTAACTCCTGAAAAAATGGAAAAGTTAATTAATAATTTGAGTAAGTAAAATATGGTTGAAGAAACCCTTGTCCTTTTCAAAAACATAAGAAAACCTGAATACAGCAAAACACTTGAGGGTTACAAAAAAGCAGGAGGCTTTCAGACTTTAAAAAAAGTCTTTGGAATGAAACCTGAAAAAGTTATTCAGACTGTTAAAGATTCTGGAATTCGTGGAAGAGGTGGGGCAGGATTCCCAACAGGTCTTAAGTGGAGCTTCATGCAAAAAGGATCAAGCAAGCCTAGTTATCTTATTGCAAATGCGGATGAATCTGAGCCCGGAACATGCAAAGACAGAGAGCTTATGCTCAAGGATCCACATCTTTTTCTAGAAGGTATGATGATTGGATGTTACGCTGTAGGATGTCATCACGGATACATTTATATCCGAGGGGAGTATTTCCCGGCAATTAAATCCTTAAATACAGCTATTGAAGAATTATATGCAGATGGTCTACTAGGTCAAGACCCCATGGGCAGTGATTTTCATCTGGACCTCACAGTTCACAGTGGTGCTGGAGCATATATTTGTGGAGAAGAATCTGCATTGTTGGATTCTCTGGAGGGAAAGCGCGGACAGCCACGGGTAAAGCCTCCCTTCCCAGCGATATCAGGGTTTAATGGCTGTCCAACAAGTGTAAATAATGTGGAAACACTAGCATACATGCCATTTATTCTAGGAGACGGTGGCGTTGATGCCTTCAAAAGTTTCGGCCCAGAGAATAATTCAGGAACACATCTAGTAAGCCTGAGTGGCCATATAAATAATCCAGGAGTTTACGAGTTAAGAATGGACGTTAGCATGAGGGACATAATTTACGAAATTGGAGGGGGTATTCGTAATGGTAAAAAACTCAAAGGAGTGATTCCTGGCGGATCATCATCTTCTGTTATGACAGCCGATGAAGTTGATGTGCTATACAATTTTGATGAACTAGCAAATATTGATACCATGCTTGGTTCTTCAGCAATGATGGTATTCGATGAAGACACTGATGTGGTCAAGTTACTTCTACGCATTACCAAATTTTATGCTCATGAATCATGCGGACAATGTACTCCATGCCGTGAAGGGACTCATTGGTCACGTAATATTATACGTGATTTCCTTAAAGGGAATGGCAGTGATGAAAAACTGAAGAGACTTGACCGTGTTGGAGGAAATATGCTTGGAACGACACTTTGTGCTTTAGGAGACGCGGCCGCTTTGCCAATACAAAGTTTTGTAAAAAAATTTCCAAATGACTTCCGTAAATATTATGCCAAAAAATAACTTTTAAAAAAAAATGCCAGTCTTTCATATTGATGATCAGCCTGTAGAGTTTGAGCCGGGAGAAAAAATACTTTCTGCAGCTTTACGAAATGGGAAAAAAATCCCTCATTATTGTTATCACCCTGGAATGTCAATTGTAGCCACCTGTCGAATGTGCGTTGTAGAAATTGTTGACCTTGGTAATGGGCGTCCTGCTCCAAAACTTCAAACTGCCTGTTCTGTGGATGCAGCAGATGGAATGAAGGTTGAGACAATGAATAAAAAAGTAGAAGAAGGACGTAAACTTGTAAACGAGTTCCTGCTAATTAATCACCCTTTAGACTGTCCCATCTGTGATCAGTCAGGAGAATGTACTCTCCAAGATTACTCTTTCGAATATGGTTCCGGCAAGTCGGAAATGGATTACTCCAAGCGCGTCTATGGGTGGCGTAACATTGGAACTTTTGTTAGTCTCGAACGTAACCGATGCATTCAATGCTCCCGCTGTGACAGATTCACAAGGGAAATCACTGGGACAAATGAATTCGGAATGTTTAATCGAGGTCATGAACTAACTGTAGATACATACACTGATAGGCCGATGACAAATAAATTCCAAGGCAATATGGCCGATATTTGCCCCGTGGGAGCTATTACTGAAAAAGAATTCCGCTTTAAGAGAAGAGTATGGAAGCTTAAAAAAAATCGCTCAATATGCACCGGTTGTTCAACCGGGTGTAACGTTACAATAGAACATGATCGTAATGAAGTTTTTCGTTTAAAGCCCCATGAAAATCAAAATGTAAACAAATGGTGGATGTGTGATGAAGGGCGTTTATCATACAGAATTATGAATGAACGTAAAACAAGAATAAATAGTCCTTTGGGACGAGTAGGTCAAAATCTGCAGGATATCTCCTGGGAAGAAGCCTATAGGGCTATTGCTGAAAGAATCATAGAAATGGCCCCGAAGGAAAATGAAGTGATAGCACTTACAGACACTCATGCCAGTAACGAAGAATTGTTTTTACTCAAAAAGTTACTTAAAGATGGCTTTTTGTCAGACAATGTCTTTTGTCCTTTGCCAAAATGGGAACAGATAGAGAGTGAATTTTTCATCAACACTCTCATTACAACTGACAAATCTCCTAACCGAGCAGGTGCTCTTGCCCTTAAAATCAAAGGAGATGCTAAAAATGTGGGAGTTAAAAATTTAATTGATAGAAAACTCAAAATGGCAATTATTTTAGGTTGTCCGTTTGAAAAAGAGAATGATTTTCACCAAAAAATTAAACAAACACAATTGGTGATTCATATTGGAGCCTATCATAATTGCTGGAGTGATATAGCTGATGTTGTACTTCCAGGACAAAATTATTCAGAAAAGAAGGGCACATTTACCAACAAACTTCAGCAAGTTCAGACTACAGATATTGCTGTCCAAGCTTTGCGCAGAAGTCGACCAGAATGGCAAATATTAGCTGAGCTTGGTCAGGCATTGGGATACAAATTCGACTTCAACAACGTAAATCAAGTTTTTGGAGCTATGTCTGAAGAAATAAAAGCATTTTCAGGACTTAGTTTTGACCAAATTGGTGACAAAGGAATAAAGCTGACAAAAACTTTCAAGGATAATGGAATGAAATTAGTAAAGGAGACTACATAGTTGTTTCCCCTTAAATTTAATTAAAAGAATTTATTAAATTGTTAACAATTTTTTATATATTTGCTGCTTTGAGTTTTTTTGGAGCACTTGGCGTGCTTTTCCTAAAAAATCCAATTCATTGTGCTCTTTCTTTGGTAGGAACTTTTTTCTGTCTGGGCTCAATTTATGTAATGCTCAATGCTGAATTTGTTGCTGTCATACAGGTACTAATTTATGCAGGAGCAATAATGGTTTTATTCCTTTTTGTTCTAATGCTTTTATCCTCCAGAGATATGAAAATGTCATCAAACAACTGGACTGCAGGAAAAATTATAGCTGGATTTTTGTCCATTGGAATATTTTTTCAAATAGCATATCTTTTTACAGGAAATGAGCTAAAACTTGGACCAAAGGGAGCATATCCAATTGAAGTAGTTGAGGAAATTGGATCTATTGCTCTAATTGGACGCCTCCTTTTCACTGATTATATATTGTCATTTGAAATTATTGTAATTCTTCTGCTAGTTGCAGTTATTGGTGCTGTAGTGATTGCAAAGAGAAAATTTAATTAAATAATTATTAATGATTCCTGTCGAACACATTTTACTATTGAGCGCTCTTCTTTTTACAGTAGGAGTTCTAGGAGTGGTGCTGCGCAGAAATGTCATAGTTATTTTTATGAGCATTGAACTCATGCTCAACGCTGTAAACCTTTCATTTGTCACATTCTCTAGAAGTTTAGACTCAATGTCGGGAGTGGTTTTTATATTCTTTATTATAGTGGTTGCAGCAGCTGAGGCTGTAGTTGGTCTAGCAATAATTCTCTCAATTTACCGGACTAGAAATTCACTAGATATTGAAGAATTTAATTTATTAAAATGGTAAGCATGTCACAAATTTGGTTGGTACCTGCTTTTCCTCTACTGGGCTTTATTCTGAACGGTACTCTAGGTAAAAGATTTGGAACAAACTTTGTCAGCATTGTTGGCCCGATCGTAATTGGACTGGCTTTTGCGCAATCATTAGTATTGTTTTTTCAAATGCTTAACGTAGAGGGCAACGTTCTCTCTGAGCATCTCTATACTTGGATAAAAAGTGGTAATTTTGAAGTTGGTATAAATTTACAGGTTGACCAGCTTTCAGGTCTTTATCTTTTGGTCATTTCAGGTATAGGTTTTCTGATACATGTTTATTCTATAGGATATATGAAGGGTGAGGAAGGCTACTATCGATTCTTTGCCTATCTGAATCTATTCGTATTTTTCATGCTTATCCTAGTACTAGGAGACAGTTTCTTGCTCATGTTTGTAGGTTGGGAAGGAGTAGGATTATGTTCTTATCTTCTAATAGGCTATTACTTTGAGAAAAATTCCGCTGCTAATGCTGCAAAAAAAGCCTTTCTATTTAATCGTGTTGGTGATTTTGGAGTTCTTTCTGCGGTCTTGATGATTTTTTTAATTTTTGGATCAATTGAGTTCAACACTGTAAATAATGAGGCTGCATCTAAATTAGAACATGGAGGCATTATTGTGACCATTATTACACTGCTTCTTTTCCTTGGAGCGACTGGTAAATCTGCTCAAATTCCACTATTTGTTTGGCTCCCAGATGCAATGGAAGGTCCAACACCTGTTTCTGCTCTTATACATGCTGCAACTATGGTTACTGCAGGATTATATATGGTTGCAAGGTTGAGTCACTTATTCGTCCTTGCACCATTAACCATGAACATAATTACAATTATTGGGGCCTTAACAGCCCTTTTAGCAGCAAGCATTGCAATCACACAAACTGATATTAAAAGAGTTTTGGCTTACTCCACTGTCAGTCAACTGGGCTATATGTTTTTAGCTATGGGAGTCGGGGCATTTACTACAGGGGTATTTCATGTAATGACACATGCATTCTTTAAGGCACTTCTTTTCCTCGGATCAGGGTCCGTGATTCTTGCAATTCATCATGAACAGGATATGCGAAAAATGGGTGCGCTTAAGAACAAGCTTCCAATAACTTATTTAACTATGCTACTAGGGACAATGGCAATTTCTGGAATTCCCTTCTTCTCAGGTTTTTTTAGCAAGGATGAAATCCTCTGGTATGCCTATAGCTCGCCTTTTGGCAGTGCATGGTTCTGGGGAATCGGTTTCTTGACTGCAGGTTTAACAGCATTTTACATGTTTAGAATGATATATTTGACATTTCATGGCGAATCAAGACTAGATAAACATGTATTTAAGAATGTTTCGGAGTCTACAGTTTCAATTACTTTTCCCTTAGTTGTTTTGGCTATACTTTCAGTTTTTGGTGGCTTTTTTGGTGTACCTCATATATTTCATTTATTACCAAACAGTCTGGAAATATTATTCAAAGGATTCTTTGCAGAAATACCAAAAGGTCATGGTACAGTAACAACAGAGTGGATTCTTATGATTTTTTCCGTACTATTAGCTTTTCTAGCTTGGTATATCGCGTACAGACTGTATCAATCAGGATTTGAAATAGCATATAGTTTAAGAAAAAAATGGGAATGGGCTTATAAGATTTCATTGAATAAATGGTATGTTGATGAGCTTTATAATTTTCTATTAATTAAGCCAGTGCATTTATTAACAAACCATTTTCTATGGCGTTTTTTTGATTTAAACGTTTTAGACCGTATTGTAAATTCTTCAGGAACTGCAGTTCGAACTTCAGGCAATACTATTCGTCCATTGCAAAATGGATTAACCCAGAATTATGCTATAATCTTCACTTTTGGTACTTTCCTCATTCTATTGTACTTAATTTAATACAATTTTTCCTTTTTCTTCTGCTTATGGGAATTTATTTACTGCGATCAATTAAAGTATTTTTTCTAAAAATTACAATAATATTTTTTTGCTCCGTATCTCCAGCATTTTCAATTGAAATAGGTGTGGTGGACTTAAATAAAGCTCTAAATCAATCTGAGCCCGGTATTCGTTCAAAAAACATTCTTGAGAGAAGAGGTCGTCAAAAACAACAAGAATTTAAACTTGAAGAATCTGAACTGCGAAAACTTGCTGATGAATTGCGTAACAATCCATTACTGGCTCCAAAAGCAAAAGAAGATAAGCAGCAAGAACTAATAACCCGCCAGCAAAATTTGCGTGAAAAAGTCCGAGAGTTTGAACAAGAGATGCGACTCGAAGAAAGGCGTCTTTCCGAAGCTATTTTCAAAGAACTTAAAACTGTAATTCGTTCCATTTCAATCAATGAAAAATTAGACTTAGTTCTGGAAAAAAATGCTGCCCAAGTAATTTTGTACATGAAGCAAGATACAACAGAGCTTACACAAAAAGTGATTGATGAGTACAATGCTCTTAAAAATTCTGGGAATGAATGATGATGAGTTTTGAGGAAATAAAAGAAATTTTGCCCCACCGCTATCCATTTTTGCTGGTTGACAGAATACTCGAAGTTCAAAAGGGAAAATACTGCAAAGCACTAAAAAACATTTCTGGGAATGAAGAGATATTTCAAGGACATTTCCCAAGTCATGCAGTACTACCAGGTGTAATGATTATTGAAGCATTAGCACAAACTGCGGGAATAGTAATTCACTCTGACGAAAATGAAACTTCATCTCGTGAAATTGTTTTTTTTGCTGGTATTGATAAGGCTAAGTTTCGTATTCCGGTTGTTCCCGGTGACCAGCTTATTTTAGAGACAACGCTTATAAACCAACGCCGGAACTTCTGGGTTTTTGAAGGTAATGCAAGTGTTGATGATAAATTGGCAGCTCAGGCAGAAATAAAATTAATGCTAAATTCTGTATGAAGACTAAATTCACTCCTGAAGAAGTTAAAAAGATTGCCCGTCTATCCTCGTTAGAGCTCGCAGAAAAAGAAACAGAAGTATTTGCGAAACAATTCTCCACGATATTAGAATACTTTCAAATTTTAAAAGAAGTTGAAATTCCAGATATAAATTATAATTCTGATGAAAATCATTTGAGCAGTGGCAGAGAGGATAAAGTTGTCGAATCTAATATATCTGCTGAGAAATTTAGCCCTTATATGGAAAATGGATTTTTCAAAGTACCAAAAATAATTGATCCTGACCATCAACAATGACGGGGAAACAGAAGCGTTATTTACGCACTTTGGCACACACTTTAAAACCTGTTGTTAATTTGGGTAAGCATGGAATATCTCCAGAAACAAAAAATGAAATTAATTCTCAGCTTCTTGAACATGAGTTAATCAAGCTTAAGATTCTGGATAATTGCCCTATCTCAAAGAAAGAATGTGCTGATGTACTAGCGGAAGAAAAAAACTTTAAAATAGTACAAATAATTGGGAAAACACTTACACTCTATTGTCCTCACCCCGAAGAGCCTAAAATTGGAATCCCATCAGCATGACTCCCATGCATTAATTGTATACTATTATAAACATAATGCGAGAATTAAGCTGCATTAATAAAGATAAATTCTTCAAAAATTTTAATCTATATCTATATTTAAAGTACTGATTATCATCAAATTGATTAGTCATTTTAGCGAGTGTATATGAATGAAGTTTTCTACGTAACAACTCCAATATATTACGTAAATAGTCATCCGCATATTGGACATGCCTACACCACGATTGCAACGGATGTCTTTACGCGTTACATGAAACTCTTTGGTGCTGAAACTTATTTTCTGACAGGGACAGATGAACATGGACAAAAAATAGCTGAATCTGCTGCTAATTCAGGAATTAAACCTCAAGAATTTGTAGATAAAATAAGCCAAGAATTCCGAAATTTATGGCCACATTTGCACATTGAGAATGACCAGTTTATTCGTACAACTGACTCTAAACACAAAGCCTGTGTTCAGCAAATACTCCAAAAAATTTTTGATCAGGGTGAGATATATCTTAAAGAATACGAGGGGCTGTACTGCATAGGCTGCGAAAGGTTTTTGGATGAAGCAGAGTTGGAAAACGGCAATTGTCCAGATCATCAAACTCCTCCAGAATTTCATAAAGAGCAAAATTACTTCTTCAGAATGAGCTCTTACCAAGCATGGCTTTCTGAAGAGTTAATGAAAAATGAGAACTGGGTTTACCCGTCACGTTATAGGAATGAACTAATCCAGTTACTCAAAAATCCTCTACAGGATTTGTGTATATCACGGCCAAAAAGCAGATTAAAATGGGGGATTGAGCTCCCTTTTGACAACAATTTTGTTACCTATGTCTGGTTTGATGCATTACTTAATTATGCAAGTGCTCTTGAATGGCCTAATGGAGAAAAATTCAAAAAATTCTGGCCTAATGTTCACCATACCATTGGAAAAGATATACTTAAAACACATGGAATTTATTGGCCCTGCATGCTGAAAGCAGCTGGAATACCGGTTTTTAAGAAACTGGTAGTTCACGGACACTGGGTGGTTGAGGGCAACAAAATGAGTAAGTCCATTGGGAATGTAGTTGACCCCTTAGCTATGAAAGATCAGCTTGGTGTAGATGGACTGCGGTATTTTTTGATGCGCGATATGAGTTTTGGTGAAGATTCTAATTTCACAAAAGAACTTGCTTTAACTCGTTATAATGCAGATTTGGCCAACAATTTTGGGAATTTGATGAACCGTTCTATCAGTATGAGCCGCAAAAATTTTCAAGAATGTGTTCCTCCATCAGGTGCAGTTGGTAATCAGGAGAAAGAACTTCATGAATATTTTGCAAAGGGCGTTCAGAAATGCCGAGAATATATAGTTACATTCCAGCCTCATCGTGCTTTAGAACATGTACTGTATCTTAGCAGTAAGGTGAACAAATATATCGACACTTGTAAGCCATGGACACTAACAAAAGATGAAAAAGATCGTGATCGTTTGGGGACGGTGCTTTACACGGCGCTAGATATGACTCGAATCATAGTAGGATTACTTGATCCTGTTATGCCAAAAAAAATGTATACTGCTAGAAAAAATCTAGGGCTTGAGCAAGAGGTTATCCCATTTTCCAACTTTTCTCCAGGACTATTGAAACCCGGGACTAAGCTTCCAAAGTCAAATCCACTTTTCCCTAAGATGCAGGCTAGTAATGTAGATCAAGATAATTTGAAAAATAATCAGTCAGAAAAAACATCTAATTATTCTGCTCCTGAGGAGAAGGACCAGATTGCCATTCATGATTTTCAGAAAATGGAATTAAAAGTAGGCCGTATTAAATCTTGCAGGAAAGTTCCTAAATCTAGCAAACTGCTCTGCTCTGAAGTTGATTTAGGTGAAAATTGTTTACGTTCTATTATTTCAGGAGCAGCAGAATTCTATTCCCCAGAAGAAATGAAAGGTCGCCAAGTGATTGTTGTAACAAACCTTAAGCCAGTTAAACTTATGGGAATTATTTCTGAAGGAATGATCCTGTTTTCCGATGATAATGGAAAAATGGCTTTGATTGAAGCTCCTGATCACGTTGACCCAGGAGTTACAGTGCGCTGAAACTATCTGGAATGTATTGACAATCTGTATGCTGACTGGGAAACTAGATTGAGGAGTTTAAGTTTTTTATATGATTTGCAATGCTAAAAAAATATTTAGCAGAAAAATTTCAGTACTTCAACCAACTTTTAACAAAAATTTATTTAGTTGTTAAAGAACAAGAAGTAATTTAAAGAACTTTAACCCGAAATAATATGAAGGTAATTTTTTAAACTGAATCCTGAAAGACTATAATGTCGATGTCAATTGCATCTGGTTACCTGCCAATTTTAATTATGATAGTTCTGGGCATTATCCTAGCAGGTTTATTCAGTTGTATTGGACTTTTTTTGGGGCCTAAATTGAGAGGAGAGGTAAAAGAAAAACCTTTCGAGTCTGGTTTCATAAGAGACGGCATGGAGGGACAACGTTATGATGTTAAGTTTTACATGACTGCACTGGTATTTTTGATTTTTGATGTCGAAGTTATTTTCTTATATCCATGGGCAGTACAGATTAGAGAATTAGGGTGGTTTGGCTTTATTGCCAGTTCAGTTTTTTTGGGGATACTAATCTTAGGTCTTGCTTACGACTGGAAAAAAGGAGCATTGGAATGGGAATAATATTACATTAAGTTCTGAAATACATAAAATCATCATCTATTTTTTTATGTTTCATTTACTTAGAATGACTTTAAGATAATTGAGACCAACGATAAATTAACAAGGTACAAAATGGATAAAGATTATGACGGTATAATTACAACATCGCTTGAGAATGCAGTAAACTGGTCCAGAAAATTTTCACTCTTCCAATACCCATTTGTTACTGCGTGCTGCGGAATGGAATACATGGCAGCAGCCTGCTCGCATTATGACATTTCACGATTTGGAGCTGAAATTCCTCGTTTCTCGCCAAGACAAGCCGATTTACTTTGGGTTGTTGGTACAATTACTCACAAGATGTCTCCAGTACTGAAGACAATTTATGATCAGATGGCAGACCCAAAATGGGTAATAGCATTTGGGACATGTGCTTCAACTGGTGGTTTCTATCAAAATTATTCTGTTCTTCAAGGTATTGATCGATTAATTCCTGTAGACCTTTATATTGCAGGGTGCCCCCCTCGTCCTGAAGCCGTGCTAGACGGGCTAATTGAATTGCAGAATAATATTCAGAAAGAAGGTCCAAAGCCCAACGGTATTGCTCCTTCAGCAATCAGGCATAGAGATCAGAAGGTAGACCAGCTTAATCGATATTTTGAAATATCCAAAAAAGAAGTCGTTGAGAATGTGCAAAATCCCAAGAGTAATCGA
Organism: uncultured SAR324 cluster bacterium; assembly: GCA_902564345.1. GTDB lineage: Bacteria > SAR324 > SAR324 > SAR324 > NAC60-12 > Arctic96AD-7. Next base: position 22,683 of record CACFAY010000017.1, read on the forward strand.
ATTAGTAAACCTGGATTTACATACTCAGAAGATTATGTCAATACTAATCCCCATATTGGTTATGATTCACCTGAAATGAAGCAAAAAAAATCTGAACTTAAAGAGTAACCATAGTTAAATTTTTTGATATGCATTGTACGGAATAAAAAATGAGTGGAAGTATAAGTAATAGTGAAATAAAAGCAACCCGAGATGCTGGGGAATTGACATCATTACTTAAGCAAAAATTCCCAAGAGCTGTGCTGAATTTTCATGCCCACAGGTCAGATGAAACTGTTGTAATCGAGAGAGATTCTCTGCATTCAGTTTGCCTTTTTTTACATGAGGATTCGCGCTGTGCTTTTGAAATCATGCTTGATATTACGGCAGTAGATCTTCTTGAAATGAATATGAATCATCGTTTTGAAATGGTTTATCATTTCAAGTCTCTGACCCATGCAAGCCGCATTAGGATTAAAGTCCCATTGAATGAAGATGATTGTAGATTAGCCTCGATAAGCGACATATGGAAATCAGCAGACTGGTATGAAAGAGAGTGCTTTGATATGTTTGGAATAGTTTTCGAAGGACACCCTAATTTAAAGCGTATTTTGATGTACGAAGAATTTGAAGGGCATCCTCTACGCAAAGATTATCCCATTGACAAACAGCAACCGTTAATGGAACTCAAAGAAATAGAGGAGCGACATACTTATGGGAGAGAGTTATGACTGATATGACAACTCTTCAAGCCCGAACAGGAACAAGTAGTTCAAGTACTGATTTTTCTAGCTCAGTGATGACTATTGAAATTGGACCCGCGCACCCAGCAATGCATGGTATTGTTAGATTTACCACTAAACTGGATGGAGAATTGATAGTGGAGATGGAGCCAGAAATAGGATATCTTCATCGAGGTTTTGAAAAAGAATCAGAAAATTCTAAATGGATTCAGGTAATACCTTACACAGACAGATTGAATTATGTTTCCCCTTTGCTATGCAACATCGGTTATTCAATGGCTGTAGAAAAACTGTATGGTATTCAAGCTCCCCGACGAGCCGAATTCACTAGAGTTATCATGGGTGAAATTTCTAGGATAACTGACCACCTCACTTGCGTTGGTGCAGCAGCTATGGAAATAGGAGCATTTACATTTTTTCTTTGGTTTATAAAGGCCCGTGAGTATCTTTGGGAACTTGTTGAGGAAATGACCGGTGCCCGACTAACTACAAACTGGACACGCTTCGGGGGAAATTCAATGGACCTTCCAGATGGATTTTTAAGTGATCTAGAAGATCGGTTGTCAAAACTCGAAAGTATAATGGAGGAGTGCGACAAACTCCTAACACGAAATAAAATCTTTATAGACAGAGTCAAAGATGTTGGAGCTATCTCGAAGGAAGACGCATTATCTTATGGTTTTTCCGGTCCTATGCTCCGAGCCTGCGGCATACCATACGATGTAAGGCGAGCCGATCCATATTCAGTGTATGATGAACTTGATTTTGAAATTCCTGTTGGGAGCACAGGTGATTGTTTCGATAGATTTTTAGTTCGTATGGAAGAAATACGACAAAGCACGAGCATCATTAAGCAGGCGGCCGATAAAATGCCGGCAGGTCCATTCATGACTGATGAAAGGATGTTGCATTACCCAGATAAAAAAGACGTCTATGGAAACATCGAAGGCTTAATTGATCATTTTAAAATGGTTATGGAAGGCCACCATCCTCCTGAGGGAGAGATTTACATGCCTACAGAAGGAGGCAATGGTGAAATTGGATTTTACTTAGTTTCGGATGGAAGCGGTGATCCGGTTAGGGTAAGACTTCGACCTCCATGTTTTAATTTTGTTCAAGCAATGCCACTAATGACTATTGGACATTATGTGGCTGATATTGTACCTATTTTTGGTTCAATCAATATGATTGGTGGAGAGTTGGATCGTTAAATTCAGCATAAATTTTTAAATCAACAATGGATTTTTTACTAGAAATAATAATGACTCCAGCCATTTTGGCTTGTTTAAAGATTGCAGTAATTATTTTGCTATTTGCTATGCCTCTGGGAACTTTACTTACTTTGATGGAGCGAAAATGGAGTGCGATGATTCAGGACCGTGTTGGACCTAACCGTGCAAATATTGGCAAATTTACTGGAAATGGGTTATTACATATCGCCGCAGATGGACTGAAGTCAATTTTCAAGGAGGATACTATACCTAAGGGAGCTAATGGTTTTCTATATTTGATTGCTCCTTTTTTTGGATTGATTGCGGCGGTAGCAATTTTTGCAATAATTCCTATTGCAGGTCCAATAGGGAATTTTACTTTTCAGGTAACTGATGTAAATCCAGGATTACTCTTCATATTCGCAATAACCTCACTCAATGTATATGGAGCGGTTCTTGCCGGTACAAGCTCAAATAGCAAGTTTGCTCTTCTTGGTGGAACTAGGGCCTCTGCACAAATGATTTCTTACGAAGTTTTCATGGGACTAGCACTGATGGGTATTTTTATGGTTTATGGAACAACTAGAGTAAGCGGAATAGTCAATGGACAAAACGAATACTGGTTTGGGAACCTTGTTCCAATGTGGGGTATTTTCACTCAACCACTCGGATTTATACTTTTTTTCACAGCACTAGTTGCTGAAACTAAAAGAGCTCCTTTCGATGCTCCTGAAGGAGAATCTGAGATAGTTGCTGGATATTTTCTTGAATATTCAGGCATGCGCTGGTCGGCTTTCATGCTTGCGGAATATGTTTCTCTGGTAGGAGTTGCGGCATTGATGACTACATTATTTTTCGGGGGGTATCATGTGCCATGGCTTCACCTTTGGGAAAACGCTCCTCAGTGGATAGTGACAATACTGCAAATATTAAAATTTACTTTTTTTACTGTAGTTTTTTGCTGGTTCCAAATTCAGTTACGATGGACAGTACCAAAATTTCGCTTTGACCAAACCATGGGGCTAGGCTGGAAAAAGCTTTTACCCCTTTCTTTGGTAAACATTATCGTTACTGCTTTAGTGATTCTTACTCTTGCATAACTAAATCAGTAAAGTAAGAATTTTTCAAAAAATTTATTGATGGACTTGACATTCATACGTCAGGGCTACAAGGACAAAGGCCTAGACAAAAAGGATTTAAATTCAGATCCAATTATTCAGTTCGAATCATGGTTTGATGAGGCAAAAAAATTAGAGCCTATTCCAACTGCTATGAGCTTGTCAACAGTCAATAACAATGGTGAGCCTTTATTAAGAACTGTTCTTCTTAAGTTATTTGACAAAAAAGGATTTGTATTTTTTACAAATTACAAAAGCAGGAAAGCCGAAAATATTGGAAGCAACCCCAATGTAGCATTGCTATTCAACTGGGTAGCACTAGAGAGACAGGTCAGCATTAATGGAGTGGCAGAAAAAATTAAAACTAAAGATTCATTAAAATATTTCAAAGACCGCCCTAGGGGCAGTCAGCTTGGAGCATGGGTTTCAGATCAGAGCTCTGTGATTTCAACTAGGAAAATTTTAGAATCAAAACTTGAAAAAATGAAAATAAAATTTTCTGATGTAGAAATCCCTCTTCCAGATTTTTGGGGAGGATACAGAATAAAGCCAAATACTTTTGAATTTTGGCAGGGGAGACCAAACCGTCTGCATGATCGTTTTATATACTCAAAACTGAGCCATAAAATATGGAAAATAGACCGACTATCTCCATAAAAAAAATTATTGCCTAAATTAAATATTTGTAAATATTCTTCCGGAGGAATAATGGAACTGAAAGTAAAAAGAGTTGAAAGGGTAGACGGTGTTAAAGAAGCGATTTTTCTACCTGCAATATTTAATGGTTTGAGACTAACTGTAAAACATTTCTGGCGAAACCTTTTTGGTGCAAGAGATGTTGTTACGATAAATTATCCAGAAGAAAAAAGGCATGTTTCTCCTCGCTGGCGAGGGCGTCACCGGCTGACTAGGCTTGAAAATGGCTTTCTTAGCTGTGTTGCCTGCTATATGTGTGAAACTGTTTGTCCCTCTAAATGTATTCATATTGAAGCAGGAGAACACCCTGACCTTTCTGTCGAAAAATACCCTGTTGTTTTTGATATAGACGAACTACGTTGTGTGTTTTGCGGACTTTGTGTTGAAGCATGTCCAAAAGATGCAATTCGAATGGATACAGGGGTAGTCTCAATGGCCTACACTTCAAGACAAACATTCGACTTCACTCGTGATTTATTAAGAGATAGTTATGATCCTAAACTTCACTCCAATCCAAAATATGAAGATGAGGATCTGCCAAAACCTGTAAAACAATCAGAAGCCTTACCCAATTCGCAGGGTATTCCAGCGACCTAATATTTTTTCATGAGTACCCCAAACGAACTTTTCACTGCCGAAGAACAGGATATACTTTCTCCTTATGTAACAAATACAAATCGTTCAGTTTTTGTTCTAACAAACCTTCCTGAAGTCATTAAAGGAGCTCTCTTCTCTCGTTACTCACGTTCCAAACTTGGTCTTAGAACATTGCTTCTTAAAGAATTCATCCATAAAAAAGAATCTCAGTTCGATCAAATTCAAGGCGGAGATTATCACCAAAATTCATCAAAAAATATTGAATTAGCAATTGAATCCGCAAAAAATTTTTATGACAGGATTCTTGATGGTTATGGTGATGATTCTATCGGGGAACTTGGGGGGGGCACACCTCGCATTAGAAAACATCTCTATTTTGGCAACAAAAACAATAGAAGATTCTAGGATAGGTGGTTCACCACTTGAAAAATCTACACGCTATGTCAGCTTTTCAGATAAAATAAATGGCGAATATCCGTTCTATAAGGTACCCACACTCCTAAAATCTGCTCACCGTAAATTATTCTTAGATACATGTATAAACCTTTTTGATACCTATGTCCTTTGCACAGAACCAATTAGAGATCATGTCCGTAAATGTTTGCCACGAGATTCTAACATAAGTCAAAACGCATACGATCGCTCTGTTAGAGCACGTGGATTTGATATTATAAGGGGATTGCTGCCTGCCGCTACACTGACTAATATGGGAATATTTGGAAATGGGAGATTTTTTGAAACACTAATTTCAAAATTGAAAGTAGACTCACTTCAGGAACTAAGAGAAATAGGGCAATTATCTTTTGAGGAATTAAATAAAGTAATCCCCTCTTTTTTAAGACGGGCTGACACAAAACACCGCCATTATCAAGACTTTAAAAGTTTCAACTTTTCACAAAAAGAATTTGTAAGCCATATTGCTTTTTCTCAACTAGGAAAATTAAAACCAGAACAATCAGATTTGGTGAATTTGGTAGATTATGACTCAGAAGCAGAAAATAAGGTAATTGCAGCATTACTTTATCCATATTCCTCTGTTTCCTTGCAACAGATTCGGGAAAACGTGCGTAATATATCTGATTCAGAAAAATTCAAACTAATAAAAAATGCTGCGGGATTAAGGGAACACCGACGTCACAAACCAGACCGAGGTTTGGAGTTAGCTTACTATACTTTTGATATATTAGGAGATTATGGAATGTATCGTGATTTGCAACGACATCGGATACTTTCTCAGGCAAGGCAGCCACTTTCTACGCGTTTTGGATACGATACTCCATATGAAATTGAAGATTCTGGTTTAGGTAACCAATATCATGACGCAATGGAAAGTGCGGCAAATGCTTTTGAAATAATTTTCAAAGATTTTCCACTGGAAGCACAGTATGTAGTTCCAATGAGTTATAATATACGCTGGAATATAAACATTAACTTACGCGCGCTAATCTGGTTGACAGAATTAAGAAGCACTCCCCAAGGACATGCTGGATATCGCCGAATTGCACAGGAAATGTTTCGAAAGGTAAAAGAAGTACATCCAGCTTTGGCTGAGTATATGAAGTTTGTGGATTTAAGTGAATATTCTTTGGGCCGCTTAAATGCTGAGCAGCGCCAAGAAAATAAAGAAACCTCAGGAAATATTTCTATCCTAAATTAATTATAGGAGAAAAAAAATGAACGAAAATGTAAAAGTAATCAATCATCCTCTGGTGCAACACAAACTATCACTGATGCGTATGAAAGATACCTCCACGAGAAGTTTTCGTATTTTAATACGGGAGGTGGGTACTCTGCTAGCTTATGAAGTAACAAAAGATTTACCTTTGATCTATAAAGAAATTGAAACTCCGCTTATGAAAATTGATGCTCCTTTTCTAGAAGGGAAAAAGCTATGTCTTGTCTCAATATTAAGAGCTGGCAATGGTTTGTTGGATGGTTTTATGGACCTTGTCCCATCTGCCCGTGTGGGACACATAGGCCTATATAGAGACCCAAAAACTCTTGTGGCAGTAGAATATTACATGAAACTTCCTGAACTTATAAATCAGCGCCTTGTACTGGCACTTGATCCAATGCTAGCAACGGGACATTCTTCAGCAGCTGCAGTTACAAGACTTAAGGAAAATGGAGCTTCAAATATAAAATTTGTATGCTTACTTGCTGTTCCTGAAGGCATTGAATATTTTTCGAAAGTTCATCCTGACGTCCCAATCTACACAGCTGCAATTGATGAAAAACTAAATGACCACGCATACATCCTACCAGGACTTGGAGACGCAGGGGATCGTATTTTTGGAACAAAATAAATAATTGAAAAAATAATTTATCAACATGGAAAAGATTTGAAATAATTAAATTACTACTAAAAATGATTTCTGCTATTATCCTAGCCGCTGGATTATCAAGAAGAATGGGCAAAGAAAATAAGCTCTTTCTTCCATTAGGTGGTGAAGCTTTGGTAGCCAAATTAGTAAAATCTGTCTGTGATTCAAATGTTAGTCAGGTACTGGTTGTGTTAGGTCATGAAGCAGAGCAAGTTAAGCTACAATTAGATAATTTTCCACTAAGCTTTGTTTATAATCCTTATTTCAGTGAAGGAATGACTACATCGATAAAATCGGGAATAAAAGAAATTTCACAAAAATGTGATGGATTTTTGATATGTCTAGCAGATATGCCTTTCATAGGTACTACTGAAATTGATAAGTTAATAAATGCGTATACCCAAAACCGAATAAAAGAAAAAAGATTAATTATAGTCCCTGTATTTAGAGGACAACGAGGTAATCCTGTATTATTTTCACGTGATTTCCAAAATGATATCTTAGATCATAAAACATTTTCTGGATGCAAAGGGGTTATAATGAATAATTCTGAATCTGTCATGGAAATAGAAATGAATAATGATAACATATTACTTGATGTGGATACTTTGGAAGATTATCAAAGAGCGAAAGAAATATTTATAAATGAATGAATAAAATGGAAAATTACAATAAAGAAACAAGCAAAATTATTTTTTTGTTATATTTTCGGCCTTAACTAAATGATTAATACTTAATTTTAGGTTTAAATGAAATTGAAAGAATATATTTTGATTACCAAAATTGTTAAAGAAAATGTCTGATGAATATTTTCAAAAAATTACAGAGCTAAATGCAGCAGAAGTTCCTTTTGCCGTAGCAACTGTTATTAAAATAACTGGTTCTGTTTCTGCAAAGCCTGGAGCAAAATCAATTATTAATGATAAAGGTGAGACCTTATTTGGTTGGGTAGGAGGTGGATGTGCAGAAGAAGCTGTGCGCGAAGCTTCGCTGGAGAGCATGCGTGACGGTGAAACTCGCATTATACCTCTTGATCTTGATGATGAAATTTTGGGTGTTGGAATGCCATGTGGTGGAACTATGGAAGTTTATGTTGAACCATATTTGCCTCGGCCTGAGCTCGTTATTGTAGGTCACGGCAGGATAGCTGAAATACTGACTCAACTTGCTCACTTAGTACATTTTTCAGTAACGATAAATGACAATGGTGCCACACGTGAGGCATTTCCAATGGCTGACAAATTGATAACTTCAGACTTGGATTTTAGTCAACTAATTGTGGGACCAAAGACTTATGTGGTGGTAGTCACTCAACATAAAGGAGATCAGCACTCCATCAAAAAGGCCTTGGAAGGGAAAGGACCATATATCGGTTTGGTAGCCAGTACTAAGCGTGCAAAATTAGTTTTTGAATTTTTGCTTGATGAAGGGATTACACTTGAAGATTTGAAAAGAGTCCATTCTCCAGCTGGATTAGATTTTGCCGGTACCACTCCGGAAGAAATTGCTTTAAGTATCATAAGTGAAATGGTTACAGTCCGTAGAGGAGGTACTGCCAAACCCATGATGAAAATTAAGGAAATCAGCCCAGTCTAATTCAATCGCCCTTATAATGAATATTCATCCTTTAATTTCGAAAGCTCGTAAGGATTTTCCCATTCTCAAACGTGAAGTAAACGGCTATCCTCTAGCATTCCTAGATAACGCAGCAACTACTCAAAAGCCTAAAATAGTGATAGATGCAATCACGAACTTTTATGAAAATCACAATAGTAATGTCAGCAGGGGCTTATACACCCTAGCTGAGGAAGCTACAGAAATTTATGAATCTGGCAGAGATACTGTTGCAAATTTTATTGGTGCCAAAGACCCTGAAACAATTATTTTTACAAGCGGAACC
>CACFAY010000018.1 GCA_902564345.1 uncultured SAR324 cluster bacterium
CCACATTGCGTTCTGCTTGAATTTCTTTGTTCAAATCATAGGGTGTGATCCAGTCAAGAGAACGTCTCCCAAGGATTAGACAAATGAGTCCTAAAAATAAATAAACTGCGGTAGTGATTAATTCTGCGCTAAGCAGGGCGAAACGACTAGGATCATCTTTCTGAATAAAGGGAAACATTTCATAGTCAACAACGCCTGAAACTGAAGCGTGAACTATAATTGCCATAGCAATGAAAAATCCAGCTAGAGTAATACCTGCAGCGAGATTTTTTTCAGTCGAATTCTCATTGCTTAAGTTATAGGGAGTTATCCAATCTAGTACTTTTCTCCCTATAAAGAGGCAGGCAATGCTGACAATGAAATATATTAGAATTTCAATAGAAACATTTATGAAATGATTGAATACCATTGGTTACTCCAAAATAGTGGTTTTAAATTAAAATGAATTATCAGGATATGTTGCCTTGTTGAAAAAATTGTTAAAATTTTAAAAAGAATTGAAATTATTATATAAAACAAATTTTTGAAAATCTTAATCCATAATATCGACTTGATTGTATATGATTGAAATAGGTTTGTAAAAATTTTTTTTGATTCAGCAATGGACTATTTTTTTCAGATTAGCTTAATCGAGTTCAAAAGCAAGCCACAATTTGTTACAGAACTTATATGTAAAAAGTTTTTAGTGGAGCAAAAATTTACTCATTTAATTAAAACAAACATTACATCTTAAAGAATTTGGATTGACTTGAGTTGAATATTTACATAAAAATTAAGGTATTAAGTTTTTCTAAAACAAAAATTATCTTATTATTTTAAAAAATCATAGAATATTTAATCATATGAAAATGACAACTGAAGAAGCATTTGTAAAGGTTCTACAAATGCATGGAATAGAGCACACATTTGGTATTATTGGTTCTGCTTTTATGCCAATTTCAGACTATTTCACAAAGGCTGGGATAACATTCTGGGATTGTGCGCATGAATGTAACGGTGGATATATGGCTGATGGTTTTACACGCTCTACAGGAAAAATGGCAATGATCATTGCTCAAAACGGACCTGGAATTACAAATTTCGTAACTTGTGTAAAGACAGCGTATTGGAATCATACTCCAATGCTTTTAGTAACTCCTCAGGCAGCAAATAAAACTATTGGACAGGGTGGATTTCAGGAAGTAGAACAGATGGCTGTATTTAAGGATATGGTGGCTTATCAGGAAGAAATTCGTGATCCTTTAAGAGTTGCAGAAGTGCTAAATCGCGTAATAACCAAAGCCAAAAGAATGTCAGCTCCTGCACAAGTCAACGTACCACGAGATTTATGGACTCAGGTAATTGATATAGAATTACCGTCTATTTTGGATTTTGAAATGCCATCAGGGGGAGGAAAGGCAGTTACTTCAGCAGCAGAATTATTGTCAAATGCTAAATTTCCTGTGATTCTTAACGGTGCGGGTGTTGTTCTGGGTGATGCTATAAAGGCATCACAAGAATTGGCTGAAAAGCTTGATGCACCAGTATGCTGCAATTATCAGCATAATGATGCATTCCCAGGTTCACATCCACTATTTGCTGGACCGCTTGGATATAATGGTGCAAAAGCAGGTATGGAACTTATAAAAATGGCTGATGTTGTACTTGCGCTCGGAACTAGGCTTAATCCATTCTCCACACTTCCATGCTATGGTATAGATTATTGGCCACGGGACGCGAAGTTGATTCAAGTAGATATAAATCCTGACCGAATCGGGCTGACCAAGCCGGTTTCGGTAGGAATTGTGGGTGATGCAAAACAAGTTGCAGAAAATATTCTATCTCAGCTTTCAGATGAAGCAGGCAACGTCGGGCGTCAAGAAAGACTTGAATTGATTTCTGCCACCAAGTCTAAGTGGGTAGAAACGTTGGCTTCGATGGATCATGAAGATGATGATGATGGGACTAGCTGGAACGAACGCTCAAGAACACGCCAACCTGACTACATGTCACCACGCATGGCTTGGCGAGCAATAATGGAAGTTTTGCCAAAACAGGCGATTATTTCCTCAGATATAGGAAATAATTGTGCAATCGGGAATGCATATCCAAATTTTGAGCAGGGTCGAAAATATTTGGCTCCAGGGTTGTTTGGACCTTGTGGTTATGGTTTCCCTTCAATAATTGGTGCTAAAATAGGTAATTTAGACACACCTGTTGTAGGTTTTGCGGGTGACGGAGCTTTTGGAATTTCAATGAATGAAATGACAGGTGTTGGAAGAAAAGAATGGCCTGCAATTACAATGGTGATTTTTAGAAATTATCAGTGGGGGGCCGAAAAACGAAATACAACATTATGGTATGATGATAACTTTATTGGAACTGAACTGGACCTGCAGGTTTCTTTTGCTGATATAGCAATTGCATGTGGGGTTAAAGGTATTAAAGCAAACTCTATGAATGATTTGAAAGATAATTTAAGCACTGCGATAAAAAATCAGATGGAAAACGGGGAAACTACATTTATTGAGCTAGTTTTAAATCAGGAGCTTGGAGAACCTTTCCGTAGAGATGCTATGAAAGCACCAGTTCCTGTAGCGGGTATAAATAAAGATGACATGCGATCACAGCAGTTCTAAAATAAATTTTTTTAATAGATTTAATATTATAAATTTAAAATATTTTATCAATTTTATTCCTATTCAGCAGGAAAAGCATCTAATTAAATTGTAGGAGACAAATATGCAAACACAAAATTTAAATACACCTGACGCTTTGTGGCGTCCTATGACTCAACACAAAACTTTAATCAGCAATCGTCCTAAGCATATTGTCAAAGGAGAAGGCTGTTACATTACAAATGAAGATGGAGAGCGAATTCTTGATGGGACTGCGGGTTTGTGGTGTGTGAATGTAGGTCATGGTAGAAAAGAATTGGCTGAAGAAGCTAAGAAGCAAATGGAAAATCTGGCATATGTGAATCCTACGATGACTAGTGACCCAGCAGTGGAGCTTTCAGAAAAGATGCTAAAAATGATGGGTATGGAAAAAGGCCACGTGTATTTTACGAGCAGTGGATCTGAAGCTAATGAAGTAGCCTTCAAAATAGTCAGACAATACCATTTGCAGGCAGGAAATACAAGAAAGCATAAAATAATTTCTCGGCACAGGGCTTATCATGGTAATACTTTAGCCACAATGACTGCTACAGGGCAAGCAGAACGCAAAATTGGATATGAACCATTAGCACCGGGCTTTTTACATGTACCTCCGCCTTATCCGTACCGAAAACATCCTAAATTAACCATTGAAGAGCATGGTGAGGAATGTGTAAAGTTTCTTGAAGATACAATTATTTATGAAGGAGAAGAAACAGTTGCAGCTTTTCTTATGGAACCCATGATTTCAGGTGGGGGAGTTCTAATTCCACCAGACAATTATATTAAAGGAGTTAGAGAAGTTTGTGATAAATACAATGTTCTTTTGATAATGGACGAGGTTGTATCCGGATTTGGAAGAACAGGTAAAATGTTTGGACATGAGCATTGGGGTATAAAGGCTGATGTCTTTAGTTTTGCTAAGGGTATGGCTAGTGGTTACATGCCAATAGCAGCAACGGTAGTTAAGGAGCATATTTTTGAAGCGTTTTACGGAGAAACTACAGAATTAATGCATTTTAGGCACATTAACACATATGGAGGTCATCCTGTTTCAGCTGCAGTTAGTCTCAAGAATATAGACATAGTAAAACAGGAAAATCTACCTGCAAATGCTGAAAAAATGGAAAAATATATAAAAAATAGATTAAGTGAATTTGCTGATCACCCACTCGTAGGCGATATAAGGGGCAGAGGTTTGCTATTAGGAATTGAGCTTGTGACTGACAAAGATAAGAAAACACCTGTTTCTCTTGCTCAGGCTAATGGTATCATTCAGAACTGTATTAAAGAAGGTGTTTTTTTAATGCGAAACGGTAATACTGTTCCTGGACTTGGAAATATTCTCATTATGGCACCACCATTAGTATTAAAGGAAAATGAAGCTGACCAAATTGTGGATGCTATTAAAAAATCCTTAAACAAGGCATTAAATTAAAATTATTAAACAAGTTTTTATAAAAATTAAAATCGGATTTAAAAATGCAAATTGGGGTACCTAGAGAAATTAAGGAAATGGAAAATCGTGTTGGTGTAACACCAGCCGGAGTTTCAGAACTAGTTAGAGAGGGACATCGTGTATTAGTGGAAAAAAATGCTGGAGTTGGTAGTGGTTTCATAGATCATGAATATAAGGAGGCTGGAGCCAAAATAGTTGATAATGCTGGTGATATTTGGAAATGTGAGATGGTATACAAAGTCAAGGAGCCTCTTGCTGATGAGTATAATTATTTTCGTGATGATCTTCTATTATTCACATATCTTCATTTGGCTGCGGAAAAGCTATTAACTGATGCACTGATAGACTCTAAGACAACTTCAATTGCTTATGAGACGGTTCAACTTAGTGATACTCTCCCTCTTCTAACACCAATGAGTGAGGTGGCAGGAAGAATGGCAGTGCAGGTTGGGGCTCGTTTTCTAGAAAAACCTCAAGGTGGACAAGGTGTTTTGCTTGGAGGTGTGCCAGGAGTTGAGCCTGCTGATGTAGTAATTATTGGTGGTGGTGTTGTAGGCATTAATTCAGCAAAAATGGCAGTAGGTCTTGGTGCAAAAGTCACCGTAATTGATATTAATCCAGAAAGGTTACGTTATCTTGATGATATTTTTAACGGTCGTGTACATCTTATGATGTCCAACAGTTTTAATATTGCAAAGGAAGTAGAAAAGGCAGACTTGTTGATAGGTGGTGTTTTAATTCCAGGTAAAAAGGCTCCCCACCTCGTTTCCGAGGAGATGGTAAAAACTATGAAGAAAGGTTCAGTTATTGTTGATGTGGCAATTGATCAAGGTGGATGCATTGAAACCATTGATAGAGTAACTTATCATAACAATCCTGTTTATGAACGTCATGGAGTTGTGCACTATTCTGTAGGTAATATGCCAGGAGCTGTAGCTAGGACTTCAACTCTTGCCTTGACTAACGTAACGCTGCCCTATGCTATTCAGTTAGCTAATAAGGGCTGGAAAAAGGCCTGTAAAGAAGATTCGGCGCTTGCTATGGGGTTAAACACTCATGCTGGAAAAATTACATGTAAAGGAGTTAGTGAGGCTTTTGGTTTAGAATTTGTCTCACATGAAAGATTTATTTAGGATATTAATTGTTAAAAATATAGTTATTCAAAATTATTGAAATATTTAAATCAAGTCCTGAAATTTTTAATTCAGGACTTTTTTCTGCTAGATTGCACCAATAGATTAATTATTTCATAAACTATTGTAGCCGCTGCAAGAGATGTTAATTCAGCATGATCATATGCAGGAGCAACTTCTACAACATCTGCTGAAATAATGTTAAGTCCTGCGAGTCCTCTTAAAACATTTACTAATTCTCGTGAAGACATGCCAGCAATTTCAGGAGTCCCTGTCCCAGGAGCATGCGCTGGGTCCAAGACGTCAATATCTATTGATAAATAAATAGAATTATTCCCCACGCGTTCTTTTATGCGTCTGATAACATGTTCTACTCCTTCAGTTTGAAATTCATCACAGTGTACTACCTTAAATCCTAATTCCTCATCATTTACAAGGTCGTTACGGCTGTATAAAGGACCACGTATGCCAACATGCATCGAGTATTTGTCAAGAAAAAGCTTTTCTTCACCAGCTCTTCTGAATGGTGTCCCGTGAGTATATGGAGCTCCAAAGTATGTATCCCATGTATCAAGATGAGCATCAAAATGAATCAGTGCTACTGGGCCAAAATGATGGTTAACAGCTCTCAGGAGAGGTAAAGCTATCGTATGGTCTCCGCCAAGACTTACAATACTGTTCACATTTCCTAGCAAATTTGTAGCGGCACTTTGAATCTGTTCTACTGATTCCAAAATATTGAAAGGATTACAGGTTACATCACCAGCATCAGCTACTTGCTGCTCAATGAATGGTTCTGTGTCATAAGAGGGGTGGTAGTTAGTACGAAGGTGTCTGGAAGCCTGTCTGATAGCCTGTGGGCCAAATCTGGCTCCAGGCCTGTAACTTGTGCCAGCATCAAAAGGAATTCCTAGAATAGCGATGTCACAACTATTAACATCACGTATTTCAGGCAATCTTGCAAATGTGGAAGGTCCTGCAAATCTAGGAACTATAGTTCCGCTTACAGGTTGAATTGGTGAATTTTTACTGTCTTTCATTTCTTATAATTAATTTAAAGTTTTATTTTAAACAAATATGCCAACAAACATAAATAATTCTAATTATTTTCAGATGTTATAAAATTTTTCTTGTTTAAATGTTATGCCTGGGGTCAAAAGCATCTCGAACTCCCTCGCCAATAAAAACAAGTAAACTTAGTTGCAAAGAAATAACTGCAAATCCTGAAATTCCCAGCCAAGGAGCATGGAGATTAGCCTTGCCTTGTGCAAGAAGTTCCCCTAGGGAAGGTGAGCCGGGAGGTAATCCAAAGCCTAGGAAGTCAAGTGCGGTTAAAGTTGTGATGGAACCTGAGAGAATAAAGGGCATGAATGTCATAGTTGCAACAACTGCGTTTGGCAAAATATGTCGACTCATTATTCTTAGGTGACTCATACCTAAAGCACGAGCTGCTCGTACATATTCAAGATTACGACCACGTAAAAATTCCGCTCGTACAACTCCAACAAGCCCCATCCAACTGAATAAAAGCATTATCATTAGTAACCACCAGAAATTTGGTTCAACAAAGCTTGAAAGAATTATTAGAAGAAAAAGAACAGGCAACCCTGACCAAATTTCTATAAACCTCTGGCTAATAATGTCAATACGTCCACCAAAATAACCCTGAACTGCTCCTGCAGCAACTCCAACAATTGAGCTAAGTATTGTAAGTACTAGTCCAAAAATTACAGAAATACGGAAACCATAAATGAGCCTAGCTACTACGTCACGGCCTTGATCATCTGTCCCAAGCAAGTTTTCTCTAGTTGGAAAAGATGGTGCTGCCGAAGGTAAATTATAGTTAATAGTGTCATAGCTGTAACGAATGAGTGGCCAATAAATACTTCCCTTATTCTCAATTAATTCACGAACATAATCATCTCTATATTCTGCTTCGGTTACAAACTCTCCTCCGTACTGAGTCTCCAGAACGGTTTCAAAAATAGGAAAATATAATCGGTCTTCAAAAATTACCAAAAGGGGTTTGTCATTTGCTACACCTTCTGCAAACAGACTTATTAAGAAAATCACAAGGAATATCCATAAAGACCAGTAACCCCTGCGGTTTGCTCTAAATTGAATTATTCTACGTCTTGCAAGCGGACTCATTGATTAATTTTCACGGGTTTCAAAGTCTATTCTGGGATCAATTACTGTATACATTAAATCACTTATTATTCCAACTATAAGGCCCAGTAAGGTAAAAATAAAAAGTGTCCCAAACATTACTGGATAATCGCGCTGAATAGTCGATTCGAAGCCCAAGAGTCCTAATCCATCCAGAGAAAATATTATTTCTATTAACAAAGATCCTGTAAAAAACATACCTATAAATGCTGCTGGGAATCCAGCAATTATAATTAGCATGGCATTGCGAAATACATGTCCATAAAGTACTCGCCTTTCTGCGATACCTTTTGCCCTTGCCGTGATGACATACTGTCTATTTATCTCATCTAGGAAAGAGTTTTTGGTGAGCATGGTCAAGGATGCAAAGCTTCCGATCAATATAGCTGTTATTGGAAGCACTAAGTGCCAAAAATAATCCAGAATTTGCTTCCACCATGGCAAGGTGGAAATATTATCAGAAACAAGACCACGTAACGGGAACCAGCTTAAATAGCTTCCTCCCGCAAAAAGAATAATTAAAAGGATGGCAAATAGAAAAGTTGGAATTGCGTTGCCCAAAATTACAACTGTGCTGCTCCATATATCGAAGCGGGAGCCATGTTTGAGTGCTTTGCGAATCCCAAGAGGAATACTAACCAGATATACAGCTAGCGTACTCCAGATTCCTAGGGAAATAGAAACAGGCATTTTTTCCAGCACGAGATCAACCACTTTTTGATCTCTGAAAAAACTTTCTCCGAAGTTAAAAGTCGCATAATCAAGCATCATATTGAAAAAACGAACATGAACGGGTTTGTCAAAACCATACATTTTTTCGATTTCTTCAACTAGTTCAGGTGCCAGACCCTGTGCACCTCTATATTTTGAAGATTTATCTGAAACTGCTTTTTTTTGTCCTTTTACATCCTCTCCTGCTCCTGAAAGTCTTTCAGTTGCACTAACTGCTTCACCCTGCAGTTTGGCAATCATTTGTTCTACAGGACCTCCAGGCGCAATCTGGATAATAACGAAGTTTACTGTCATTATCCCAATTAATGTTGGAATAACGAGCAACAAACGACGGATGATATAAGCAGTCATTATTGTTAAATATTAGGTTGGTCTTAGAAGATAAGGGACTTATTAACAATTCTACTTATTTTTTAACATGGTATTTTCTTTGGTATCATCAACCCACCATGTAAAAAATCCTAGGCTATATTTTGGCGTTATATCTGGTCTAGAAAATTTATTCCAGTATGAAAGGCGGTAATAGTTGATATGCCAGTGCGGTACTAAATAGTGACCCCATAATAACGCTCGATCCAGAGCTCTGGTACTGTGAATAAGTTGATTTCTGTTAGGCGCTTCTATTACTAATCGTACCAGTTTGTCAATTGTAGGATTGCATATTCCCATGTAATTCCTAGTACCACTAGTTTTAGCAGCTTTACAACTCCAATAATTATCCTGTTCATTTCCAGGTGAAAGTGATTGTCCGGCTACCATTACAAAGACATCAAAATCGAATGAACGGATACGATTTACATATTGGGAGGTATCAACTACCCTTACACTGGCCTCAATACCCATTCGTTCTAAATTTTTTTTAAAAGGCAATACTATCCTTTCGAAAGCAGGAGAGATAAGCAAAATCTCAAACTTTAATTCTTCACCTGTTTCAGAGTTGATCCGCTTACCATCTTTTACTTTCCATCCAGCCTCTTTTAGTAGTTTAGAAGCGATCAGTAATTGTTTTCGTATGTTCCCAGATCCATCAGTTACTGGTGGTTTAAATTCTTTGGTGAACACTTCATCAGGTAGGTCTTTTCGAAATGGTTCAAGAATCTCTAATTCTTCCTGGGAGGGCAATCCACTTGATGACAGTTCTGAATTTTCAAAAAAGCTGTCTGTTCGTTTGTACTGGCCATAAAATAAATTTTTATTGCTCCACTCAAAATCGAAAGCATACCCGATTGCTTCACGAACTTTACGGTCTTTAAACATAGACCTACGCAAATTAAAAGCAAAAGCCTGCATACCTCGAGGAAGTTCATGCGGAATTTCCTCCCTGATTGTAAGGTTCTCATCAAAAGTTTTTCCTTTATACATAGAGGCCCACATTTTAGAGTTATTTTCTTCTCGGAAGTCATATTTACCTGCTTTGAATGCTTCTAAAGCTACTGTGGCGTCTCTATAGTAATCATAACGGACAATATCAAAGTTATTTCTACCCTTGTTAACAGGGTGGTTTTCGGCCCAATAATCTTTCACACGTTCGTAGGTAATATATTTTCCTGCCTTAAAGTCCTTTATTCGATATGGGCCACTTCCCAGAGGAGGTTCAAGTGTTGATTTTGAAAAATCCTTTCCTTCCCAGTAATGTTTTGGCAGAACGGGTAGTTGTCCGGTAATCAGAACCAATTCCCTATTTGTCATACCTTGGCGGAAGTAGAATTTTACCCTTCTGTTGCCTAAATCTTCAACTTCAACTATATCACCATAATATGATTTATAAAAAGGTGCTCCCATTTCCATTAGCATATTAAATGTAAAAATAACATCATCTACATTTATCGATTCTCCATCATGAAATCTAGCCTTTGCATTTAAATGATAAATCACCCATGTTCGATCTTCAGGGTATTCAATTTGATCAGCAATCAAACCATATTCTGAAAATGCTTCATCAGAAGATCCAGTTGTTAATGTTTCATATATCATTCCAAGCCCACTTGCAGAAACACCCTTCGCTATAAAAGCGTTGAAACTGTCATAAGAGCCGATCGAGCTGAGAGTAACTTCACCACCTTTTGGAGCTTCTGGATTTACATATTCAAAGTGAGAAAATCCTTCTGAATATTTTGGTTCTCCATTCATAGCAATTGATGAGGATTTAATGGTTTTTGAATCTGCATAGACTGATATATGTTCGCTAATATTGAAGCTTAATGTAAGTAATAGTGAGAATATTAGTTGATAATTTTTCATTTTTACCCCGTAAGTAAAATTTTGTTTTTTGATAAAGGCATAAAAGGCCATTTAGATAAGAATAAGTTTGCTACAATGGTCACCCTTGAAAACTTTTAATTCAAGACCAAAATTAAATACTGTTCGTGTTATTATTTAATTCAACGAACTGTTAAGACTATCATAAAATTGAACATTTCCTTTTAAATGTTTTGGTAAAATGAGTCTAAAAGAGTGAATAAAATTTCTATGATAGCCCTTAACTGTTTCCTTAAAATTAACTTTCATTAAGTCTTCTACTTTTTCAATAGAAAAATTTAAGAAATGTGATGTATAAGGAGGCGCAAATCCTTTTACAAGTAATTGGAATTTACCATTTTCCAATTCCTCAAATCTTGTAGTTTCCATTTTCCATTTTACAGGTATAAAAACATTCAATTTTGAAACATCTTTTTTTATGTCAAAAACTAAATTATGTTCTTTGTAAAAAGGCCTGCGCGTCCAGGTAAATATTGCCAAAATAGACAAAAATAATATTACTCCAATTGAAATATTTAATTTTTGTTTTTTTGTGAAATTCATAACATGTTTGTTTTCATTTCGGGGTGGTTGGTAGACGAAATAGTAGAGAAACGATAAAGTAAGCCATACTACGCCAAGTGACCACATAGCATCAGTTATATAATGCCCTCCCTGAGCAATACGTGCAATACTCATAAGAATTCCATAAATCAACCCAATAGAAAGAGATAAAACCGCGAATTTGCGATAATGACGCCAAAAAACAATACCACTGGTTAATGTGAAGGCAATTGAACAATGTCCGCATGGGAAAGAACGCCCACGACCGGGAATTCCAGACTGAAGTGCAGGCAAATATTCCCATTTACCACTGAATTGTTTAATCTCTCTGGGGCGAGGTCGACCTGTGTGGTCTTTGAGGACTACATTCACCAGTAATGCTGAAGCGATGATAGGAGTAAGAGCACAAATTAGCAAATATGGGCGCAGAATTGCTAGTTTTTTATTTGAAAGTGAATAAATCCAGATAAAAAATGAAAGGATAGATACAAAGATTCCTGGAATTACACCATATTCATAAAACCATTTCCAAGGGAAGGATTCAGCCAAATACCATTTCTTTTCTACTGTGAAAAATTTTGCAGAAAAGTTTAAATCAAAATTATTTGCTTCTCCCCAATATGTTAACCCTATTAAAACAAAGATCAACAAACATATCAATAGAATACCCCGGACTAAATAATAACCGGATTGAGAGTGTGAAAGTTTTTGAATTGAAGGCAAGTTAACCTAAATGATGTTATTAAACAATAGTATTATTATTTCTTACTATGAAATAGATTAAAGTGTAAATTAAGTTATAGCAAGGTTTTCAAGTGATTATTCTTCTTAATATAATTATGTATTTAGTTAATGTATAAAGTTATTTCATGGGAAGAAAAGGTTGTGATAGTTACTATAAAAAAATAAAAATTTCTTTAATTAAAGTTCCTCCTTTTGATTTGAAGTAAAATTGGGTTGTGTTAAAATGCACCTGTTATCATTTTTAACTAGTTTGAATGACTATTTGTTTTACTTGAATCGATGGAAATTGTGAATTATTTATAATTAGAATTGTCTTGCACAAAGGTCTTTATGAAAAAAAGGTCAGTCTCACTTGATGATAAGTACATATTAAAAAAAGGTGTAGCGTTCATGACGGGCGTACAGGCCCTTGTGCGTTTGCCTTTGGTACAAAAAGAACTGGATAGACAGTCTGGTCTTAATACAGCAGGTTACATAAGTGGATACCGTGGTTCCCCTTTGGGTGGTTATGATCAACAACTGTCGAAAAATTATAAACTACTTGAGGAAAGCGATATAAAATTTCAGCCGGGTGTGAATGAGGATTTGGCTGCTACCGCTCTCTGGGGAACACAACAGGCAGAGATACGTGGTGAGGGTAAGTATGATGGTATTTTTGGAATTTGGTATGGCAAGGGTCCAGGGGTGGATCGTTCCGGAGATGTACTAAAACATGCTAATCATGCAGGAACATCTAAATTTGGTGGAGTGCTGGCATTGTTGGGGGACGATCATACTGCAGAGTCTTCAACACTTTGTGGTCAAAGTGAGTTTTCAATGATTGACGCCATGATTCCTATACTCAATCCCTCTGATGTTCAGGAGATATATGACTATGGAATTTATGGCTGGGCTCTATCAAGGTATAGTGGATGCTGGGTTGGTTTAAAATGTCTACACGACACTGTGGAATCAACAGCTTCCATAAATGTTGATATAAATCGTCTAAATGTATTATATCCTAAAGATTTCAATTTTCCTGATGATGGTTTAAACATTCGTTTCCCTGACACTCCCAACGCTCAGGATGAAAGAATGCATCATCATAAAATTGAAGCAGTAAGAGCTTTTTCTCGAGTAAATAAATTTGATCGTATAATCTGGAATGGCCGTAATGCAAAAATTGGAATTGTTTCGGTTGGTAAGTCTTACTCGGATACAATGCTTGCTCTGGATGAACTTGCAATTAGCGAACATGATGCAGATCAAATGGGTTTAAGTCTTTATAAGGTAACAATGCCATGGCCCCTCGAAGATAAAGGAATAATTGAGTTCGCAAAAGGGCTTGATTTGATTATAGTTGTTGAGGAAAAAAGAGCTATTATTGAGCCACAAATTAAAGAAATATTGTATGAAACTTCATCTAATCCCAAAGTGATTGGCAAAACTGATGAAAATGGTAATTCCCTCTTTAGTTCAGTGGGTGCACTCGATCCTAATATGATTGCCTCGACTATTGGAAAAAGAATTTTAAAGAATCAGCATCACGAATTACTTTCGGATCGTTTGAGGGAAATGGAGTTTAGATTAGATTCCTCTTCTTTACCTAGAGAATCAATTAATAGAATGCCATATTTTTGTTCTGGATGTCCTCATAATTCATCAACTGTTATTCCAGAAGGAAGTATTGCAATGGCTGGGATTGGCTGCCATTACATGGTTCAGTGGATGGATCGTGGCGATACAATTGGATTTACCCAAATGGGTGGTGAAGGTTCAAACTGGATTGGACAGGCACCTTTTATTAACAGAAAACATGTATTCCAGAATATTGGAGACGGGACCTATTATCATTCTGGCATTTTAGCTATACGCGCGGCGGTTGCTTCTGGAGTAAACATTACCTACAAAATTTTATTGAATGATGCTGTAGCTATGACAGGTGGACAGAGTGTTGATGGAAAAATGACAGTTCAAACTGTTTCTTATCAGATGTTTGCTGAAGGTGTTAAACAAGTAACAGTAGTAAGTGATGAACCTGAAAAATTCAAAAAAAACTCCGAAATTCCTCCCAACGTGATGATATATGATCGCAAGGATTTAGATTATGTTCAGCGTCAAATAAGAGAAATTGAGGGAGTTACAGTACTTATTTATGAGCAGGTTTGTGCTGCGGAAAAAAGGCGAAGACGTAAACGAGGCATTCTGCATGATCCTCCTCGCAGAATATACATTAACGACCAAGTTTGCGAGGGATGTGGAGATTGTGGTGTAAAATCAAATTGTATCTCAGTTATGCCGCTTGAAACTGAATTTGGAAGAAAAAGAATGATTGATCAGTCTTCATGTAACAAAGATTACAGTTGTGTCAATGGATTATGTCCAAGTTTCGTAAGCGTCATTGGAGGAAAACTGAAGAAAAACGTCTCATTTTACAATGAGAATGATGAATGGGGTGTTCTTCCTGAACCAAAACTTCCAAAAATCAAAGGAACTTATAATGTTGTTTTGAGTGGTGTTGGAGGCACTGGTATTGTTACAATTGGTGCTTTACTTGGAATGGCTGCACACATTGAGAAAAAGGGCGTAGGAATCCTTGATATGACAGGGATTGCTCAGAAAGGTGGTGCCGTACTATCGCATCTTAGAATAGGTGAAGTACAGGAAGATATTCATTCTCCGAGGATTGCTTCACAAGGGGCTAATTTAATTATTGGAAGTGATTTGGTAGTTACTGGTAGTGAAAAGACTTTATCTCTGATTAAACCTAGACATACTAAACTTATTATAAATAGTTATGAACTCATTACAGGTGAATTTACTCAAAAAGCTGACATGCTCTTTCCCAGTCTGAAAATCAAACAGATGATAATGGAAACTGCCGGAAATGAAAATGCAGAGTTTCTTGATGCATCACGCATTGCAACAGCTTTAATTGGAGACACAATTGCTACAAATATTTTTTTAATTGGTTATGCCTATCAACGAGGATTGATCCCTTTGGAATATACTTCAATTGAACAGGCTATTCATATAAATGGTATCTCTGTTGACTCAAACATAAAGGCCTTCACTTGGGGAAGAAGAACCGCGCATAATGATAAGAGAGTTAGAGAATTAACTGCTTCTCAAACAGATTTTAGTCTAAACGAAGAAACTCTGGACAGTCTTGATAAAAAAATACAGTATCGTGCTGATGTATTAAAGGATTATCAGAGCAAAGCATATGCAAAGCGTTATCTACAGATGGTAGAACGAGCACGTACAGTTGAGAATGACCGCAAACCAGGGCAGTCCACATTAACTGAGGCTGTTGCTAGGTATTATTTTAAACTTCTTGCATATAAGGATGAATATGAGGTTGCTCGCCTCTATACCAATGGAGATTTCCTCAAAAAAATAAATGATAGATTCGAAGGTAAATTTCATCTAAAACTGCATTTAGCACCCCCTATGTTTGCCAAACGAAATCTGCATACTGGCGAACCACTAAAATCCTCTTTTGGTTCATGGATGTTCATTCCCATGAAAATACTAGCTAAGTTTAAATTCCTTCGAGGTACTGTGTTTGATCTATTTGGAAAGACAAAAGAAAGGCAAATGGAAAGACAATTAATTCATGATTATGAAAAGACAATTGAGGAAGTGCTGAGAGGATTGTCAGAAAATAATCATTCTATTGCTACTGAAATTGCTAAATTACCAGAATATATTCGTGGGTTTGATTTGGTTAAATTCAGACATATCGAAAAAACAAAGGTTCGTGAGAGAGAACTGATGGAAAAATTCAGAAAAATTTCAGGATTAAATTCTTTAACTAGAAAAGTGGAGACAGTTAATTTATGAAGGTTATCTTTGTTCCGTAAGAATATAAGAAATATGAAAATTTTAATAAGATAGATTTTTGAAACGATTATTTTCTAAAAACATCATAATAATTTCTAAAATTATCACTTGATCTATGAAATTTTTTTTATTATTTGTATTTTAAAAGACTAGATTTTTTATTCTTTAATTGTTCGATTTTACAAAAGATATTTATAACAAACATTGAACAAATGACTTAGTTAAAGTTGAATATGAAATCATATAAAAAACATTTATAAATGAAAATTAATTCAAGAATTTATATTGCTGGTCATCTTGGTCTTGCAGGGTCAGCAATTTACAGAGCTTTAAAGAAAATTGGATACGAGAATCTTATTACTCGTCCACACTCGGAATTGGAACTTCTTGACTCGAATGCAGTCAGAAGATTTTTTTCAGAAACAAAACCGGAGTTTGTATTTTTGGCGGCAGCTAAGGTCGGGGGTATTCATGCAAACAGTACTTATCCAGCAAATTTTATTCGCGAAAACTTAATAGTTCAAACTAATGTAATACATGAGGCATGGCGACATGATGTTAAAAAATTGGTATTTCTTGGTAGTTCTTGCATTTACCCTAAACATTGTCCACAGCCAATGAAAGAAGAATACTTACTTTCAGGTGAACTGGAACCAACTAATGAAGCATATGCATTAGCTAAAATTGCTGGAATAAAAACTTGTCAAAGTTACAATCAACAGTATGGAACAAATTTTATTTCAGTTATGCCCACAAACCTTTATGGACCAAATGATAATTTTCATCCAGAAGATTCCCATGTTCTTCCGGCTTTAATACGTAAATTTTATAAGGCAAAGCTTGCGAATGAAGATGTGGTTAACATATGGGGTTCAGGTGATCCTAGAAGAGAGTTTTTACATTCTGATGATCTTGCTGAAGCAATCCTATGTTTGATGGAAAATTATAATGATTCTGAAATAGTCAATGTAGGGTGTGGAAAGGATCAAACAATCCGTGAGTTGGCTCAGACATTAAAAGAAGTGTCAGGATTCTCTGGTCGGTTGTTATTTGATAATTCTTATCCAGATGGGACTCCACAAAAAGTACTTGACACATCAAAGATCAGTGCACTTGGTTGGAAGCCAAAGATCCCATTGAAAACGGGCTTGGAAACTGTTTATCAGTGGTATTCTTCGAAACAAGATGAGTGAAAAATTGATTTATTATTTAAATATTTTTATTTAATATAAAACTATTAGTAAAAGCTATTACCTTCCTAGATTTTTAAGTGAGTAGTATAAATTAGTTTTGTCTGAAAAAATATTTACACTGTTTTGGAAAAACTAATACTGCTGCTTTCTTTAAGGTATCTGTCAAATGGCATGGCAATATTTCTTGTAAACAAGGCACCAACAGGTGTTAATGTAATTTTTTTTGAATCAAGTTGCACTAAACCTTCCTCTGCAAACTTTTCAAGATCAAGCCAAGCATTATTAAAATGATCCCTGAAACTAATTTGATACCTATTTTCAAAATCAGGAATAGATATTTCTCCATGGCACATCAGAGTCTCAATAACTTCTCTTCGTAATTGATCTTCTTTATCTAGTTTTATTCTTCTGCGTGGATTAACAGTTTTGTTATAAGCTTCATTTATATATTGATGAAGATCTTTGTTGTTTTGCCAGTAACTGACTCCAAAATCTGAAATAGCCGATACTCCCACTCCAATTTGAGCCATGTTATGAAGAGTAGTATAGCCCATGAAATTTCTGTGAAGTGTTCTTTTTTTTAAGGCAAGTGTGAGTTCGTCTTCCGGAAGAGCATAGTGATCCATACCTATCATCACATAACCAAGTTCTGTAAAAAAACGAATAGTTTCCAGATAAATTTTTATTTTCTCTTCAGGAATAGGTAAATCTTTTTCTTTGATGGCTTTTTTATGAGTTTTGAACATACCTGGTAGATAAGCGAAGCTATATATTGCAAGACGATCAGGACGCATTTCCCCCACTTCATTGAGTGTTTTACAAAAGCCTTGATATGTCTGAAGTGGAAGACCATAAACCAAATCAAGATTGATAGAAGTATAGCCAATACTCCTAGAATTATTAATAGTATCCCATGATTGCCTTGATGTTTGATTACGGTTGATAGCCATTTGAACATCGCTATTCAAGTCCTGTACACCAAAACTAACTCTCCTGAACCCTAGTTTGTAGAGTGTTTCAAGATGATCTATATTAGTTACACGGGGGTCAGCTTCAAATGCTAGTTCACTGTTCTCCTGCAATTCAAATCTGGAAGTGATTTTATTTATAACTCCTTCTAGCTGTTCGTGATTAAAGAAGGTCGGAGTACCTCCGCCCAGATGAATTTGAGCAAGTTTTTTACGTGACCTCATAATTCTCGCAATTTCTTCAATTTCTTTATAAAGTGCAGACAAATAATCATCCGTAATTTTTCTATTGCTGGTGATAAATTTGTTGCATCCACAAAATGTACATAATTGTCTGCAAAAGGGTAAATGGACATAAAGTGATATTGGTCTATCTTTTATACTTTCCTCTTGGAGGCACTGAATATATTCTTCATGGAAATGGCCTTTATCCCAAATAGGTACGGTAGGATAACTTGTATAGCGCGGTCCTGGCCGGTTATAGCGCTGGATCATTTCAGGAGTAACATCATTTAATTTTGAAATTGACATATTTAATTTGCTGACCCGATTTGTTTGGTTAATTTCAATTTGCAAAATTGACAAAACAATCTAAATAATTATTTTGTAGTTTGTAACACTAATCTAATATTTTATATATTTAAAATATATAAATATTCTTGCCAAATTTAAATCAAACGTCGATTTACATTAAAATAATTTTATTCTTAAACTGGAATAATAATCCGAATTCAATGGAATCCATCAGATTAAAATAATTAATATTTGAATTGCTTGAAAGGTAAAATTTGAACTGCAAAAAAGAACATAACTGCAGCAATTACTATTGAAGGTCCTGAAGGTGTGTCAAAATAAAGAGAGGTAAATAACCCTATTATAACTGAAGATATCCCTATTAATACTCCTCCAAATGCCATTTGTTCTGGTGTGTTACTAAAACTTCTTGCTGCTGAAACAGGTATAATCAAGAGAGATGTAACTAGCAATATACCAATAATTTTCATGGACAAAGCTATTACTGCTGCTATAAGTAACATGAAAAGAAGTTGTACTGCTAATACGGAAATTCCTTCAGCCTGAGCAAGTTCACTATCAAACGTAATTGCAAGTAAGGGTCGCCATAGAATAAGTAATATAACCAAAATTAAAATACCACCACCATATATCCAATAAAGATCAATTAGACTAACTGCAAGGATATCTCCAAATAAATATCCCATCAAATCAATTCTTATCCAGGCCATTAGACTAATTATTAGAACACCCATCGCAAGAGAAGCGTGAGAAAGAGTACCTAATACTGCATCATTGGTAAGCATTTTTTGTCTTTGAAAGAAGAATAAAATTAATGCTACTACCAGTGCCACTGCAAAAACACCTATCATGAGGTCTATATTTAGGAAAAAACCGAGAGCAATGCCGAGAAGCGCTGAATGAGCCATAGTGTCCCCTAAATACGACATTCTTCGCCAAACTACAAAACAACCTAGGGGCCCTGCTACAACAGCAACTCCTAAACCTGCGATGATTGCACGCCAAAAAAAATCGTCTAACAAAGTCATGTTTAAAACTTTTTAAATTTACCAGAAAAGTGGTGTTCATGGTCGTGGTGATGATTGTATATGGCCATCGTATTTGTTGTCTTTAGACCAAACATCCTTAAGTATTCTGGGTGCTGAGTTACATCTTTAGGCTTCCCTTCACAACAAATATGTTGATTTAAGCATAAAACTCTGTCCGTAGATGCCATTACCACATGTAAATTATGGGAAACCATTAGTACTCCGCAACCAAGTTTTTTTCTCAGGTTCCCAATTAAGTTATATAATTCCGATTCCCCCATATAATCAACTCCCTGAACAGGTTCATCAAGTACAAGTAACTCAGGATTTCTTAAAAGTGTTCTTGCTAGCATTACTCGTTGGTATTCTCCACCTGAGAGCTGAGAAACTGGTTTATCTTTCAATGCTTTAACTCCTGTTTCATCAAGTGAAGCTTCAATTTGGATTTTGGAAAAATTTCCTGTAAGATTCATTAATCTTCTGACTGAAAGTGGAAGAACGGGGTTATAAACTGCTCTTTGTGGTAGGTATCCAATCCTTAGTTTTTGTTTACGAAATATTTTTCCTGAACTGGCTGGAATAAGACCTAATAGCAGGCGAAGTAAAGTTGTTTTACCAGCACCATTAGGGCCTATTACTGTTACAATTTCTTCTTTTGAAATATTGAGAGATATCTCAGATAGAATTTTTTTCTCTCCTATAAGAAAAGATAAGCTTTGAGATTTTATAAGAGTTTGGTTGCTGATTTCAAAGCCAATTTCATCTACATTATTATCAACAGTTGTTAACATTGACTAACTACAAAATTAGAATTACCTTACTTTAAATTACATTTTTAACACAGAGTCATTCTCAAATCAATTAAGTAAAATAATTCTGCAATTTAAATGAAAGTTCGATTTTACTTAGTAATTATTTCACTTCTGCTATTTTTTAGTCAGACGAATGCTGATTCAAATCTGAATGTTGTTGTTTCAATTAAACCTTATCATTCACTTGTTTCAGGAATTATGTATGGTATTGCTAGTCCGAAACTGTTATTAAGAGGTAATTTATCTCCACATAACTATTCGCTTAAACCAAGTGACGCTGAAAGATTGCAAAATGCTGATATTATTTTCTGGGGAGGAGAAAATTTAGAGGTTTTCTTGGTAAAGCCTTTAAGTTCATTGACTAAAAAAGCAAAGGTTGTTTCTGTATTTGAAATAAATGGATTAAAGCTGAAATATTTTAGACATTTAAACCATACGGGAAAATATGAAAATCATGAATCATACATTAGTAATATTTCAAATACTCAATATTTGGAACAGCAATCAACAGTAGATCCTCATCTATGGTTAGATCCCGAAAACGCAAAAATAATTACCAATAAAATAGTTGATGTTTTAAGTGAATTTGATCCAGAAAACGTTAAAAAATACCAAATAAATGGAGAAAAGATTAATGTAAGATTAAATGAACTAGATAAAGAATTGTCAGCAGAAATGAGGGAAATATCTAATCGCACATATTTAGTTTTACATGATGCATATCAATATTATGAAAGTCGTTATAATCTGAAAAATGAAGGCTCAATAACGATTCATTTGGATCACTTTATAGGTGTGAGCAGGTTAAGAAAAGTACAAAATATGATAAAAAAAAATGAAGTATTTTGTATTTTTGCAGAACCTCAGTATTCACAAAAAATTATAGAAACTTTGATAAAAGGTACTTCTGTGAAAAAAGGGATTCTTGATCCGATAGGTTCAAACCTCTTACCTGGGCCAGAATTATATTTTGATTTAATGAAAAATTTAAGTATTTCACTAAAAGCATGTCTTAATTGATTAAATAATTTATAGGTATTATATTTCGTTATAGCTTTCATATTATTTCTTTATGTATTAAAGAATTTATTGGCATTCAAACGAATTTTGTTTCAAAAATATAATTTACATAACCTTTTTTATTATAAAATATATCTCGAAAAATATTTAAATACATGACTTTAGAATCAGATAAAACATTGTTCGATCAATATTCCACTCAATTCCTACGAGGTATGTCTGAAAGAATGTGTGATTCATTAAGTAAATCTCAATTGAATGAATTCCTTCAAGAACGGTTTTCATTTTTTAGGGAGGCTATTCGGAGAAGTGGCATGGTTCGAGTCATAAAACATAAAGTGCCAAAGTTTTTGCTAACTGAAAAAAATCATAGCACCCTTGCTATAATCGAAATTGTATCTCCTGATGCCCCTTTTATTGTAGTCACAGTTGAAGCGTTGATGAGACAATTAAATCTACTAATACTATGCAAGCTCCATCCTATAATAGGTGTTGAGTTGACAGAAGTTAAGGAGTTAGAAAAAGTATTTTTACCACAACAGGATCTTGAAAAATATGATCATCTTTATTTGGAAGTTGAGACAGAAGCTGAAAATACTACACTTAAACATTTTGAAACCAAGATTGCAGAACACATGCTGGCCATACAACTGGTGAGAAATCATCATCAACAAATGTTCACAAATCTGGAATCAATGATTGAATTGATTCAAACTATTAATGTTGTTTCCTCTGAAACAAAAAGTGAATGGTCAAAACTCTGCGGTTGGTTGAAACAAGATAACTATTCTGTAATGGGATATATAAAATTTATTTTAGAAGGTTCAGATGCGATAGAAACTATTAATACAATCGAGGATTCAGGACTAGGAATAATATCTCCAGTATATATAGATAAAATGACAAATAAGCTCTTAAATGTTTTAAGCGCGCACCTCTGGAAAAGACGCCATTCAGAATTTCCTTTTTCCCTTGATAGGATTCTCTTTGAAAGCCCAGTATTAAGATTTGAAAATATGATGATGCTATGTGTCAGAATTCCAGATGAAAAACTTGGTATGGTGGAACATTTATTTCTTGGTCTGCTTAGGAGCAGTTCTCTCCATGTAAAAAATATTGAAACACCATTGATTCACCAGAAAATGCAATTTATATTTAAAAAATACAAAATGCTGGTTGACAGTTATGACTACAATGAAGTAGTTCGAATTTTTAGTGCAACTCCTAAAATCGAGCTTTTTCGTTCATCTAGGAAAGAGTTAATGGAGGTATGTGAAAACCTGCTCTCTATCAATAATCCCAACAGCATTCACTGTTTCAGAATAAATACAAGGATTACAAGCGTATTAAAACTCATGATTGTGATGCCAAATTCTATGTTTATCGAAGAAACTATATTTAAAATATTAACTTTTCTTAAATCAAAAATTAACTATAAAAATTATGGCTATTTTGAGGCACGAGGTAGTGAAAAATCTCGTTTGCATATTGAATTTGAACTTAAAGTAGATGTAAATGGAAACAATTTTGTACCTAATTTAAATATGCTTCAGTTTGAAAGTGAAATTAGTACTCAAATCAAGCCATGGGAATTACAGTTACTAGAACTTCTGCGCATCAATTATCCTGGTAGTGAAGGAATAAAGTTACATGAACGGTACCTTCCATTGATGCCTTCAGAGTATCGCGCAAGGGTTGATGCTGAAGAAGCTTTGGAAAATATTCAGTATATTGAGAGGCTTTCAGAACAAAATAACATACAATTCAATCTAAAACGTTTCACTGTTCCATCCATCCTCAAGTCTGTTTCTCAATTATACATTTACAGTAGGGATAAAATTCATTTAATTGAAATCATGCCTGTTCTGCAAAATCTTGGTCTTCATGTTATAGATCAACTTACTACAAGAATAGGAAATGATCAAAAAACCATTGGATTTGTACAGTCTTTTCGTGTGGTGCGAAAAGACAGAGTTTTAATTGATGAGGTTAACTCCAAACCTTTTCTTGAAGCAATTGTAAAGAATTATTTTCAGAAAAAAACAGAAAACGACCCCTTAAATGCGCTTGCATTGCTGGCAAATTTAGATTGGCGTGAAATCAATGTGCTTCAACTTTATAGAAATTACTATTTGCAAATTAATGCTCCTTTGACTGCTGAAACGATAAACATGGTTTTGCTGAGATATCCTCAATGTTCACGCATACTGTTTGAAACATTTCATACAAAATTTTCTCTAGAAACTTCTTTGGGTAATCTGGAAAATCGTCTAGAGTTGCTATTACCTGAGAAAAGAAAGGAATTCAATGAGAGTTTGGAAAATGTAAAACATGTAACAGATGATGAAGTTTTACGAAGTATATATGAATTGATTGAAAATACTCTGCGTACCAATTTTTTCATCGCCAAGAGGAATGAAGACTCTGGAATTTCAATAAAACTAGATTCAGGTAAAATTGCGCAGATGCCTGATCCTGTACCTTTCAGAGAAATGTATGTTCATGATTTGGGAATGCAGGGCATACATTTGCGATTTGGTGCTGTTGCAAGAGGTGGACTTCGTTGGTCTGATAGAGCTGATGATTTCAGAACAGAAATTTTGGGTTTAGTAAAAACACAGCAGACAAAAAATGTCGTAATTGTTCCAGTTGGTTCAAAGGGAGGGTTTGTATTAAAGAATACACCGTTAGACAGAGAAGAAGCTATTTTAGAATCAAAAAAACATTACAGACGTTTCATCACTTCAATGCTTGAAATAACAGATAATATTGATGCGCAAGGAAAAATAAAGTCACCAGATAAAGTTATTACCTATGATGATCCAGATCCATACCTAGTTGTTGCTCCAGACAAGGGTACTGCAAATTTTTCAGATATCGCAAATGAAGTTTCAGAAAAATCTGGATTTTGGCTGAGAGATGCTTTTGCTTCAGGAGGATCGATTGGTTATGATCATAGAAAAGAAGGCATAACTGCTAGAGGAAGTTGGGAATGCGTAAAACTACATTTCATAGAAATGGGTATAAATATTCAGACTTTGCTAACAAGAGTAATAGGAGTGGGAGATATGAGTGGGGATGTTTTTGGAAATGGAATGTTGCAAAGCAAAACTATTCAATTAAAGGCAGCTTTTAATCATATGCATATATTTCTAGATCCTGAACCTGATCCTGAAATATCGTGGAATGAACGAAAACGACTTTTTGAAATGCAAGGTTCAACATGGAATGATTATTCAGATAATTTAATCAGTAGAGGTGGAGGGGTTTATGAACGTAATGCAAAGTCAATTAAACTATCATCTGAAGTGAAAGAATTACTGGGTACTGATGAGGAAAAATTAAAAGGAACTGAAGTAGTACGCAAAATTTTACAAATGGATGTTGATTTATTATGGTTGGGAGGAATTGGAACTTTTATTAAGTCTGATTCAGAAAATGATTTTCATGTTGATGATCAGGCAAACAATGAAGTAAGGATAAATGCATCAGAATGCAGGGTAAAAGTTATTGGTGAAGGTGCAAATTTAGGATTGACTCATTTGGCTCGAATTGAACTTTCCAACAATGGAATTAGACTGAACTCGGACTCTGTTGATAACTCTGCAGGCGTAAATATGTCAGATTATGAAGTAAATCTTAAAATATTACTGCAGCAGATGCTCAGAATGGGACATATAAATACAAAGCAGGAACGTGATGACCTTTTAATCTCATCAACAAATGAAATTTCTGAATTAGTATTAGAAAATAACCGTGGACAGCATCGTCTAATTTCAATGGATAGTATCAGATCAAACTTAAATTTTCGATTGTTCCGCAAATTAATTTCACATCTTGAAGAAATAGGAATGAATAAAAGAATTGAGAAAATTCCATCATGGTCTGAACTGAATCAGCTTGAAAATGCTGATATGCCCTTACCTCGACCTGTTTTATGTGTCTTGATGGCTTATTCAAAAATGGAGGTTTTTGATGCTCTTAGTTCTACTGAAATTCCACTGGAGGATGAACTTACAAAATACTATTTAGAATATTTTCCAAAGTCAGTACGTCATTATCTTGAAGAAAATATCATAGATCATCCTTTGAAAAAAGAAATCATTTCTACAGTACTTACAAACAGGATTACTAATCATGCTGGATCAACATTCATCTCTAGAATGGCTGATGGCACTGAACATAGTATTCCTGATGTTGTTCGCACGTATCTGGTAATTGAATCTAGTCTTGAGGCAGAAAAAATTCGTGAAAATTTATATTCTCTAAATGCTATTACTGAGAAAGAGCGCTATGAAGTATTAATTGAATTGGAAGACGTAATAAAAACGCTGGTAAGGAATTTACTTATTGGACAGGCATTCATTTCAGGATTTGGAAAAGTTGAGCAATACAAGGTTTTGTTAAAGGAACTGCTTAAGTATCAGTCAATCTCAAAGAATAATGTAGATTCAGATTTAGTCCTTTTAGAAAATGGAAAAACTAAAGAATACAAAAAAAATTGTGAAGAAGAATCTTCATCGCTTTTATTTAATATAAGGGCATCATTAAAGCATTTGAGAATTGCTCCGTATGTTTTGCATCTTTGTTTGACTCAGGATTTGCAAGTCAAAATAGCTTATCAAATTGCAATTAGTATTGAACAGAAGTTTGGATTTGACTGGTTGAGGGAAAAACTTGTATCAATCGAGCCGCAAAATGACTGGGAATTAGAATATCAGGATATTCTGATTAGTACTCTAGATACTGGTAAATTATTGTTGCTGAATATTTTGCCTACTTCCTCTAAAATAGGTCACAATACTATACCTGATGCTTTATGGTTGATGAAAATACTAAATGAAAACTACTCGTCACAGTTAAGCTCTTATTTTCATGCACTCGAACAATTACGTGCTGGTTCTTTAATCAGTTTGACTTCAATTTCTGTTATTCTAAGCAGACTTGATTTCCTAAAAAAAAACAAATCAGCAAATTTGCCTGATCATGCATCATTAAATTAATTTATAATTATTTTTTATATGATAGCAGTTATACTTGCTGGTGGAACTGGTACGCGCCTCTGGCCATATAGTCGCAATGAATCACCCAAACAGTTCCTCAATCTTGGATCAAGTCTAGAGTCTCTTTTCCAGGAGACTTCTAAACGTCTTGAATCATTAGTTCCACCAAAAAATATTTATGTTGTTGGTTCAAATTCACACAAAAGCCTATTGCGTCAGCAAATTTTAAAAATTTATCCAGATTTTCCGATAGATCAACTATTGTTAGAGCCCTTGAGTAGAAATACTGCTCCAGCAATACTATGGAGCATTCTTACGATACCTGAAGTCAATAAAAAAGTTCCAGTTGTAGTTTTAGCATCAGATCATTTAATAAAAAATCTTCAAAGATTTGATCATGTCTTAAAAATTGGAGAAAGATTGGCTTCTTCAGATTATATTGTCACTTTTGGAATAAAACCAGATCGTCCAGAAACTGGTTATGGATATATAAAATCTGGAAAACCTTTGGATGTTGGTTTTAAAGTTGAAGAGTTTGTTGAGAAACCAGATCAGTTAAAAGCAGAGCAATACTTGGCATCGCAGAGTTACACATGGAATGCCAGTATTTTCATGGCAACACCTGAAACTTGGCTAAAGGAGTATAGAAAACATGCTCCTGAATTACTTGATTTATTTGAAAAAGAAGCTTCTTCGGGAGGCCTTTCAGATAAAGAAAGAATTAGGAAGATTTATAATTCTATCTCTGCAGATTCTATTGATTACGCCTTGCTTGAAAAATCAGATCGTGTAGCTGTTATTCCTGTTGATATGGAATGGACAGATTTAGGAAGTTGGGAGAGTTTACATAAAGTCTCAGTAAAAGATAGTGAAGGGAATCTATTACGTGGAAATGTAATTACCATGGAAACAAAAAACTCTTTAATATTTAGTGAAAAAAGACTTGTTGCGAGTATAGGTTTAGAAAATTTAATCATCGTAGACACTAAAGATGCATTGCTTGTATGCAACATGAATAAATCTCAAGAAGTAAAGAAATTGGTTGAGAAACTTAAAAGAGAAGAACGTAATGAATTTTAGAATTACTTTGTTAGAGATTTTTAAAAAAAGTATTAAATTGTCTAGGCACTACATCTATGAAAATTAAAGTCAAGATTTCAACTAAAGAGTCTTTAAAATTACTATGGAGAATTGGCCTTTGTATTTTAAAGCGGATTAAAAGTAATTCATTGTGTCATGATTCCTTGATTGTAAATCGTAAATCTCTTCATGTCGGACATTAATAATTTAAATAATTTAGCTGCATTGGAGTTTCACATAGAATTTTTTCCAGTTCAAAAGTTAATTTTTGAAGATCTTTTTGATTGAAAACCATAGGTGGTTTGAATTTAATTACATTTTTACCTGGTCCTTCCGTGCTCAGGAGAATCTTAGAGGATTTCATCCTTTCTACAACATATTCAGCATGTAAAGGGGCAGGTTCTTTTGTGTCCTGATCAAGCACAAATTCAATTCCTAAAAAATAACCTTCTCCACGAACATCTCCAATTAGAGGATATGTTTTTTTTAGCTTCTCTAAGGAATTTTTTAGTAGTCTGCCATTTTCAAAAGAATTTTGCATCAGTCTTTCATTTTCCATTACATTCAGAACAGCCATGCCGACAGCTGATGAGACTTGACTTCCTCCAAATGTATTAAAGTATTCCATTCCATTAGCAAATGTGTCTGCAATTTCTTTTGTAGTAATTACTGCACCAATCGGGTGGCCATTTCCAATTGGTTTGCCTAAGGTTACAATATCCGGAATTACACCCTGAAGTTCGAATCCCCACATATGTTTACCGGTACGTCCAAACCCCACTTGTATTTCATCTGCAATGCATAACCCTCCTGCTTTTCTTACATGTTGATAAGATTTTTTAAGAAAATCCTTCGGAAGTGTTACATGTCCTCCGCATCCAAGAATTGATTCACATATGAAAGCCGCAGGTTTTCTTCCAAGTGCAGAAAGTTTTTCACAAATATCAGAGACCTTATCAGAATAAAGTCTACCTGCTGTTTCAGGGTTCCGATAAATCCCGCGATAAATGTACGGCATTGGAATTTCATGAACCCAATCTGGAGGACCTTTGCCGCCAGGACCATTATGCTTATATGGACTGATATCAATATTTGCGATAGTATTACCATGATATGCTTCCTCAAGAACAATAACTTCTTTTTGTCCACTGAAAGTAAAGGCAATCCGAAGTGCGAGTTCATTGGCTTCACTTCCTGAACATACTAGGAAACAATTGTTTAGTGGTTCTGGGAAAAAATCACAGAGACGTTCTGCATATTCGATATTTATATTGTTAATGTATCTTGTATTAGTATTTAAAACATAGGACTGATCGCTTAGTGCCTTTGAAACTGAAGGATGTG
Source organism: uncultured SAR324 cluster bacterium (assembly GCA_902564345.1). Taxonomy (GTDB): domain Bacteria; phylum SAR324; class SAR324; order SAR324; family NAC60-12; genus Arctic96AD-7. The sequence continues at coordinate 28,483 of CACFAY010000018.1, forward strand.
AATGTCCTACATGTGCGACGTTGTTTACACAGTCTAGATAAACTTGTCCTTTATAATCGATCAGAGACTGGGCCTGGCCCTGTAAAATAATAAGAGGATTCTTGTAATTAAGGCTCAGAGATGGTCCAAATATTTGCCTGCGTCTTTTAAAGAGTACTTCGTAATTTGTTTCTTTTGCAGAGCATCTATTAGTCAATCCAAGCATAATTTTTGGGTCTGGACAAATACTGGTCCATACTTTTTGTTGTGATGGAAGTGCTACTCCTGGATAATTACCCCTTGAATCAAAAAGGTCTAGAATGATCTGAAAATGCACATGAGTAATCCAACCACCATTTTCATTTGAATCACCTATCTCCGCCAGTTTCATGCCTCCTTTGACGAACTGTCCAATTTTCAAATTTTTCAGACATGATCGACTTAAATGTCCATATAGAGTGTAAAACGAAGGACCATCAGAAGGCTGATGTTTTAATATCACTGTAGGTCCGTAGTCAAGATGATCTCTGTTGTCATTCAATTGATGAACAAATCCCTCAAATGGAACATAAATGACTGTTCCTGATTTTGTAAAAATATCAATTCCAAGATGGATTGTTCTTTTTTCATCTCCTTCAAATGAATTATGGCAGAATTGTTTAGTAGAATAAATAGATCGGACCTCAGAATATTTGCCCACAGCATTATGTGCTTTTTTTTCATAGAGCAATAAGTCCAGGTAATTTTGTTGTTCTTTTACCGACATACATTGAAATTTAGCTGCTAAAGGACTGCCTGTGCTAAGATCTAGTACTATTGTGTTTTTGCTTTTAAGTGAAACATTTAGCAGACGATGAAAATTTGTTTCTGAATTTTTTTGCCATTCACAAAATTCATAATTTTTTTTTGAAGGTTCAAAATTACAAGCACTCCTGAAGAGGTGATGTATATAACTAAAATTATAATTTTGCAAAAATTTAAGCAGTTTACGCACAGGTTTCTGACTGATTCCCAAATATTCATTTTTGGGATTTATTTGCTGCTGAAAAGCACTTAATGTAATGCTTAGACAAAGGCGTATTAGAATCATTGGAAAAAGAATTTCTACCTCTTTTTCTTTCAACGGAAAATTTTTATGAAATCCATTTATTAAATGTACTGCAGCATGGAGAGGTTCATTTTTATTTAACATAGCGTATGCACATGCAACTGCTGGTTCTGCGGCAATGAAGGAATCAGTCATATCTCCAAAATCGATTAATCCAAGTGAAGGTTGTGTATTCAGATTTGGATTTACTAGGATATTATAATCATTGTAATCGTTATGGATCCAACCGCGTCTAAGCTCTTTTTCTAAAGGATTCAGCAATTCAACATATAATTCAAGGGAATGAATTATTAAGCTTCTCATTTCTCTGTCATCGATCCATTGTAAATAATGCTGCAAAGTTTCTTTCGCATTATGCATTTCCCAAAGATGTCTTTGTGATTGTTTCTGAATAGGTATTTCCTGAAGTGCTTTGGTGATTTTTCCACACATAATCCCAATTTCATTTAGAAAATCTTTCGTGTGAGGTCTATACTGAGCCATTGGTATTCCATCTACAAACTTAACTAGGCGTGTCCAGTGTAATTTTTTACTCTTAGAAAGAGTTCTTGAAAGTAAATCACCGTTTGAGTTAGGAATTACAGTTGGTATTCTAAAATGGTCCAATATTTTTGCTGAGCATTCTAGTGCCTGATTTTGAATTTCCAAATAGTCTATGCATTCAGATGCATTTGAAATCTTGAATACGTATAAGTTACCAATTTTATCCTGAGCCAAATAATTACGGTCTCTTTCACCGGGTAACTCTTTAACCGTACAGCAAAGATCATATTGTTCTTTTAGAATAGGAATAACTTCATTTACTGAAAATAAAGGAAGTTTTGCATCGGTTAATGATTTTTTTATTTTCTGC
>CACFAY010000019.1 GCA_902564345.1 uncultured SAR324 cluster bacterium
TACTATCAATTATCCGCGAGCGAAAACTATTACTGCTTTAACTAAATCATCCTCCAGTCCCATACACTTTCCACATTTCTTTAGCATTTCTGCTTCACTTTTTTTAAGTTCTCCATCAATTACCGCAATAGCAGCCAAGTAAAAGAATACTTTTATAGCCAACTCATCGTTTATTTTTATGGCCCTAATCTCTATTATTTCCTTTTTTTTCACTCTATCCATTAAAGCATGAATTTCTTCCTTATCTTTAAGAAGCCCAATAGCCTCCTGTAATGCGACAAACTCATGTTTTTCAATTACTCCGTCAGCAACAACAATGTTTGCAATTGCGTTTACAACCCATTCTATTGTTTCTTTTGAAGAACTTATAAAAACATCTTTTGATAACTCTCGATCTAAATGTAATTTATACATTAAAGAATATTTTTAGCTAAAAAAACCTAGAAAATTAATTTTAATATTAAATTTCCTTATGTATAAAACTCTTTTTTCCATTACTGTAATTCCCAGCAACATGGCCATTACCATATAATTTGTATTTGTAAATTACAAGCCCCTCAAGTCCAACAGGACCTCGGGCATGAGTTTTTCCTGCACTAACGACTACTTCTGCTCCCAAGCCATAACGAAACCCATCAGCAAAACGGGTTGAGGCGTTCCAGAATACTCCTGCTGCATCAACAGTTTTCAAAAACCACTCTGCTAATTCTTCATTTTCAGTGATAATCGCTTCCGTATGTTTTGATCCAAAGTGGCTGATATGTTCTAATGCTTCTTCCGCAGATTTGACAGTTTTTATAGAAAGGATTAAATCCACATATTCAGTTTCCCAGTCTAAATCTTTTGCTGGAGTTAAATTTAAATCAGGAAATGATTCCAGACGTTTCTTTGTTTCGGGGCAAACCCTTAATTCTACACCAGCATTCTGCATTTTAATTAATATGTTCGAAAGCCAACTATTCGGAAATTTGTGATGAACAAGTAAGGTTTCTAGAGCATTACAGACAGCAGGGTAATCAAGTTTTGCATCCAGTGATACATCTAGGCTTTTTTCTTGATCTGCATCATCGTTTATATATATATGACAAATTCCATCACCATGGCCAAGTACTGGAACTCGAGCGTTTTCCTGTATATGCCTGACTAATTCATTACTGCCTCTGGGTATAATTAAATCAATGCCAGAACGTATTTTCACCAACTCAGTCACCTCATCGCGAGTTTCAACTAAAATGATAGCATTTTCAGGAAATGAAACACTTTTTGCCAAGGTCTTTCGAATTAGTCCTGCCAAAAAACGATTTGTATTTTGGGCTTCTTTGCCTCCTTTCAGAATCACTGCATTCCCTGATTTGATGGTAAGAGCAGAAATCTGAACAACTACATCTGGTCGTGATTCAAAGATCACCATTATGACTCCGATAGGACATGAAACACAGTGAAGATCAAGTCCATCGTCCAGACGGGTTGCTTTTACCATTTTTCCAGTAGGATCCGGCAGGGCAGCAACACTTTCACAATTTTGGGCCATCTGATCAATTTTGATTTGGTTAAGAATCACTCGATTGTATGCACTGTGAGATAGTTTGCCCCTTTCTAACATTTTATTAGCAATCTTCATATCTTTGGTATTTTCAACCAAAATCTCATCAGAATTCGAACGTAATGTTTCTGCCATTTCATGCAGAATTATATTTTTATCTGAATTATCAATATTTGCCAAAGCAAGACTGGCATCTCGTGCTTGTTTCACATACTGCTGCATAGACTGTGAAATATTTATATTATCCATCTTGTTGAAATTGAAAAAAATTCAGTTAAAAAATTTTATGAAATTATTAAAATAATCCGCTTACAGTGAATTCAAACCGGTCTGGAGTTTCATGAGAACGTTTATCTAATTTCATTCCATATTCGAAGCGAAGCACTCCCATTGGAGTAATTACGCGGACTCCAAACCCTGAACTTTTCCGAAGATCAAAAAAATCAGGTTCTTCCTCACCAAGCAGCTTATATTGCTTAGATTCAGAATTTACGTTTCCAGCATCAAAAAATACAAGACCTCTTACAAAACTATTCTCATCTTGACTGAACGGGAACAGTAATTCAAGATTAAATACCCTTTCTGAAATGCCACCGCTTTTCAATTCCTGAAGTTCATTCGAATTCAAATCTGTAGTTCTACTGTCATAGGTTTTTGTTTGTTGATATCCAAGTTCATCAGTAATAACTCTATATTGTCGGTAACGCAATTGTTCACTTGTACCAAATGGTCCAGAAATATTGTAATAGTAGTGTCCCCTAACCGAGTCAATTCCTCCAATCCGGTATCTGTCTTCAGATGGAATAGGTGAATCTCCTTGTTCCTGTAAAAGTCCCCAGCGACCTTTTGCCATTAAAATTAGGGTATTTGCTAAATTTAATGACCAAAATTGCTGGTAGTTTAACCTGTATTCCCTTAACTGTATATTACCACCAAATGGAGTTCCAGTTTGGATTAAACTAAAGGATGTCTTTATTCCTGAACTTGGGAAGATAGGATGATTGACTGAATTAAAGGTAATTGCAGGTGCAACGGATCTTTTATAAAGATCATCTCCCGAGTCAGTAAAAATTCTATCGAGAGCGCTTATTTGTGTTGAAAATCGTAAATCACGAAAATATAAAGGAGTACCCAAGCTAAAGCCGTAACTGTTTTCTGTGATAACTCCTCGTTCAAATTCAGTTGAATCCTGCACATTACTTCTTGAACCAAATATGGAACCGGAAAAATGTGTATCTAAGAGTCTTGGATCAATCATTGTTATGTCAAATTTCCTCTGAACACTCTGCTCAGCAAACTGAGCACTTAGTCTTAATGTCCTGCCTGTACCGAATAAATTTCCTTTGGAAAGAGTAAGTCCACCAGTAAACCCCGAAAAGTCACTGTAACCAATCTGTGCCTGAAAAGTGCCGGTCTGTGACTCCTTAAGACGGGCAAGAATATCCAGCATATTATCTTCTTGTTGACGGGGGGAACGCTCTAAAACAACCCCTGACTGAAAAAAGCCAAGTCGGTTTAGATTTTCCTGACTGAGACGAAGTTTTTTCCCGTTAAACAATTCTTCTTCCTGCAATTCAAACTCACGTCTTATAACATGATCTCTAGTCTCTACATTCCCGGCTATTTCCAAGCGACCAATATATGCTTTCTCCCCTTTTTCAATATTGTAGTCTATGTCTACAGTTTTTGAATCTTCGTGGATTTTTGTTTTAGGAATAACTCTGACAAAAGCGTAACCCTGCTCATAATATATTTCACTCAATGCAGAACGATCCCTGTTTTGTAGGAAAGGATTATAGATTTCCCCCTTTTCCAGAAGTAATTTTTCTAATAATTTGTTTTTGTTACCAAGCAAATCACCAGATACATCAATCTTTCCAGTGAAATATTGATTACCCTCAGAGATATTCAGCCTCACATCAACACGACTGTAATCAGGATTATGTATAAGTGTAATGTCAGGTTTTTCAATAAAAACTTTAATGTATCCATTTTTCAAATAATTCTGGCTAATCATTGATAGATCCTGGTTTATCATTTCCTCCCTGAAAAGCCCAGATTGATTTGCCCATGAGACACAATCTATTTCAGAACTCAGAATGAATCTTTTGATGTCTAGTTCAGAGTAAAACTTGGTACCTGAAATATATATATCAGAAAGATATACACGAGGCTTTTCTTCAATTTCAAAAATTACTCTAAACCTCTTTCCTTCAGTTTTATCCTCCTTATCAATGGTTTCAATTCTGCTATTGACTTTCACTCTTGGATAACCTTCACTTCTATAATGTTCAAGAATAATCTGTTTATTTAAATTAATTTTTTCTTGGTCAAATGGGTCGTACTGAACAAGAGTCATTTTATCCTCAATCTCAGTACGCTCGAGCAGCAAAATTCCTTCGAATTTTATTTCAGCTAGACGTGGTCTCTCCCTCACTAAAAAACGTAGTATATATCCTTTCAGACCAGAATCATTTTCATCCTTAAATTCCACTTCTGCAGTTACGTCTTCAAATAGATTCATTTCGTAAATTGAATGTATGTCCCTTCGAATCATCTTGCGGTCTAAAGGTTCTCCTACTTGGCTCTCAATTAAAAAAATAATTTGTGATGATTCAAGATCAGAAGTGCCTTTTATTTCAATTTCAGAAATTTGGGAACTTCTGTCAGTTGTTTTTAACTGTTGCGCTTTAATACTAGTTATGAAAATATCAGAGTAAATTACCCCCAAAAAAGCAATTATCGCTAAAAAACGAAAAACTGAAAACGGGGTGTTCATTAAGGAATAAAGGTATATTATAGGGGATAATTAGTAAGTTTTTGAGGAAAACTTATTTTTTCGCAATCATATGTAATTGTCCATTTTCCATGCGATACTGAAACTGCATTTTATATGCAAGTGAAGGGTTGTGGGTAATCATTATAAATGTTGTTTTATTTTCTTTGTTTAGTCGAAGCAGAATATCCATCACCTGTTCACCTGTTTCTTTATCAAGATTACCAGTAGGTTCATCAGCTAAAACAATTCTTGGTTTATTTATAAGTGCTCGAGCTATAGCAACACGCTGCTGTTCTCCTCCGGAAAGCTGTGATGGTTTATGAAATGCCCGCTCAGACAAACCAACTTTTTTTAGCAGATCGAATGCTGTTTTTTTCACAAGTCCCACGGTATCTCCATTAATCAAACTAGGAATCATTACATTTTCAAGAGAGTTAAAATCATTTAATAGTTGATGAAACTGGAAGATAAAGCCAATAGACTCATTCCTAAATTTAGCAGCCTGATTGCGTGAAAAACCTGTTAGGTTCTTTCCATCAATATATAAGTTACCTTGGTCAATGCTTTCAAGAGTTCCAAGTGTATGCAGGAATGTACTTTTGCCTGTACCTGACGCTCCAACAATTGCAACAGTAGAACCTGAATTTACTTCAATATCCAACCCCTTTAAAATATGAAGTTTACGACCTTCTCCATCGAAATAGCTCTTATGTAAATTAGAGACTTCAATTTGCATTAAACTAGTAAAGCCTAAAGTTAAATTAAAAAACAGAAAATTATATTTTAGTTAGAAAAAAAACATAATTCTCATCATTCTGAATAAAGGCTTTCAATTTGATCCTTAAACTTTTTTTCTACTACATCCCTTTTAAGCTTTAAAGTTGGAGTTAACAAACCGTTTTCAATACTCCATTCTTCCGAAAGAAGGGCAAAGTTTTCAGGATGTTCAAAACTTTTGAAATTTTTTCCATAAATTGATAATTCTTCTTGGAATAAATCTCGAATACTTGATTCATTTAATAGATTTTCTCCTCTTCCAGATAAACCATTATTTTGTGCATATTGTTCAACAGCCGGCATAGCTGCTACAATTAAAGCAACATTGTTTGCTCGATTGAACCCATAAAGCATCACCTGATCAATATAGGCGCTTAATTTAAGTGCTTCTTCCAATGGTGCAGGTGCTACATATTCTCCAATATCAAGCTTATATTGTTCTTTAACTCTTCCTGTTATGTAAAGGTAGCCTTCTGAATCCAAATGTCCAAGATCTCCAGTTTTTAATCCACCATCAGATGTAATGGTTTCATTTGTTTTATCTGGCAAATTGTGATAACCGAGCATTATATTTTCTCCGTATGCAACAATTTCTCCGTCTTCTTCTTTGGAGCCTTGTACTGAATTATCTATTTCAATTTTTACTCCAGGTAAGGATTTGCCTACAGATCCAAATCTTCTTGACCCAGGATAATTAACTGTTAATGCTGCAGTATTTTCACTAAGTCCATAACCTTCATAAAGACTAATACCTAGGTCATTTACAAACTCAGCCACATCTGGACTCAAGGCACTGGCACCACTTACTGCAATACGCAAATTACCACCGAATCGTTTTAATACTTTCTTGAAAATTATTTTACGTGCCAGAGTAAGTTTTAAATTCTCCATAAACCCCAAATCTTCCCCTTCTCTTTCTCGCTTAGCCTGCTTTAGCCCCTCATAAAACAAAGAACGTATAAAACCAGGCTTTTCTTGCATTTGACCAGTCAAACGTTCATAAATACGATTATAGACTCTGGGAACAGCAAAAAACATACTTGGTTTAACAACTGCAAGTTCTTCAATCAGAGTATTAACATCATCAACCAGTCCTGCGGAACCCCCAGAATTCAATAGTCCATGAACCTCCGCAACCTGACCAAAGACATGTGCCCATGGCAAAAATGCTAAAGAACGGTCATTTTCAGTCATTCCTAGCAATGGTAAAACTGCTTGGCACTCAAAAATAATATTACTATGACTTAGAATCACCCCTTTGGGATCACCTGTAGTTCCTGAGGTGTAGATCATTCCCATAGGAGAACCTGATTCAGGTTGCTGAGCTTCAATAGGATTTTCACGTCCTATATTTATCAAATCATCAAAAGTTTTAACTTCGTTTGAACTTTTTCCAGATATCAAAATCACTTCTTTAAGTGAGTCAATACGTTTAGGAAAATCAAGAGTTTGTTTTAGTACATCAGGATTTGATACTAGGAGCACTTTTGCTGAACAATCCTTGACAATATATTCCCATTCTTTTGCCAATTGAGTCTCGTACATTGGGATATGCATTCCACATAAACCATACGTAGCATAGGCAGATACAGCCCATTCTTCAGTGTTTTTAGATATTATTGCTACCTTATCCCCGGAAGTAACACCTAAAGATCCTAATCCACCTCGCAAATCATCTACCTTCTCAGCAAACTGTTTATAAGTTGTCCATTCGTAATTCCCGTCGCGTTTTGTCCCAAACAATGGACGATCAGCAAAACGTTTCTGCGAATTATCTAGCATTTCAATCAAATTTTTGTAAGTGTTTTGTGATGATACAGCCATAATTAACTCCAAAAATTATTATTTTAGATTTACTTCAAAAAATTTTTATAAAATTTGTTTTCAGGAATATAATTTCTATTTAACAACTCTATCCTAGCTTTTTATGATTATGATGCAAAGCGGATTTCTTTTCCACGCAAACTTTTGTTGACCTCCCCATTTAAATAAACAGTTTGACCATTGACAATAGTTCGAACTGGCCAACCCTGCAGTTCCATACCATCAAAAGCAGACCAGTTTACCTTTGTAAGTAATTGCCCATTATTAATCTTTTTCTTTAGGGACATATCAATTAAAGTCAAATCTGCATCATATCCAACTTCAACCCTTCCTTTACCAGTCATTTTGTAAAGCCTAGCAGGAGATTCTGACATCCAGTAAACAACTTCGGATAGAGCACATAATTCTCTGTTAACACGGTCCAACATCAATGGAAGCGAAGTTTCTACTCCAGGCATCCCAGACGGAGATTTACCATAAGGCTGACTTTTTTCAGCTAAAGTATGAGGTGAGTGGTCAGTTGCAATACAATTAATTATACCATCTTTTAGAGCATGCCAAAGAGCAATTGAGTGACGTTGGGACCTAATTGGGGGGTTCATCTGTGCTTTTGTTCCAAGATTTTCGTAACATTCTGGGGAACTAAGTACTATATGCTGGGGACAAACTTCAGTTGAAATTTGATTCTCACGTGGTAAGTTACGTAAAAGGTCACATTCTTCTGCAGTAGTAAGATGTAAAATATGTAGTCGACGATTATATTTAAGAGAAAGTTTGGTAGCAAGTTTGGTTGCATTTAGAGCAGCTGATTCATCTCTGATACGGGAGTGAATCCTTACATCATTAATATCTTTCATCAAAATACGATTTGCTTGAAGAATACTTTCGTCTTCAGCATGTACCGCAATTAATTTAGTGCCTTTTGCAAAAATACTTTCAATTGTTTCAGGGTCATCCACAAGCAAATCTCCAGTAGAGGCACCCATGAAAATTTTTATTCCACAGACATTTTCAACTGCATTAAGTTCTTCAAGATTATCTGGTGTTGCTCCAATAAAAAACCCATAATTTATAATGGACTTTTCTGCAGCAAGCTGCTTTTTTTCTGCCATTCGTATTCTGGTTGTTATCGGCGGGTTATTATTAGGCATGTCCAGAAAACTTGTAACACCCCCTGCAGCAGCAGCACAAGAACCACTGTGCAAATCTTCTTTATGTTCTGCTCCAGGTTCACGAAAATGAACCTGAGGATCAATAATACCTGGAATTAAAAAAAAACCTTCAGCATCAATTACCTCACCAACGTCAGGAATTTCAGATCCTATGGCATATATTATTCCATTTTTTACCGAAACATCAGTCTTTTTAATATTCCCCGGAAGGACGACATCAGCATTTCTGATTGTTAATGAATTTTTCATTTAAAACTTCCAAAATCAGCACGAAGAATGGCAGCAGCATCTTTTGCAAAATAGGTTAGTATCATATCTGCCCCAGCACGCTTTATTGAAATAAGCATTTCCATCATGGCTAAGTCGCGGTCAATCAAGCCTTTTTCTGCAGCCGAAACAATCATCGCGTATTCTCCAGAAACATTATATGCGGCAATTGGTGAATCAAAGGCTTCCCTAACACGATTAATTACATCTAAATAAGCCAAAGCGGGTTTTATCATTACAACATCTGCTCCTTCTTCAAGATCCAACGCTATTTCTCTCATTGCTTCACGAACATTCGCAGGGTCCATCTGATAAGTCTTTTTGTGTCCGCTTGGAGCAGACTGAAGTGCTCCTCGAAAAGGTCCATAAAAACATGAAGCATATTTTGCTGAATAGGCAAGTATTCCTACATGAGAAAATCCATGAACGTCCAAAGCTTTTCTTATTGCACCAATTCTTCCATCCATCATATCTGAAGGTGCCACCCAATCAGCTCCTGCTTCGGCATGAGAAAGAGCCATTTTGCAAAGAACTTCAACAGATACATCATTTGCAATCTCTCCACCAATAACCAAACCGTCATGTCCATGAGTCGTGTAAGGATCTAGTGCAACGTCTGTTTGGACACACATTTCTGGCACAGTACTTTTTATTGCACGAACTGCACTTTGAACAAGTCCTTTAGCGTCATATGCATTAGTAGCAATTTCATCCTTAACTTTAGAAAATCCAAATAAGTTAACTGCTCCAACACCAAGTGAATATAAATCTTCACATTCACGTATAATTTCATCAGTGGACAAACGGAATTGACCCGGCATACTTTCTATTGGTTCTCGAACGGATTTACCTTCAGTAACAAAAATAGGATAAATCAACTGTCGAGGAGAAAGTTCAGTTTCCCTTACAATTCCTCGTATGGGAGCCGAACGCCTTAAACGTCTTGGGCGATACACCAAATCCATCACATAGCCATTTGGATAAAAATTAGCACAAAAGATTGATGGTTTTTTTTATTAATTAACCAGCTTTGTTGCATTTGTACAGGAAGGAAACACTCAAAAAACTATTTCTGTAAGTGCTTTAATGATGTTAGTCAATGTTCCGATTTTACTATAATTATTTTATTTTTGCCAGATCGGCGAATGACAATATTATCTCCTTTATTCCAATTCAGTTCCTGAAATATCTGTTGTGGAATAATTACCCGTTTGGAAACTCCAGCTTTACCGGACGTTCTAACAGTATCATAGTGTTTTCTTTTTATAGCTTTTGAAACTTTTCTTGCTGATCTCTTTTTTGCAAACTGGGGAGGTATTTCACCAAGTTTGATTGCTGCGCTGAGTAAACGAGCTTTTAATGTATATACAGGAATTTTTAGAGCTTTTGCCGTTGCACTCATATTATTAAATGCTGCAAGTTCTCTTACTTTTTTTAAAAATTCTGCGTCTCTTTTCATAATAATCCTTTTTACTGAATAGTTATGAATAAAAATCTCAATTAGTATTTTATTATTTTGAAACTCATATTACAGCTTTGGGAGTATAATAATTTATTTTTTATCAAACAAGTTATTTTTATGAGTTTTTAAAAGTATATTATTTTGCTCTAATTGTTTTATCTACTTTTAATTTTAATGCTTCCTGAATTTTAATAAAAGAATTAATTTGACTTTGAAAAGGTGTGTAATAAATATTCAAATTGCCTCGGTCCGTATCTTCCCAAAATTTTGGTCCTGATACCTCTAACTTGGTAAATATGGTTTTCATATTTTTGCTAAAAAAAGAATCCCCAAAAATCTCGAGATCCTGCATGGTATCATTGGCAATCGTATTTGTAAACTCATCTTCTTTTTGTTCAAGATAGAACAATGCCAAACCTATGTGTAGCATTCGAATACCGTGATTCTGACTAAAAAAATTTAAAGCAAAATCCCTATCTATATCCTGAAAATTGTCAAACATTAGAAATTTTAACAGGAGTTCTTTTTGTATTTCTCTGTCCCATTTATTCTTATAAATATTTATCAAAAGTTTCTGAATTTCAAAAGCAATTACGTCTAAAATAAATGATAATGATGGAGCATCAGATATGGCATTAAAACTTTGTTGTCCATAATAAACAAAATGTGCTACGCAAGTCTTTACTCTATTAAATTGGTGACTTTCTGTTAGGTATCCTAAAAACTGACCATAATGAAAAACTAAGTTATATAAGTTTCGGGGCTCATTATTATTTTGTGCATGCTTCAATGCAAATCTGAAATATGTGTTCATATTAACGGTAACAACTTCAATTAATTCCTGATCATTAAATTCAATAGCAGTTTTTCCAACCTTGCTTAGTTGTTCTGCACATAATGAAGAAAGGTCAAATTCGCCTGAATCAAGGAAAATGTTGTATGCATTCCCGATTAATCGAAAACTCTTTTGCTCAAAAAAAGTTTTAGAATTTTCTATTTCTTCTAGTAAGCTTTTCATAGTACGAAAAGATATGTCTTCTTCAATTAACTGATTAATTTTAAATAGTGATTCCGGAAATTTATTTTTTAATTTGACATAATGTTGAATCAATTTGCCAATGCCTACTATGACATGAGCTTTTGGTTCTTTGTATGGCACATATACCAGTAGATCCATAAGCTGATTAAGCTCTTCAAACAATTTTTGCTGAATTTTTGCGTGTTCCTTTTCTGATATGTCCCAAGTTGGACCTTTATTAGCCAGATTATTAAATGATTGATAACTGCCTGACAGAAGATTTTCTATAACATTGTCGGTTTTTGTTGACTTTAATATTGATAAAATAAACGGGAATCCAATTATTAATGAGACTGCAAGCAGAACATGATAATTGAAAATTAGGCTGGGGAAGATATTTACTCCTACTTCAGCAAATATCTTGATTGTCAATGAATGTACTAGACATGCAGCAGACCACCAAACAAACAAGAGGCTTGGCCAGTGATCCATATACAAATCAATGAGCTTTGGCACATTTTGTGAGGCAAAAGTAATGACAATTGTTAGGCTACCTAAAATTATGGTAAAAAATACGAGCCATACAATTGGTGCGAAACTCGCTTCAATCTCACTCCAAACTGGATTTGCTCCTATTGAGAATAAGAATTCAGAATAAACGGGAAACAGTAGGTGACGAAAAATAAAATCTGACAGACTCATACCAAAAAAAATAATCAGAGCGGCCTGGTGAGAACGAGAACCTGTCAGAATGTTATAAAAAACCCGTTTGATGCTTGATATTAAATTGACTGATTCCCGCATATTATTCTTTTGATAAGTAATGGTGCAGGATAGTAAATCCCTTAAATTAAATTTTATTTCTTACCATTATCATCTTCTAAAAGACTTTGAGTAGAATTTTTCATTATCACCTTACCCTCGTTATTTTCCATAATAGCCTGAAAAGTAGGTTTATGTTTAAGATTAGCTCTAGTTGATTCCTCGAGTCTGTACAATGATTTTGCACGTTTTGTCGTTATAATAACTTTTTTAAATAAATTTACATCATTTTTGTTATGTTCCTCAACTAAATTTTGGTGTCCTTCTTTCATATTTTTTGTTATATTAAAAATGTTTACAAGTTGAACTGTCAAAGAGTCAGAAGTATAGTTTCACTTTCCTGCCTAAAAATAGAATCAGGTTCTGAATCAATAAGTTTTTCAAGCAATTTTTTTGCTTTTTCAATTTCACCTTTGTCCACAGCTATTCTGGCAAGTGCACGCAAACGCACGTCGTTCCAAGATGGTATGTCAATTGATTCCAGTATCATTTCTGCTTTGTCCCACTGTTTTTGCTGTTCATATAATGCTGCTAAACTGAGGCGACCAGAGTTCCTTAAAAAAATCGTAGCTTCAGGATGATTTATTACATCTTTAAAAACTAAAATTGACTTTTCAAAATCCGACTGACGGGCCAAAGCTTCGGCCGATTCCATCAGAGCAATAACACTCAAACTACTTGAACTTGATCTGGCAAATTCTTGTAAAGCAGCAATTCCATTGTTTACCATCTCCTTATTTGATGAAGCAGTGTTATTAATTTTTGATCTTGCAATGTGAAAAAGATTTGCCTGATTGACCCGTTCGCTCTGCAAATATTTCCATCCACCCCATATCCCCATAATAATTACAAAAAGTGAGATTGCCGCAATTACGTAAATATTTTTTTTCCTATATGCATGATCCGCAAATGCATATAGTTTTTTTTCAAATCTGTTTTGCTGCAAAAGATCCTTTCGGCTCATATTTTCTGCATCACTCATATAGACTTTAAAGAAGAAAGAATTAATTTTAATGGAGACTTATATGGATTTTGATAGAAAAAACAGCTGGAGTTCTGTGCCTTCAATCCGTGTTTAATGTAGTTTTAAGAAGCATCCTATTTTTTAAAAATTTGCATCAAAGGTTAACATTTATTGCCAAAAAATTCTAATTAATTTTGCAATCTTGTTCAAGTGTTATAATTTTTAAAAATTTGGACATAAATAAACATTAATAAAAAAATTTAAACAGTGATGTTCTGGTTTTTTATTTTTCATTCCAGTTCCATGGCAAAAGTTTTTCATTACAAAATTCCCTAATTAATGTACGAGCAAGAACTAAACCGGGGTCTACACAATATGTATTTCCAAGTACTCTTTCAGGTATACCTATAGGTATTTCAGTACAGCCAAGAATAATTGCTTGTGCTCCTTTTTTTTTAAGATTATTCACACCTTCAATTAAAGCTTCACGCGCTTGTGCTGATACAGGATATGCTTGTACTTTAATCCCATACAATGGATTAAATAATGCTTCGTTATGCAAATGATGTTGCTCCTTCTCATTTAGCGTAATAACATTGAAACCGTATTTCTCCAACAAAGTAGGATAAAATCCTGCTTTCCAGGTACCTATGGTTGAAAGAACTCCTACGATATTTACCTCAGGACAGTCATTCCTTAAAAAATCAGCTGTTTCGGAAATCATATCCACCAGCTTAAGTTTACTCTTAGAATTTTTAAGTTTCTCAAGAAAAACGTTACGTATTTCTGGTGCATGAGCAGTATTGCAGGCAATTCCAGCAACTGTTGCTCCAAGTTTCTCTAGATCACGTAAATTATTGTAAATTGCATCAGCAGGATTATTCTCATTAACCCCCAATAAAAAATCGGTACGGTCCTCAATCAATCCTGGAGTGGAAATAAGCAGTGTAGGAAGATAATCCTGATCAGTTTTAGCTATTGTTTGCTGAAGTAGCTTTTGAGCCAAATCAAGTCCTGCATAAGGTCCAGCCCCACCAACAATTCCAATTTTTGCGTCTCTGTGAGTCATGCACTGTATCGAAAAAAACTAATAAATTATGTGGTCAAAAAAATGTTTTATTTTTATGGGAAAAAATCATGCTCCAAAGACTGTCTTCTGGATGATTACTGAAAACTAGTAAAGATAATTTTTCGACTAATCTTATAAGTTCAGTAATTTTGTGAAAAGGCGATTAGATTCTTAATAAGCTTTTATCTAAAGATATATCAAAGAAATTGTAGTTCAAAAAACTCTTAGTTGTTCTGACTTTCTTAATGAGGAAAAAATTATTTATTTTTATGACGAGTTATATTCAAACCTAAACTTATAGCCATCTTTTTCTGCGACGGTAGTTTTTTACATCACGAAAGTTTTTACGCCCCTCCCCTCCAACGCCCAAGTAAAATTCTTTAACATCCTCATTTTCAAGAAGTTCTGAGGCCTCCCCATCCATTACTACTCTTCCATTTTCTAATACGTAACCGTAATTTGCATATCTTAATGCGATATTGGTATTTTGCTCAGCGAGAAGGAAACTAACTCCTTCACGCTGATTGAGGTCTTTAACAATTTCGAATATTTCTTCAACTAGTTGAGGTGCAAGACCCATAGAAGGTTCATCCAGCAGGATCATTTTTGGTTTTGACATCAAGGCGCGCCCAATAACCATCATCTGTTGTTCTCCTCCAGAGGTGTAACCAGCTTGACTGGATTTCCTTTCTTTTAATCTGGGAAAGTAAGAGTATGTTTTTTCAAGGTCCTTTGCGATATTTGCACGACCATCTTTTCGCGTATAGGCCCCTGTCAAAATGTTTTCTTCAACGGTCAAATGCTCAAAAACATGGCGTCCCTCCATAACCTGAATGCAACCTCTTTTGACCAATTCATTGGGTGTAAGATCATGTACTTGAGTGCCATCAAATTCAATACTCCCTTTAGTAACTTCCCCACGTTCAGCATGAAGTAGATTTGAAATAGCTTTAAGTGTAGTCGTCTTTCCGGCTCCGTTGGCACCTAGGAGTGCAACTATTTTACGCTCAGGGACTTCGAGTGACGTCCCTTTTAGAACTAAGATTACATGGTCGTAAATGACCTCTATATTGTTAACAATTAACAATTACAATTTTAAGATAGGATTTCATTTAAAAAGAAAAAGGGAGAGTTTGTTCAACATCCCCCTTTTTATCCTTAAGTTTAGCAATATAATTAGGAACAAGGAATAGTCCTGTTAGGGATATTGTTTTTTGTTTTATAATCAGCAGCAGCTTTTTCAAGCATTGGCCTTACTCTATCCATAGAATGAATCCAGCCTGAAACTCTTTCCCAGCCTGTCCCATTCCATTGCTGTATAAAAATGGGTCCGTTGTTGGCATGATCATCACAAGTTCCCTTTATGGGATTAGTGTAACCAGGTAAGCCAATTTCAGCCATTCTGGCAGAGGTCAGATTTATATTTTCCAAACCCCATCGCATTTCCTCACCGTTGATAACCCTTTTGCCATATTTCTCCTGAGCTTTTCTAATTGACTCAGCAATTAGCACAGAATTGAATACTCCCCTCATGTACAGAGTTTCTCCAACTCTGGAACGGTCCTTGACTTGGCTTTTCCCTCTATCAACTACATACTTTAAAATGTCCTGTATCGCAGGAAAATCTTGCCCTATTCCGTGGAAAGTTGCTGCTTTATATCCTTTAGCAGCTTTTCCAGCCGGACGTGCATCATCTTCACTACCAGCCCACCACACACCAACGAATTTATCCATGTTGAACTTAATTCGTGTTGCTTCCTTGATGGCAGTCGGATTCATAACTCCCCATCCCCACATGATCATGTAATCAGGTTTTTCTTTACGAACCTTAAGCCAGTGGGATGACTGATTCTGGCTTTCCTTAAATGCTACTGGTATTTTGAAAAATTCATACCCTAATTCCTTTGAAAGTTCTTCAAACAAAGGAATTGGTTCTTTACCATATCCTCCATCTAGAAAGATGAATCCTATTTTTTTACCCTTAAGATTACTCATTCCTCCTTCCTGATAGCCAATATATTTTATAATAGCCGAGGCCTGATTCCAGTATGTTGAGGGATAATTAAAAACCCAGGGGAAAACACTTCCAACAGCTGCCGCAGATAAACCGTAACCCATTGTGAGTACGGGAATCTTGTCTACTGGTGTTTTTGGAATCAACTGAAGAGTAATTCCAGTAGACCACGGATTAATGATAGCTGGATTTTTACCTTTTACTTTTTCATAGCACTCGACCCCTTTTTTTGTGTTGTAGCCAGTCTCACATTCTTCAATAATCAATGGCACGCCACCAATACCCCCATCTCTTTCATTGAGCATAGTTAGATAATCAGCCATACCATTTCCAGAAGGAATTCCACTTCCAGCAAAGGGGCCTGTTTTATATGTGAAAAGCGGTACATAAATTCCTTTTGCCGCCATTATTCCTTGAGAAAGCCATAATAAAGTTATGACTGACGCAATTAATGTAAGGAAATATTTGTTTTTCATAGAAACTCCTTTTTTTGATTCAAATAAAAAAATAATTAAGGCCCTCACTCCAAGGGCAGGATATAAACCGAGCCAGAAGAAACTGACTCTTCTAAGGATTGGATTCCCATTTAGGGCACTCAATAAGGGAATGGCCATACCCGAAGTTTTTCCCGCATAATTGACCATATTTTAGCCAAACCATGTGGTTCAAAAATTAGAAAAAGAACGATAAGAGCTCCAACAATCATAAAATTGAAATGTTCAACTGTTGCAGCGTTAATTGGGATTCCTAATATCAATGGAAGATTAGTAATAAGTATTGGAATAAGAACAATGAAGGCTGATCCAAAAAATGCTCCTGAAATGCTTCCTAAACCTCCAATTATTACCATGAACAAAATCTCGAATGAAATATTTATGTCAAAAACCTCTACTTCAGCTGCTCCCAAGTACGTAAATACGTATAATGCTCCAGCGACACCAGCATAATAAGAACTTATACCAAAGGCAATTAGTTTTGTATATAATGGTCTTATGCCAATTAACTCCGCAGCTATGTCCATATCCCTTATTGCCATCCAGGCACGCCCGATTCTTCCCCTGACAATATTTGTGGCTATTAGTGCAAGCGTAGTAACAATGGATAAAACGACTATATAACGTGCTTCAGTAGTTGCAATTGGACCTGTTACAGCGATATCAAATACTTTTCTAACCGGGACCTCGATTGCACCAGAGTCATTGTAGTTGTAAAACCATCCCACTCTCGCAAAAAGCCATTCAAAGAAAAACTGCGCAGCAAGAGTTGCTACAGCCAAATAGAACCCCTTGATTCTCAGTGAAGGAATACCGAAGATTAGTCCAAATCCTGCAGCTACAAATCCTGAAAGAAGTATTAGAACTATTACGTTTGTATTCGGAAATATTGTAATTAACTTGTAACATGAATAAGCACCGACTGCCATGAATCCACCCGTGCCTAATGACAATTGACCAGCATATCCTGTCAGCAGGTTAAGTCCTAGAGCAGCCAATGAAAAAATAAGAAAAGGAATAAGAATGGCTTGTAACCAGTAGTCATTGGCTACTACTGGAATTACAACGAAGGAGAATCCAATGATAATTAATAAACCCCACCGGTCCTGCTTAACTGGAAAAAGTTCCTGGTCTGCAATATATGTTGTTTTAAATTGTCCTGCTTCGCGATAAAACATTTTTTAGTTTTTTTCTAGACTCTTTCAATTATTTTCTCTCCAAAAAGCCCCTGTGGCCTGAAGAATAGAAAAACAAGTGCAATCATATAGGCAAGCCATCCTTCAATACTCCCTCCCACCAAATGTCCCCAATAAAATTCTCCAATTTTTTCACCTACCCCAATAATCAGTCCTCCTACTATGGCACCTGGGATTGATGTGAAACCACCTAATATTAGTACAGGCAATGCTTTAAGTGCAATGATTGAGAGTGCAAAACTTACATCGCTTTTAGCACCCCACATTATTCCTGTTATCAAAGCAATAATACCGGAAATGAACCAAACAACTACCCATATGGTATTTAAAGATACTCCTACAGAAAGAGCAGCTTGATGATCATCAGCCACTGCCCTCAAAGCAATACCTATTCTTGTTTTTCCCATGAAAAGCCCTAATATAATTAGGGATATTGCTGCAATTATAGAAGCTGCAATATCTATTTCCTGTAAAATAAGCATGTCATCAAAGAAAGTGATGGATCCGTATGGAAGTAAAAGTTCTTCTGTAATCATCACTTTTGGTTCGCCACCAAATATAGATTCCCCCAGTCCTATCAGGAAATACGTTATGCCAATTGTTGCCATGAAAAGTATTATATCTGGCTGGTTTACAAGTGATCTTAATACGAACTTTTCAACAGAAAACGCTAGAGCATACATAACAAAAATTGTAATGGGGAGTGCAACATATGCAGGGACTCCATTTTCATGCAGTCCCACAAGAGTCAGTGCTGCAAATACGACCATTATTCCCTGGGCAAAATTAAATACACCAGATGCCTTAAAAATCAGGACAAAACCGAAGGCAATTAGCGAGTAAAGAATTCCCGTTACAAACCCTTCCCAAATTACTTGCAGGAATAATATGGGGTCACCAATCATATCAAAAAATGGTTGGATGAATATCTGAGTTAGTATTTCCATTAAATCAGCAACATATTAATTTGAATGTGCAACTCCAAGATAGGCATCTATTACTTTCTGGTTACTTCTTATTTCATCAGGATTTCCTTCGGCAATTTTTCGTCCGTAGTCTAATACGATCATACGTTCAGAAAGGTCCATTACGACGCTCATATCGTGTTCGATCAAGACAATGGTTGTGCCAAATTGTTCATTTATGTCAAGTATGAAGCGACACATATCCTGTTTTTCTTCAATATTCATCCCTGCCATCGGTTCGTCAAGTAAAAGAAGATCAGGCTCCATTGCCAGTGCACGGCCTAGTTCAACTCTTTTTTGAAGTCCATATGGAAGTTTCCCCACAGGTGTTCGACGAATGGACTGTATTTCTAGGAAATCGATAATGTACTCCACAACTTCCCGATTTTCCATCTCCTCTTTCCTGGCAGGACCATAATATAATGCTTGCCAGAAAATATTAGACTTCATCTTCAGATTCCTTCCTGACATGATGTTATTCAGAGTTGTCATCCCTTTGAAGAGTGCGACATTCTGAAAAGTTCGAGCAATACCCTGCACAGCAGCTTCATGAGGACGCATTTGCTTACGATGAAGTCCCTTGAAGCGGATTTCTCCATGCTGGGGATGATAGAATCCGTTGATGACATTCAACATTGATGTCTTTCCTGCACCGTTTGGCCCTATAATGGCGAAGATCTCTTTCTTTCTAATATCAAAATTAATATCTTCTAATGCTTTTACTCCTCCAAATGAGAGGTTGATTTGATCAACGCTCAAAATAATTTCAGGATAATTGTTTTGGGCAGGCATTATTATCAATTAATACTAATTATTAATTTCCTATATTGTTTCAAACTAAATTTAGTTCCCTTATTTGGAGATCAGCCTTAACGTTTCCTACTCGGCCATCTTCAAATGTCATTTCGGATTCAATTTCACGATGAGTCTGTTGAAGATCATCCAATGCATCAATGAGCTCACTATATTTATCAGAAATAGTACTTCTTCTTACTTTTCGTGTTCGAGTTATTTCTCCGTCGTCTGCATCAAGTTCCTTATGAAGCAGCAGGTATCTTCTGATCTGCGAACCTCTTAGTTTTTCGTCGCGGGCTAGGTCAGTGTTTACACTTTCAACACAGTCTTGCACAAGGTCGTAAACTTCTTTCCTTGCTGAAAGATCAGTGTATCCCGAGTATGCCAAATTGCGTTTTTCTGCCCAGTTTCCGACTGCTTCGATGTCGATGCATATTAGAGCCGAAGCGAAGATTTTTTCATTCCCGAATGCGACGACTTCCTTTATGTAAGGAAAAAATTTAAGTTTGTTTTCAATGTATTTTGGGGCAAACATAGTCCCGTCTTTCATACGCCCCACATCCTTTGCCCTGTCAATTATTTTAAGATGCCCGTCATCATCAAAAAAACCTGCATCCCCAGTGGCCACCCAGCCTTCAGAATCTTTAGTCTCAGCTGTAGCTTCGGGACTTTTATAATAAGAATGAAAAACTCCTGGACCACGGTAAAATACCTCATTGTTATCAGACAAACGTAATTCAACTCCGGGATAGGCCTTGCCAACTGTATCTGCTTTTACTTCTCCATCAGGTTGTGCACATACAAATACGGTAGCCTCAGTTTGTCCATACAATTGTTTAATATTAATTCCCAGAGACCGAAAAAATTCAAAAATTTCTGGGCCTATAGCTTCTCCTGCAGTGTAAGCGAGGCGAGTCCTGCTTAAACCCAAATTATTTAGCAAAGGTCCATAAACTAGGAAATTACCCGTCTTGTAAAGCAATCTGTCTTTAATTGAGACCGTTTTCCCGTCCAGAATTCTAATCCCAACAGATTTTGCTAGATCCATGAAATATTTGAACATTATCCTTTTTAATCTGCCGGCATCTTCCATACGAATCATTACTTTTGTGAGAACGTTTTCGTAAATTGCAGGGGGGGCAAAATAATACGTTGGACCAATTTCCTTCAAGTCTGTAGTAACAGTTTCCCTATTTTCAGGGCAATTTACGCAGTATCCAGCTACGTATGCCTGTCCAAAAGAAAAAATATTGTCTCCAACCCATGCCATAGGTAAATATGCCAGCACTTCTTCCTCACTTGTCAGGCTGTCAAATTTGATCCCGTTTCGAGATGAAATTATAAGGTTATTGAAAGTAAGAACAACTCCCTTAGGAGCCCCTGTAGTGCCTGATGTATAGAGAAATATGGCAATATCATTTCCATGACTCTTTTCAATCTCACTTAAAAAAAAATCTGGATTATCATCCTGAAAAATTTTTCCATTTTCCTGAATATCTTTGTAATAATGTATAAATTCTTTAGAGTAGTTACGCATTCCACGAGGTTCTTCGTAACAAATATGTTCAAGTTTTGGTAGGCGTTCTTTTATTTCTAGGAGTTTGTCAGTCTGCTCCTGATTCTGAACAATTGCGTACTTAACGTCAGCATTTTCAAGAACATATAGCATCTCTTCTGCAACAGAATCTTGATAAAGTGGTACTGGAATTCCACCCAAAACCTGTGTGGCTACCATCGACCAGTAAAGACGTGGGCGGTTATTTCCAATAACTGCTAATTTTTCACCTCTTTGAAACCCTAAACTTGCTAGTCCTAAGGCTAGGCTCTTTACTTCATCTGCGACTTGGTTCCACGTCCATGAATTCCAGATGCCCAATTCCTTTTGCCGGTTAGCTGGGCTATTCCCCCTCTCTCTTGCGTGATGCAACATCAATTTAGGAATTGTATCAAATACGTTATCTTTTTTTGATGCTTTTTCAGTCATTTTTTTTCTTTAAAGTTATTAAAAAAAAGTAGATTCTTACTTTGTTTGTCAAAAAATACAATATAAATTCTCATTTATATTTTTTATTTTGCAATTAATTGTTGATTCTTTTTTTTTTTAGAACTTAATCTTAAAATCCTTTGTAAAATGAAGATGTCAAATTATTTTACATTTCTTAAAAATAAAACTTCTTAATTTCAAAAGGAGATAATTTGAAAGGAGAAAACATGATTAAAAAGTTTAAGTTAATTTTAATGAGTATCACTTTAGTTTTGATTGCAAGTTCCCATTTGCTAGCAGCAACTGGAGATTGTCGAAGAGGAACACTTGATAAAGCTTATTGTGATGAAGATTTAGATTTGGTAGCAGATCTACCTCAGGATGAATCCAAGTGGGTTAATCCAAGTACGATTATCTTTACTTATACTCCAGTCGAAGATCCAGCAGTATATGCAAATATTTGGGATGGCTTTGTTAGGCATATGTCAAAGACTACTGGCAAAAAAGTGGTTTTCTTCCCAGTAGATAATAATGCAGCACAGCTTGAAGCAATGCGCTCTGGACGCCTACACGTTGCAGGTTTCAATACTGGCTCAAATCCAATCGCTGTCAACTGCGCAGGGTTCGTCCCTTTTGCTATGATGGCTTATGAGGATGGTAGATTTGGTTATGAAATGGAGATTATCGTTCAGAAGGATAGCGAAATAACAAGTCCAACTCAAATTAAGGGCCGTACACTGGCTTTCACTTCACCAACATCGAACTCAGGATTTAAGGCACCTTCTGCAATCCTGAAAGGTGAATTTGACTTGGTCGCTGATCGAGACTTTACTCCTACCTTCTCAGGTAAACATGACAATTCTATCTTGGGTGTTTACAATGGAGATTATGAGATAGCATCGATAGCGAATTCTGTTCTGGAAAGAATGACTCGAAGAGGTGTAATTGAAAAGGGAAAACTAAGGACAGTATATAAATCTCAAACTTTTCCTACCACAGGTTACGGTCACGCACACAATCTCCATCCAGTTGTAGTTGCCAAAGTTAAACAAGCTTTTTATACCTATAAGTGGGGTGAGAACTTCAAGAAGGAATTCAAGAAGGCTGATCGGTTCATTAACATCAGGCATAAAACCCATTGGGATGTAGTACGTAAAATAGATACTGCAAACGGTGTTAGTTACGACTGTAAATAATATTTATCAATAATTACCATAAGTTAGAGCTCACTATTGGTGAGCTCTACTTTCCTCAATATCCGTAGATAAAAATGAAATTTCATGCTTCGAATAGAAGACTTAAATAAGAAATATCCAACTGGTGACGAAGCTCTTAAGGATGTCAAACTTGAGGTGCCAAAAGGACAGGTGATGGCCTTGATTGGACCTTCTGGTGCCGGAAAATCGACTCTAATCAGGTGTGTAAATCGTTTGGTTGAACCAACAAAGGGTAAGGTCTTCCTTGGAGATTTAGAATTAACAGAGTTGTCACGTTGGAAACTTCGCCAAGCTAGAAGGAGAATGGGAATGATCTTTCAGGAATATGCTCTTGTCGAACGCTTGACAGTAATGGAAAATGTTTTGTCAGGTCGATTGGGCTATGTAGGATTCTGGCGCAGTTGGTTTCGCAGATTCCCAGGAGAAGATGTTCGAGAGGCTTACCGTTTGTTAGATCGTGTTGGATTGATGGAAATGGCTGATAAACGCGCCGATGAGCTTTCAGGAGGTCAGAGACAGAGGGTTGGAATCTGCCGTGCATTAATTCAAAATCCTGATCTGCTTCTTGTAGACGAGCCAACAGCGAGTCTCGACCCTAAAACATCACGCCAGATCATGCGTTTGATAAACGAACTTTGTGATGAACGGAGTCTGGCAGCAATAATAAACATACATGATGTATTACTGGCCCAAATGTTCTCCAAGAGGATTGTTGGCCTAGAACAGGGGTCAATAGTATACGATGGTCCCCCAGAGGATCTGACTCCAGAGGTGCTGACTCGTATCTATGGTGAAGAAAATTGGGAGGCAACTATAGGTAAAGTGGAAGAAGAAAACGAAGAAGAAGATTCGACAATTTCCAAGGCTGCTTCATGATGGATAGGTCGGGTGCAATAACATATCCAATGACATGGAAAAAGCCTCCTTATATAAAGAATGGCTCTATAAGGCGGTCAATATACTTTTTTTCGGCGCTTTATCTGGCAGCGGCATTTGGAACAATGGATGTTAACTGGACTAGGGTTGCTGAAGGACTGCCGAGAGCGGAGAGATTTTTGGATGCTTTTTTTCCTCCCAATTTTGCAGACAATCGTGGGGTAGTTTGGGACGGTATACAGGAAAGCATTTGGATGGCAATTATTTCAACAGTTGCCGGAATTTTGTTATCTGTTCCAATAGGTCTAGGTGCGGCAAGGAATTTAGCACCAAAATATATTTATCTTGTCAACCGAGCCATTATTGCTTTATCAAGAACATTCCCAGAAATCATTCTTGCTATTTTTGCAGTCAAATTATTTGGTTTTGGTCCTTTTGCAGGTTTCATTGCGTTATCAATTGGCACGATAGGATTTTATGCCAAACTTCTTGCCGAAGATATAGAGAACATGAGTGAAGATCAGGCTGAAGCTATCAAAGCAACAGGTGCGTCATGGTTCCAATGGATTAATTATGCAATTCAACCCCAAGTCATGCCAAGAATGATTGGATTATCAGTCTATCGCCTTGATATTAATTTCCGTGAATCTGCTGTAGTTGGAATTGTTGGAGGAGGAGGTATTGGAGCAACATTGAATACTGCCTTTGATCGATACGAATTTGATACTGCTGCAGCGATCCTTTTAATAATTATAGGTATTGTGATGTGTTTGGAATATGTTTCTGGTTTCCTTAGAAATAGAGTTCAGTAATGCCAAAAATTGACAGATCCTCAGGTCTTAGCTGGCGAAAGCATACGACAAAGAAAGAGCTGACAATTTGGTTATACTGGCTAATTGGATTGTCTATAGTAACTTACGCATGGAATCTGATTTCTGAAAAGACAATCTGGTTTTTTGTTCAAGATGCAGGGACTCAGGCAATAGATATTGGAAGTCGGATGGTTCCGCCTAAACTTTCATATATGGATAAACTCTGGCAACCTGTCTGGGATACAATCAACATTGCTACCATTGGTACTATCATAGCGCTCATTATAGCTGTCCCAGTGGCTTTTGCAGCAGCTAAAAACACTACGCCACATCCCTTAATACGTACCATTGCTTTATTTATAATCGTGTCATCCCGATCTGTAAATTCTTTGATATGGGCATTGATACTTGTTTTTATATGTGGTCCCGGGATCTTTGCTGGTACAATTGCAATCGGTTTGAGATCGATTGGTTTTTGTGCAAAGCTACTGTATGAAGCAATTGAGGAAATTGATCACAATCAGGTGGAAGCCATACAAGCGACCGGTGCAAGTAGAGCTCAGCAAATGCTATACGGTATAGTCCCTCAAGTCCTCCCTACATTTGCGGGTGTAGGCGTATATAGATGGGATATAAACATTCGTGAATCGACTATTCTGGGTTTGGTTGGTGCTGGAGGAATTGGTCTTCAGCTTAACGGATCAATTAACACCCTTGCCTGGACTCAGGTATCTATGATTCTTTTAGTCATATTGGGAACGGTAATTATTAGTGAATGGATTTCAGCTAAAGTTCGCCACGCAATTATTTAAACAGCATGTAGACATGCTTCCTCTCTGTGAATTCCCCCAAGAAAATTTAAGGAAAATCAAGTTTATCCTCACTGATATTGATGATACTCTGACATCAAATGGTCGACTTCCGGCAAAAAGTTATAATGCCTTAGAGAAGTTGCATCAGTCCGGATTTAAAATTATTCCAATTACAGGACGTCCTGCCGGATGGTGTGATCATATTTCCAGGATGTGGCCCGTGGATGCAGTTGTTGGAGAAAATGGAGCTTTTTATTTTGTTTATGATCATTTTCAACGCAAAATTTTAAGACGTTACTGGAAATCTAAAAATGAAAGAAGAGCAGATATGAAGCGCCTTGAAAAGATTCGAAATAAAATTTTAACTACTGTTGAAGGTAGTGCTGTCTCATCAGATCAGGCTTATCGTGAAGCAGATTTAGCTATTGATCATTGTGAGGATGTAAAACCGTTGCCAGAATCATCTGTTATTCAAATAATGAATGTTTTCCTTAATTCTGGTGCCGTTGCAAAGATAAGCTCTATTCATGTTAATGGTTGGTTTGGAGATTATGATAAACTAAAAATGACGCGTATTCTGTTGGAGGAATATTTTGAGCTTAAGAATGCTGAGTTTATGGATAAGGTTGTGTTTGTTGGAGATTCTCCGAATGATGAGCCTATGTTTGGTTATTTCAAGAATTCTGTTGGTGTAGCAAACATTATGAACTATGCCGATCAATTAGAACAGTTTCCTGCCTGGATAACTTCTAAATATGCAGCTGAAGGATTTTCCGAACTTGCGAATACTTTGCTGTCAGCAATGATTGGAAGTAAAAATAAAATTTCCTAAATCGAAATTAGAATAAATAGGTTGAAAAAATAATTTCAGATGGAACAGAAGCAATTTCTTAATTTATCCACTGCAGAAGAAGCAGAGAAACGATTCTGGAGTGCTGTTATGCCAAATACTTGTGGAGAAGAGCAGGTCTGTTTGCATCAAGCACTTAGAAGGGTTTTAGCAAGAGATGTTATTGCACGTCACAATGTCCCCTATTTTGACAGGAGCAATTTTGATGGATATGCGGTCCATGCTGAAGATACTTTTGGTGCGAAGGAAACTGCACCTGTTTGCCTGAGTTTAAATACGGAAGTCCTGGCTTGCGGCGTCGTTCCCCAAAATTCTGTTACACGAGGAACTGCAACAATGATAGCCACAGGTGGAGTAATTCCCCGTGGAGCAAATGCAGTTGTGATGATTGAAAATACTTTACCTCTTCATCAAAATGAAAACGAAAAAAAAGCAGTAAATATTCTCAAGCCGGTAGTACCTACAGGAGGAATTTCTTTGGCAGGATCTGATATTGGTGCTGGAGAAGTAGTTTTTAGGGTTAGTGATAGGCTGGGTTATCGAGAAACGGGAACGCTGGCAGCGCTAGGGGAACAAAAAGTATGGGTATGGAAACGTCCTAAAGTTGGAATTATTTCTACTGGTGATGAATTGATTGCTCCAGGTGAAAAAATGGAACTGGGAAAAGTTTATGACTCAAATTCAATGGTTATAGCTCATGCTGTTGAAGAGCTAGGATGTGAACCACAAATTTTTGGAATAATTCCGGATAACGAAGCTCAGCTTGAGAGAGCAATCCAAAAAGCTTTGTATACAGATTTTATTATTTTGTCAGGAGGTACATCAAAAGGTGAGGGAGATTTGAATTACCGTGTTTTTGAAAAATATAGTAATCATGGGATTTTGGTTCACGGCGTTTCATTAAAGCCTGGGAAACCTCTTTGCCTAGCTATTCTTGAAGGTACACCTGCAGCAATATTGCCAGGATTCCCTGCATCTGCAACGTTTACCTACAGTAAATTTATTGAACCTATTCTTAGGAAGATGTCGGGACTACCTCCTGAAAAAAAGACAATACTAAAAGCTAGTGTCCCAGCTCGTTTAAATTCTGATAAAGGCCGGACAGAATTTCATCTTGTTCACCTCGTAAGAAAGGCTGAAGGATTCAGCGCATATTCTACAGGAAAAGGTTCAGGTTCAATAACTGGTTTTGCTCGAGCTGACGGATTTATTGAGATACCAAGAAACACCGAAATGATTGAATCAGGCCAGAATGTCACAATACAGATTCTTGGGGAAGCAGCGAGCCCTCCAGATTTGATGCTCATCGGCAGTCACTGCGTGGGACTGGATTATTTAATGGGTGAAATGCAGAAACGAGGTGTTTCATGCAGGTTCCTTGCAGTAGGAAGCATGGGAGGTTTAATGGCCACAAAAAGAGGAGAATGTGATATCTCAGGAATCCATTTAATGGATGCAGATTCTGGTATTTACAATGAGCATTTAATTTCTCCAGATATGCATTTGCAAAAGGGCTACCGAAGAAGTCAGGGTTTGGTTTTTCGCAAAAATGATAAAAATTTTGCTGATTTTAATTCAGATTTTGTAAAAAATTTTCAAAGGATTATAAATAATTCGGAAATAAACATGATCAACCGAAATAGGGGGAGTGGTACACGTGTCCTGCTTGATCATTATTTAGTAGACCAGCAACCTTCAGGTTTTTTTCAGGAAGCAAAATCCCATAACTCTGTAGCCGCAGCTATTTCCCAAAAAAGGGCAGACTGGGGTTTTGCGATACGATCTGTCGCGGAAGATTTAGAACTTGGATTTATTCCGATTCAGGATGAGGAGTATGATTTTGTAATCCCTAATGAACGTCTTCAAAGAACTGAAGTTGAGAAATTTATAAGTTTACTTGAAGAAAAAGAAATCAAGCAAAAACTTGCAGATCTTGGTCTTAAAACTAGATAAATAATTTTTGTTTTTTTTAAAATAATACAAGTATTAACCTCATTTGAGATTCAATTTTAAATTTTTATGTATTATTTGTATTTCAAGGTATTTCATATCATTGGAGTTATAGTATGGTTTGCAGGTCTTTTTTATTTGGGTCGACTTTTTGTTTATCATCGTGAAGCAGATGATTGTTTGGAACCTAAAAGCACAATTTTAAAATCTCAGTTTTCCCTAATGGAAAGACGACTATATTATGGGATTGCATGGCCCGGCCTGTGCATT
>CACFAY010000020.1 GCA_902564345.1 uncultured SAR324 cluster bacterium
CTATTTGAGCCACTGAAAATAGGTCCTGTAATTGCGCCTAACCGTTTTTATCAGGTTCCACACTGTAACGGAATGGGCTATCGTGATGTTTCTGGAATGGTTGCCCTGCGTGCAATTAAAGCAGAGGGCGGCTGGGGGACTGTTTGCACAGAGCAAGTAGAGATACATCACTCATCTGAAATCACTCCTTTTATTGAGTTAAGAATTTGGGATGATCGTGACATTCCACTTCTTGCTAGGATCACCAGCGCAGTGCATGAGTACGGATCAATAGCTGGAATTGAACTAGCATACAATGGAATGAATGGTCCAAATTTTTATTCACGGGAAGTGCCTCTTGGACCAAGCGATCTACCCACGTTGACCTTTACTAATGATCCAGTGCAGGCTAGAGCAATGACTAAAAGTGATATTTCAAATTTACGCCGCTGGCATCGCAATGCTGCTATCCGAGCTAAGACTGCTGGATTCGATATTATCTATGTATACGGAGCTCACGGTTTCGGAGCACCACAGCACTTTATTTCTAGACGCTACAACCATCGTACAGATGAATATGGGGGTACAGTGCAAAATAGAGCTCGATTGTTGATGGAGCTTATAAAAGATACTAAAGAAGCAGTAGGAGATACATGCGCTGTAGCTTGTCGAATTGGTGTGGATGAACTAATTGGAAGGGAGGGTATCCACCGTGAGGAAATGCTGGAAATTTTCAGTGAAATTGCTGATCTGCCAGATTTGTGGGACTTGACTCTCTGTAACTGGGAGTACGATTCCCGTACTTCCCGTTTTGGAGAGGAAGGACATGAGGAGCCCTTCGTCAACGGTTTCAAAAAACTTACGAAAAAACCTGTGGTAGGTGTAGGACGCTTCACCTCACCTGATATGATGATTTCTCAAATACGGCGGGGCATAATGGATTTAATTGGGGCAGCAAGACCTTCAATAGCTGATCCATTTTTACCAAAAAAAATAAAGGAAGATCGTATTGATGATATCCGTGAGTGTATTGGTTGTAATATTTGTGTTTCTGGAGATATGACAATGTCTCCAATCAGATGTACGCAAAATCCTACGATGGGAGAAGAATGGAGACGTAGATGGCATCCCGAAAAAATAAAAAGCAAGGGTTCAAGTACAAATGTATTAATTGTAGGAGGCGGTCCTGCAGGAATGGAATGTGCTCGAGCACTGGGTCAGAGGGGTTATAATGTAACTCTTGCTGAAAGAAACAAGGAACTAGGAGGCCGAGTTGGCCAAGAATCCAAATTGACTGGGTTGGCAACATGGAATCGTGTAAGTGATTATAGAATATGGCAAATTCGCCAAATGGACAATGTAGAAAATTATCTTGCTAGTGAAGTAACTGTGGAAGATGTTTTGGAGTATAGAAGCGAACATGTTGTTTTAGCAACGGGGTCAAAATGGAGGAGGGACGGAGTAAGCCGCCATCATCTGTCTCCGCAGAATTTTCCTGAACACTTGATATTTACTCCAGATGATATTTATGAAGGCAATATGCCAAGAGGTAATGTGGTCCTTTACGATGATGATCATTTTTATCTTGGTGGAGTAATTGCTGAACATTGCAAAAAAAATGGGTGTGAAGTTAAACTAGTAACTCCGGCCGCTGTTGTTTCATCTTGGACTACTTATACTCTTGAACAGGAAATAATTCAAGAAAATTTATTAAAAAAAGGAATCAAAATTATGCCACATCATTTTGTC
The DNA here is from genome assembly GCA_902564345.1 of uncultured SAR324 cluster bacterium. Classification (GTDB taxonomy): domain Bacteria; phylum SAR324; class SAR324; order SAR324; family NAC60-12; genus Arctic96AD-7. Next base: position 1,729 of record CACFAY010000020.1, read on the forward strand.
CGGCCAAGTGGGAAAAATGATTTGGAGGCAGTGCATATCTACACAGGAAAATCAACTGTACTTAGATGTGATGCTCTTGTTCTTGTAACTGCCCGTATCCCAAATAGTTTACTTGAGTCTAAACTTGAGAAGGTTCGCAATTACTGGGGGGATGCAGGAATCAAGAGTGTTTCACGTATAGGAGATGCACTTGCTCCTTCAACTATTGCTGCAGCAGTTTATTCAGGACACCGTTACGCGCGAGAGTTAGACGAAGAAGTTGACCCTGATCTAGTACCTTTCGACCGTGAATTGACGCAGATTGCTCCAGAACCTAACTGGAAGACATTTTGGATATGAAAAATTATCTGTTTGATTAGAATTTAACGAAAACCATCAGGCGAACGTTATTTCTGAAATTTCATATTTTTCGTATAAAATCCGGTTATGGTATCTTGAGTTTCTGAATTAAAAATCATCCAAATTGTATTTGAGTAAAAAATGATCACGGTTTACTCTGACAAACATAGACTGAGAAACTCCAAAACAGAATTATACGGAGGTCAGCTAGTTGAGCCTTATGAAAGACCCTCTAGGGCTGAAATTGTTCTGGAAAGAGTAAAAAAAGAAAAACTTGGTGAAATCGTTAAACCACGAGACTTTGGGATAGCTCCTGTCCATGCCCTGCATGATGTGGGATTTGTTGAATTTCTTCAAAACGCATGGGAGGAATGGTTGATGACAGGTTATAAGGGTGAAGCAATAGCAACATGCTGGCCAGCTCGCCGTATGTCAAATCGTATTCCTGAATTTATTGAGGGTAAAGTTGGTTATTATTCAATGTCTTCTGAAACATCAATCAGTAAAGGTACATGGGAGGCTGCGTATGTAAGTAAAGATGTCGCATTGACCGGAGCAGAAATTTTGTTGAAAAAAGAAAATAAAGGAGTTTTTTCATTATGCCGTCCTCCCGGTCACCATGCCTCATTTGATTTGTTTGGAGGATATTGTTTTTTGAATAATGCGGCAATATCAGCACAGTGGTTCATAGACAACGGAATTGATAAAGTTTGCATTCTTGATATTGATTTCCATCATGGAAACGGGACACAGGATATATTCTATGAGAGAGAAGATGTACTCTATATTTCTCTGCATGGACACCCTAGAAATGCTTTCCCTCATTTTTCTGGTTATGAAGATGAAACTGGATATAATGCGGGAGAAGGTACTACATACAATTGGCCAATGATTCCTGGAACTCAGTTTGGCAGATGGTCTGAAAATTTAAAGGAAAGCTTTGAAAAAATAAAAAAATTTGATTCTAAAATAATTGTTGTTTCTTTGGGTGTTGATACCTTCGAAAATGATCCAATAAGTTTTTTTAAATTGAAATCAGATAATTTCATTAGTATAGGAGAGTTAATTGCAGAATTAGAGATCCCTTGTCATTTTGTCATGGAAGGAGGCTATGACATTGATGAAATTGGATTAAACGTAGTTAATGTTCTTCAGGGTTTTGAGGGCTAGGTAAAAATTGAAACATCAAATTTTCTCTAAAGGTTCCTATTCAAATAAATATATCCAATTTAAGAAAATAATTTAAGAGAAAAACACAAAATGAGACTTGTAAAAGTTGCTGTAATCCAGATGGCTTGCTCTAAAGATCATAATGAAAATGTTGATAAAGCAGAAAATATGGTTCGTGAAGCAGCAGTCAAGGGAGCAAACATTATTTTGCTTCCAGAATTGTTTGAGACAAGTTATTTCTGTAAGCAACAGAATCCAGAATTTTTCGAATGGGCTCGCCCATTTGAAAAACACCCAGTTCTTGATAAAATGAGTGGTCTGGCGAAAGAATTGAAAGTGATACTTCCGATAAGTTTTTTTGAAAGTTCAGGAAATACATTTTTCAATTCGCTTGCCATTATTGATGCAGATGGCCAGAAGTTGGGAGTTTACCGCAAATCTCATATTCCAGACGGTCCAGGTTATCAGGAAAAATTTTATTTTTCACCAGGGAACTCTGGATTTAAAGTTTGGGATACCAGATTTGGGAAAATAGGTGCTGGAATTTGTTGGGATCAATGGTTCCCGGAAGCAGCCAGAGCAATGACACTGCTAGGTGCGGAGATTCTTTGTTATCCTTCAGCAATCGGTTCTGAGCCGACTAATAAGAATTATGATTCTTGTTCGCACTGGACAATAACAATGCAGGGCCACGCAGCGGCCAATATCATACCTGTAATGGCTTCAAATCGGTTTGGTTTTGAAAAAGGTGTTTTGGGAGAATCTGAAAATTCATTTGACGTGACTTTTTATGGCTCTTCCTTTATTTCAGGTCCAAAGGGCGAACTGCTTGTGCAAGCCGGACGAGGGGAGGAAAAGATTTTATTTGCAGAATTTGATCTTGAAGAGATTCAAAAGTTGCGAAGAGAATGGGGTATTTTCAGAGATCGTCGGCCGGAATTATATAAAATTCTTTTAAGTATTGACGGTTCTCCTAAAAAAAGTAAAATTTAATCGTTATTAAATTTATGGACATAATATGCTTAGTAAATCACAAGTAGATCAATTCTGGGAAGATGGGTTTATAATTGCTAAAGGCGGTGCTACAGCCGAGCAGCTCAATGACTTGTCTTCTCAACTGGATGAGTGGATTGAGCAAAGCAAAGATCATGACAAAAACTACGGCAAGACACCGGACGGCAAGTCTAGGTTTGATTTGGAAGCAGGCCATTCGGCAGAGAAACCTAGATTGCGACGAGTGGCAAATCCTGCAGATATTTCCGATTCTTACTACGAAGTCCTTATCAAGGGTGTGATCCCTGACATGGTAGCAGACCTCATTGGACCTAATTTAAAATTTCATCACTGCAAGCTTAATATTAAGCTTCCTGGAATGCAAACAAAAGTTGATTTCCACCAAGACCATCCTTATGATCCGCACACCAATGATGATATGGTTACTGCACTGCTTATGTTGGATGAAATGACAGAAGAAAATGGATGTCCTTTGTTAGTACCTGGTTCACACAAAAAACGATACAGCCACTTTCAGAATGGAAAATTTACGGGAAAGATTGATCCTAATCTTAATGCTGAATTTGAAGAGAGTTCTGTGCCAATCATTGGGAAGCCCGGTGATGTATGTCTTATGCATACTTGGATGGTTCATGGAGGTCCACCAAACCATTCCAACAATCCACGCAGGTTGTTGATCTGCGACTACCCTGCAGCAGATGCCATGCCTCTTTCCCCTCCGATGGTACCCTCGATATACAGTCACAAGGTAATACGTGGACAGCCAGCTAGGTTCGCGCGAATGATTAATGCTCAATTGGAAATTCGTCCTCAGTATACTGAGGATTCATTCTTTGAACTTCAAGGGCAGGCTACTGCAGGTAAGATTTGAGAATTTGATCATCGGTATAATTTTATTTTCTTTATAAATGCCTTTGAATGCCTACCGTTGCTTATTTCGGTATTTTGTACATCTACTTCAATCGCCAGACCAGAAACAGGAGGAGGATTCTCCATGAATAATTGTTTAAATTTTTCTGTTAAGTTTACCTCTGTTAAAAAAGTTTTTCCTTTAGTACCGTCGCAAGGAATACATAGATAACGACCACCTTCCTGCCAGTAATTTGCATAATAAACCTGATCTGGTTTTTCATTTTCTCCAAGAAAAAAACTTATGAAGTATGGTAGATCAGGTGCTAGGAAGAATCCACTTTCAATCTTCTTTTCGCCAAAAAAAACCATGAAGGAAACAGCCTCACGGGCATTTCTAGTCTTTTCTTTTGGACCGCTCCAGTCAGCTCCTTTTGGATACTGATCCACTCCCCATTCGATGCGTAATTTGATTTCTCCTTTTAAATAGTCTTTTTTTTCAAATTCATGCATCATGACACCAACTTCATCCTTGGTAGGTTCGATTACAAGTCTACCCATATCAAAGCGTATATTCATGTCATTAATGTCTTCGTGTAATTTCCAGTTTTTATTCAAAAACCACTCCTTTACATTTCCAGTAGCTGAAGTGAAATCAAGTTCATAAATAGTTTCTGCATGCAAGGAAAAAGAAAAAAACAAAAAACATAAAAATACAGTTATTATTTTACATTTTTTAAAGACTAAAAACTTAATTCCCCTCATTTTTTGCAGTCCCGATTATCTAAATTATTATAAAATTCATTAAGGATGTTTTATTAATTAATATATACTTTCACATTAAGCATTCTCCAAAAAGATATCAAGATTATTTCATCATGATTTAGTTGATAATCTCATATTAATGAATGATTTCAGAGAAAATTTATTTCTTTATAAATGTCAGTGAATAATTAAGTTGATTAATTCTCTGCTTAGGAATTTTTCCCGTGAATTCACCAAAATTTTTAGGAAATTATGATGTTGAATTTGTTGTTGAATTTAATGCTGAGATGTATAGTTCTCCAAGTACGGGATGTTTTTTCAGCTGCAAGGGCTTTAAGTATGATGACTGGGCACCAGTAGATGTAACTGTTGCAGTTGCAGCAAGGCTAGCTAAAAAAATGCTTTTTGTGAGATCTTTACCTTTACAAATTTCTGAAGCCATTACTCCTACAAATGCGTCGCCAGCTCCTAGAGTGCTTACTGTATTTACAGGATTCGCTGCTATATGTTTAACGATTGAACCAGTACCAAAAACCAGTCCTTTTTCACCAAGTGTAATCACAGTCTTTCTGCATCTCTGTTGCAAAATTTTCAGACAGGAAAAGGCGTCCTTGATGTTATTTATTTTGACGCCTGATAAGCTACAGGCTTCGACTTCATTTACCACGAGGATTTCTATCCAGTTCCACCATGAATTAGGAAAGGGATATGCCGGAGCGGCATTCAGTAAAACTGGTATACCTTGTTCTTTAGATTTAAGACCCAGCGCTTCATTGAAAGAATGGGGACACTCAAGCTGCATTACTGTCAATCCTATTGATTCCCAGAAAAGTGAATCCTCTGGCAAATCGCTACTGTTAAGATCTGAATTGGCTCCAGCCATTACAGCTGCTTGGTAATGCCCTTCTGGATCTATGAAGTCTAGGGCAATGCCTGATGGAGTACTTCCCTGAACAAGATATCTAGTATTGACACCTGCATTTTTAAGGGAACTTTTTAGGACTCTTCCAGGCTCATCATCTCCAGTCCGACCTATGAAATTTACCTTCATACCCCAAAGTGAAGCAGCAACCGCTTGGTTGGCTCCCTTTCCTCCAGGATGTTCCTCATATTTCTGGGCCAAAATTGTTTCACCTTGTTCCGGAATTTTTTCAACATACATCATCCGGTCAAGATTGGCCGCTCCAGCCACAATTAGTTCTGAGGTCACAGATCTTCCAGAAGTTCAAGGATTCCCATCGTGTCCTCGTTGCAAAGCATTTTCTTAATACCTTTTTCATTCAAGTAACTGGCTTGTTCCCACCATTTACAGAAGCGACGAATGTTGTATTCTGCTTCCCTTACTGGGTCTTCATTTTTTGGGAAAGTATCAAAATAGATATGTCCCCGATAATCAAACCGCTGTACCCAGTATATGAATTCAAGAGTCATTAAGGGGTGAACAGTCCCAAGTGCAAGTCCGTCTTCACAACCTGGTTTAACAAACCCATCATTTAATTGAACTCCGAAAAGCTTACCTTCTTGCCCTACCAAAGCGACAGACTGTCCTGGATTTTCCGAGGCCATCAGACAATGACCAAAATCTAGAGTCAATCCCATGTTTTCGCGATCTACATCTCTTACCATCAGCATTGCTGTTCCAGTTGTGTTATGAATGAAAAACCTTCGTGGTTCAGTGGGCTTAGGTTCGAGGGATACTTTTAGATTAGGAAATGAATCACAAACAATACGAAAAGCTTCTGTACATTGGTTCCACATCATTTGGTAATCAGCCTGCAGTGAATAATCATATCCGTCAAATGCTGACCATACTACTAGTTCCCGGGCTCCTAAATCATTAGCCCATTCTCCTGCGTTGAGAACTAATTCAATTGCAGCTTTACGTTTTTTTTGTTCGGGATTTGTGAACGCACCACACAAGAAATCTTCATTAAATCTTGTGCAGACGGCTCCTGTTTTCAGAGAGACATTCTCCAATGCTGATTTAATCTCTTTTACAGTCAATCCCTCAAGGTGTTGTGGGCTGTTGAAATCTACAAGATTCAAACCCTTAATCTTACCTTGTCGTGAGATCCAGCCAAGGACATTATTATCTCCTGACCATAGGTCCAGACGCTCTTTCATTGAGTTAAGTCTGGAAGCAAAGTAAGGAAAATTTTTTAAATCATTTGTCATCACTAGAATGTCTAATTTGCAGTTGTAAAATTAAGCACTTTTTTATTAAAAATGACTAAAATAAGATTTTATTGATCAGATTCCCCCCCTTTAAAATTTTGATGTAACATCTATATATTAAAAAAAATTGAGAAAGAATTAGTCCACATTAATAAAAATTGTATAAAATGGGATAAAGTTAATATTTATAAATTAGAGCAAATATATTGTTGCTAGATAATTTTTTTAAAAGTTATACTTTTTTTGTTCGAACCACTTCTTAAAAAAATTACATTTTAGCTTATGATTTTAAAGTAATTATTTAAATGGCAAATCCTTTAATTAAATTTTCTAAGGACATATATAAAAAAACTATGATTACCTCACAGATTTGCTACTGGGATATTAATGGCTCTGGTGCAAGATCCTCAAATGTTTTAGATTCTTGATCAGAAGAGATCTCTATCGCTTCCATTGGATTGGGATTGATGAAAAAAAGATGATTCCCTGGTAGCGTTTTGGTTGCAACTTCTATTTCCTGTTTGATCAGATCACTGGTGATTCTTCTGCGCAATATACTTTTTCGTTTTAATGTTAGCATTTGAAGTTCAAGATGACCAAGAGTGTTTTTCAATTCTTTAAGCTGACGATATTCAGGAGTTTTTTCGAGATAATCAATTATCATATTTTCCTTTTTAGGAGAATAACCGCTAAATACTATAGAATAAATCTGGGTCATTTCTCCTGTTTTCTGGTAAAACGAAGTTATCTTTTCAAAGGACTGGCGTACGGTTTCCAAAGCAGCATGTTTCCCAGCCATTAGAAGCAAACTATTCCACTGGTTTTCATCAGGATTATTAATAGATCTTTCAATTCCATTAACCTTAATTTCAGCAATCTGTCTTCCATCAGCAGTATTGAATATGCTGAATCGCACAGTAGATTTAACCTGATAAAATGATCCTTTTTGGAAGTCACGTTCCCCAGGAATAATTTCCATTATAACCAGTATCTCAGCGTTATAATTTAAAGCAAGCGCTAGAAGGATGTCATCATTGGTTAATTCTGATTTGTCTTGGTCTAGTAATAGATATAAATTTCGCATTGTTAGCGGATCAAAAGTATGGAACCCATTCTCAGCGTAAGTCTCAATTACTGTTGGAATTATGTTTTGAACTGTAACATGATGACGAGGAATTGAACTGGCAGTCATAGCTTTATAAACAAGCATAAGACTCTTGTAACCCATTCTTTCATGAAGAAGACCCAGCTGTTTTAATTTCTGCTTAATCTGTTCTTCTGCAATACGGGCTTTTATTTGCACTTCTATATTTTTTTGGTCAAGATTGATATTCTGTTTAACTATTTTAAAATTACTTAAAAAGTTTTGATTAAAATTGTATATCTGATTCTTAATAACCTCGTAATTTTCATTAATAGTTTTTTTTACCAAAAAAATCTCCACTCCTTTTTTAACGGCTTTAAGTTGTGCATTATTCATTGCTCTCTCTTTGGCTTCAACTATATCATCTGTATAAATTTTCGCTGATGCAGAGACAAAAAAATCTTTTGCCATCAAAGTAAAAAAAGGCAAAGACGTCATAAAAAAAACTATAAATACAAATTTCATAAGTAATATAATCACAAACTATTTAGGGGGCATTTGATTTCTGCAAAGTTGAAACTTACCTATTGGGAATCTAAATGGAAAATTTATTCTAATCAAGTTTAAGGATTATTTTTCTTCGAAGGTTGCAAAATAGTGCCAATTGGAGGAGGGAGTTTTGCAGCGGACTCAACATTTTTTTCATTTAAGGCATCAAATGGATTATAATCCCCAAGGATGTGTTGGATGTCGTTCCATGCCAAGACATATTTTTCTTGTGGATTATAAGCATTAGCCTGCGCAAAATGATATGCTGCCAATTCCATTTCATTTCGTAACTGATATACAGACCCTATGTTATAGTGAGCAGCAGCTAAATTCATACGATTGTTTTTTTGATAACGGCTTGAGTGTGATTTTATAATCTTTGCATATCTATTAAAATCTATGTTTGAAATCAATCCCATCAAAACTACATCTATCTCTTCTATGCTAAATTCTTTACTGTGAATTTCTAGCAATTGATTCAAACTTGAAGGTGGTAAATTAGCTTTTTTGAGCCTTGTGTAAACTTTGTCAGAAAATAGAAAGGTCTCTGATTCAGGAAAAGTGCGAGGTTCAAAAAGCACATAATTCCATCCCTTTAGTGCAAGGTCATATCTTCCCCCAGTTGCAAAATGATTTGAACGAATGATGCGCGGGTGACCAAGATCAAGCAAACCTATCGTCCATGGTACAGGAGCAGTCCCTTTTTCTAGAACAACTATTTTCTCAGTTTTTTCAGGGTTTATCTGTTCTAAGAACTTTTTTATAAGTAATTGAGCAAGATAGGCCATCTCATCAGTTTTTTCAGGAATCAGCAATATGTTTTCTTCTCCTATATAACTCTGCTTTAAGCTTGCTTTCTCCAGACTAGAAAAAAGTGTCTTGTCTCCATTTGGGTCAGTGACTTTAAAGACTATTTCTAGATGAATTGTTCTTTCAATTGAACGTATAGAGTATGGTTTTTCAACGAATTCAAATTTACGTCGAATAACATTTATTCCTGATTGGTTTTCCTTCACGACTTTTTTTTCTAACAGACTGATGTGAGTTTGTCTTAGTAATTTTTGCTGATCATTTACTTTGTAACTCTTAACTGTGGCGTTAATTATAGCCACTTGTTTATGTTTGTTTTCAGGTAGAAAAGCAAAATATTTGAGGCTGGAGAGCTGATTTATCTCATGTATAAGTATTTTGCTGAAAAGGACTGACTGATTCCCTTTAAACTTTTCAAGGTAAAGTCCTTCAATTCCCGCAATAGCAACTTTTGATGGGAGTTTCTTATGATGAATCTCTGTAATAGAGCATCCTGTTTGAAGCATTAAACCAATTAAAAATACTACCACGCAATGGAGATGAATCACTGGAATACTTAATACTGATAAAGGAAAATTCATTTTATTTGGGAGAGTTATAATAATACTGCAGAATGAATTAAATAATTATCGCCATTTTGCAACATCTTTTAGCAGTTGAAATGTATGGAAGAGAGTCCATTTTATACCCGAAGGAGGACTTCTCCCTGTCATGGTAAGGCTAGTATTATTGCAAAAATTTGTCTAGTTTTTTTGCAGGTTATCAGAGCAGTGCTTGAATGGAGGAAGAAGCTAGCTTTAAAAAGTTGTCTGGAAATACTCCAAGGTAGAGCACTGCCACTGCTGTTCCAATAAGTCCTGCTAAGACAAAACCTGGAGATTTTCCAGAAAAGTTTGTTCCTAAAGGGAAAACTCCTTCACGCATGTACATGAACATTACAACTTTAAGATAATAATAAGCAGAAAGAGCACTATTGAGTATCCCGATTATAGTCAACCATACCCAGCCATCATCAAGTGCGGCACTGAATATTTGAAGCTTCCCTATGAATCCACCAGTGAGAGGTAAGCCAATTAGGGAAAACATAAACAAGGTCATCATTAGTGCCTGTAAAGGATTACGCCCACCGTATCCCGCAAGATCATCATAGGTTTGAGGGACACGTCCAAAATCTCTAATTGTTAAAATCCCAAAGGCCCCTGTTCCCATGACTGCATAGGCTAAGGAATAAAAAATCAAACCACTGATTGCAGATGTACTTCCGACCACTACTGCTACCAATACATATCCAGCATGAGCTATCGAAGAAAATGCAAGCATACGCTTAACTTCGCTTTGTCTAAGGGCCATTAAATTGCCTACAGTCATGCTGAGAACAGCCAAAATCCAAAGGACTTTTTCCCAATCTGCTCCTCTAAGAGGTATACCTGTAAGAATTATACGAACAAAAACTGCAAAAACAGCTGCCTTAGCTGCTGCAGATAGGAACCCGGTTACAGGTGTAGGTGCGCCTGTGTAAACATCAGGAGTCCACATGTGAAAAGGTACAATGGCAATCTTGAAACACATAGAAATAACAACTAATGCCATACCAATGATAACTAGTGGATTATCACCATCATTTTTCTGAAGTTCATCAATTATTTGTGGAAGGATAGTACTACCTGTTGCCCCATAAAGCATGGAAATTCCGTAAAGTAGAAATCCAGTTGAGAATGCTCCCAACAGCAAATATTTAAGTGCAGCTTCATTAGACCGAGCAACCTTGCGTTTCATTCCAACCAGTATATAGCTGGAAATTGACATTATTTCCAGTCCAATAAAAATTACAAGTAAATCAAGTCCCGATGTCATAAACATCATTCCCGAAACAGCTGTAAGAATCAGTACATAATATTCACCAAAATTCATCTCATTTTCAGAAATATAGTGTTTAGATATGAAAACTGTTACTATCGCTACACTCAGGTAAATCAATTCAAAGAGAACTGAAAATTCATCTGCTACAATGGTCCCATAAAATCCTGTAATACCATAACCATGTAGTTTTACTTCAGACATAATAGCTAAAAGCAAGCCTATTATAGTGGTTACTTCTAATGTAAATGAACTCTCTTTCTGTGGTGCAAAAAGATCAACCAGCAACACTATGCAAGCAGTTACAAGTACAATTATTTCAGGTATAATTGGAACTAAATCAGACAGTGTTATGAAAACCAATTGAGACATTCAGTTTTTTTATTTTGCAGGTTTTAAGTTTTCTGAGATTCTTACTTTCTAGGTAAGATAACGAATTGTCTATTAAAAATGTACAAAGCTTAGCTCATTGTAGGAAAATTATATTGTGCTCCTGCTTTAATACCAGTTGGCCAGCGTGAAGTGATAGCTTTCAACCTTGTATAGAAATGAATTGTTTCTGGGCCATAAATGTGATGAGTACCAAAAAGAGACTGTTTCCACCCACCAAAACTGTGAAAACCTACAGGTACTGGAATCGGTACGTTAATGCCAACCATACCTACTTCTATTCTACTAGCAAAATCTCTAGCAGCATCTCCATCACGAGTGAAAATTGCCACACCGTTTCCATGTGGATTACTGTGAATTAATTTTATCGCATCTTCATAATCGACAGCTCTAACTGTTGATAATACTGGACCAAATATTTCTTCCTTGTATATATCCATTTCAGGTTTTACCTTATCAAAAAGAGAACCACCAATGAAGAATCCTTTTTCATGACCTGGAACAGAAATATCTCTACCATCAACTAGGAGTGCTGCTCCTTGGTCAACTCCTCTTTGGAGCAGTGAGGTAATTCTTTCAAGGCTTTGCTTAGTTATTATTGGTCCCATCGCGGCCTTGCTGTCACCTGGTGGGCCTACAGGCAGTTTTTTTACCAAGGGTACCATGCGGTCCATCAGATTTTCCGCAACTTGTTTCCCTACTGGAACAGGTACTGAAACTGCCATACAACGTTCACCTGCAGAACCATATCCAGCACCCATCAGTGCGTCTACAACTTGGTCCATGTTTGCATCTGGCATAATTACCATGTGATTCTTTGCACCACCAAGAGCCTGAACTCGTTTCCCATTGCTAGCACCACGGGAGTAAATGTATTTTGCGACAGTAGTTGAGCCTACAAAACTTACTGCTGCTATGTCAGGGTGGTCCAGTATGGCATCCACAACAACTTTATCTCCCTGTATAATGTTAAAAACTCCGTCCGGCAAGCCTGCTTGTTTGAATAGCTCAGCTATAATAAGTGAGACGCTAGGATCTCTCTCAGAAGGTTTTAGAATAAATGAGTTCCCGCAGGCAATTGCGTTAGGAAACATCCACATGGGTACCATTGCAGGAAAATTAAAAGGTGTGATCCCTGCTACAACACCAAGTGCCTGAGGAATTGAATACATATCAATCGAAGTGGAAACTTGTTCACTGAAAGTACCTTTCATAAGGTGAGGAATTCCACAGGCGAAATCAACAGCTTCCAATCCTCTAGTTACTTCACCCAGAGCATCATCATGAGTTTTACCATGCTCACTACTGATAGTAGTAGCAATTCTATCAGAATTTTCTTCAAGAAGTCGTTTGAAGCGGAACATAACTTGTGCTCTCATTCCTACAGGAGTTCTTGACCACTCAGGTACCACTTCTTTGGCTGACTTTACGACTTCATTAAGGTCTTCAGCAGTAGAAAGTTGAACCTGTCCGGAAACTTCACCAGTAGAAGGATTAAAAACATCCTGAAGATCACAGCCATTAGTTTTAATTTTAGATCCTCCAATATAGTTGCCGATAATGTTACTCATATATTCTCCTGTATTTTTTTGCGTATAAATGGTAATTTAAAACGCTCTAATTCTAGGAGAGAAATACTTTCGAATCAAGTTTTTTTGATCTATAATTGAAATGATCTCTACTGATTAAAAAGCTCAAAAATTTTTAAAATATTAATTTTGAATTCAAGCTTAAAAGCTGGCAAAAATTTGAATTAAAATTCAAATCTACTATATAAATTCATGACTAATATATATAAATCCACAGAAAATCTTCTCAAGACTTCTTTGCACTCTTGGCATAATGTTCACGGAGGGAAAATGATAAATTTTGGAGGATGGGAAATGCCATTGCATTATGAGACAGGAATTTTAAAAGAACATTTGGTAACACGGCGCTATGGTGGATTGTTTGATGTAAGCCACATGGGACGGTTTCACATTAAGGGAAATGACAAAACTGCTTATTTGCAGTATGTGTTGAGTAGTAATGTGGCGTCTCTTCAACCATGGAAGGCTCAGTACACTTTAATTCCTAACAATAACGGTGGATTACTAGACGATGCATACCTTTTTCGTCCGGGAGATGAGTATTTTCTGGTGGTTAATGCTTCTAACCGAGAGAAAGACTGGAATCATCTCCGTGAACAGGCAGGTCGCTATGATGTTTCATTAGAAGACCAAACTTCGAATATTTCAATGATAGCATTCCAAGGTCCCTGTACTGAAGATATTCTTGCTGGGCTTTTAGAAGGCGGAAGCATGCCAGAAAATTGCCGTAATAGTCTTTCTGAAATCATACTTGCAGGTACAAAAATGGTTGCTGCTAGAACTGGATACACTGGGGAACCATTGGGTTTTGAGCTATTCATTCCCTCTGAAAAAGCTGAAGAGGTCTGGAACTACCTTTGCCAGGTAGGATCAGATAAAGGTATTGTTCCAGTTGGACTTGGTGCAAGAGATACCCTTAGACTGGAAGCAGGTATGCCCCTATTTGGTCATGAGTTTGGAGTTGATCAGGAAGGTAGGGAGATCCCTGCATTCGCTTTTCCTCTAACCTCAGTTGCAGTAAAATTTTCACCAAGTAAAGGAGATTTTATAGGCCGTCAGGCACTCAATGATCAATCTGAAGAAGTCCTAAAATTAAATGCTGGAGAGAATCTGTCATCAGAAATACTGCCTAGGAGGATCTTTCCTCTAGCATTGACTGATAATGGTATTGCCCGACAAGGCGATCCTGTTTTCTTAAAAGGGTCAAAAGTGGGCGTAGTTACAAGTGGAACTATGGTCCCATATTGGAAATTTGATGGTGAAGAAGACAATATTAGGATAACCGATGAGCATCACCGAAGAGCAATTGCTCTCGCATATATAGACTCACATATTCTCTCTGATCAAAAACTTGAGGTTGAAGTACGCGGTCGTAGAATTAATTCTCAAGTAGTACAATGCCATGGCCGCCCTGGAAATCCTACTTATTTTTGTGCAATTACCGTCAAAAATTAGCTTATAAACCAGAGATTCTTTTTAGATTATTGAGTTTAATGATTGGTAGTAGCAAAAATTAAATCTTACTCTTAGCAGTCAGTGGTAGCAAACTTATCAAAAAACGGTTTCATTGAATTTCAGCAGATTTCATGATTGCTTGCCTGAGCACATGGTAATTAAAATCCTCTCTTTTGCATGCATCAAGGATTACTTTCTCACGATTTATCATAAGCTCAATGGCTTTGGGGAGTTTGTCTAAAAGTTCTGTGGGAATGACTACTGCTCCATGCTGGTCAGCGTGTAAAAGGTCGTCATGTTTTACTTCCATGCCAAAAATTTTTACAGGAATACCAGTTTCCTCTATATGAACATAACCATGAGCAGGTCCTATTTTTCCAGCAAGAATCTGGAATCCATTAGGTAGGACATCAAGGTCCCTAACCGAGCCATTAGTTATAGTTCCAAAAACACCTAGAGCTTTATGTATGTTTGAATTAACCTCTCCCCAGAATGCACCAAATCCAGGATTTTGATCAATGTCTTGTATTACGCTAACCCATGGTCCTATTCCTGAAGATACGTATTTGTAATATGCTAAACTTCTTTCACGTTTTATTTTCGGGTCTATTTTATTATATGCTCTGATTGTTGCTGTCCTTGCATAGCCCACAATCGGAGGGAGTGACGCATCAGTGCAGATAAGTTGTTCTTTAGTAAAGCCGAGGGTCCGGAATTTAGAATCTAAAATTTCTAGAGAATTAATTATGGTTGGTGTATCAAATTTCCTTAAATTTTCAATAAGTTTTTCCGACATATTTTTAAATAGTAATTACTGATTATTATTAACTTACAAATATTATATTGCTGTCCAACCGCCGTCAACCTTAATGGCAGATCCTGTTATCATTCTACTCATGTTAGAGGCAAGAAATAGGACTGCGTTAGCAACATCTTCAGTCTGACCCACGTGTCCCAATGGAATTCGGTTAAGGACATAATCCTTGAATTTTTTCTCCGCCATGAATGGTTGGGTAAGCTGGGTATCAACGTAAGTAGGGCAAACAGTATTTACTCTTATCCCATCTTTTGCTAGATCTAGGCACATGCTTTTGCTGAATCCTTCCATAGCGTGTTTTGATGTGCAGTAGACTGTTCTTTTCTCCCCACCAACTATTCCCATTTGGCTGGAAATGTTGATGATTGATCCTTTGATATCATACTCCAACATACCCTGAGCAACTGCCTGAGCTATAAAAAAAGCGGACTTTACATTAAGCATCATCACTTTGTCGAAATTCTCTTCGGTAACATCGCAGAAATGTTCAGGTATATTGCTGCCGGCATTATTTACAAGGATATTGAACGGACCAAGCTTCTTAAGTTCATTTATTGACTCCATTTTTAAAAGGTCGGCGGTATGAAAGGATGCTTTACCCCCTGAAGTGATTATTTCATTTCGTACATTTTCAAGCTGCTTGGATGATCTTGCTGTTAAAATTACCTCAGCCCCTGCCGATGCCAGTGACTTTGCACAGGCCTCTCCAATACCTCTTCCTGCACCTGTAATAAGAGCAAGGTGTCCACTTAAATCATATTTGTTTGCAGATTTCATGAATATATTTTATTTTCTATCTACGCATATAGGCAACTGTCTACTCATGTTTTTGGCAAATCTTGTAAGCTTTCATTATCTTGATCTTTAATTGCTTGGCTTAACCAAGCTTCAATTATAATACTGATTTATTAAGTCATTCGTAATATTATATATACTTTCAATAAAAATATTATGTAGAAAATAATTACATTTTTATTTTTTTTAAAGAGAAAAAAATTTTACTCTAATTAATTAAGAAGATAAAGATTAGTCGAAACAAAAAACTACACATTTTATATCTTCTGTTTTTAGCATAATCTATTTATACATCTGACTATATTTTTCTATGACTAGTTTAATGATCTTGTAAATTATCATTTCTTTAGCACAACTGTTACCTATTTAATTCCTGCTGCTTTCTGAGAATCAACGATCCTAACTTTCCATTTTACCCGCGTAATTTTCCAGTTTTCTATGGCTGGGTGATAATGGTTGCGAGCACTTTTGGTATGCTAGCCAGTATTCCTGGACAAACAATGGGTGTAGGAGTTTTCAGTGAATATCTAATTTCTAAGACAGGACTGAACCGAATTGAGCTTAGCTTGACATATATGATGGGTACGATTCTAAGCAGCCTTATTCTACCTTTTGCAGGGAAGCTCTTAGATCGTATAGGTGGACGTATGATGATCTTTGCTACTGGTATTGGGCTTGGATTATCTCTTCTTTTCTTTGCACAGACTGTTATTTTGATTAACACTATGAGTCCTGTTTTTTCTAGATTTTTACCTAATGGTTTTTTTACTTTAATGGTAATGACTTTAGCTTTTATGCTATTGCGACAATTTGGCCAAGGCATTATGGCTATGGTCAGCCGTAACGTATTAGCAAAATGGTTTGATGAGAATCGTGGTTTAGTGACTGGTATAAGTGGTATATTCGTTTCATTTGGTTTTTCTGTTGCTCCGTTGGGAATTAATATTCTCATGAACTGGTTAGGATTTGTTGATACAATATTGTTTTTGTCTGTATCTTGTGGATTTGGCATGGCAATCTTGGGGTGGTTGTTTTTCCGTGATACTCCGGAAGAGTGTGGTTTATTTATGGACGGGCGTGCCGATTCAAATATCTCGGAACACGCCACTACACCTGAGCATGATTCAACTCTTTCCGATGCTATTAGAAGTTATAATTTTTGGATTTTCTGCCTAGGAATGTGCTCCTCATCGTTAATTATAACAGGATTCACCTTCCACATAGGCTCAATCGCTCAAACTTCAGGTTTGAGCAGAATGGATGCATACGCTATATTCCTGCCAATGTCAATGGTTAGTGTGTTCAGTTATTTTTTATCTGGATGGGCAAGTGACAAAATGCCTTTGAAGTACTTGTTAATGACATTATTGGCCTCTTTGAGCATTGGCTGTTTAGGGCTTTTGGATTTTGAAACAAATTGGTCTCGGATTATCGTGATTATTTGCTTCGGAATACAAGGAGGTGTTTGGGGATGCCTTTCACTTGTGACATGGCCACGCTTTTACGGCCGCATGCATTTAGGGGCTATTAGTGGATTGTTTATGAGTTGCCAGGTTTTTGCAAGTGCAATAGGTCCTACTGTTTTTGGGACTTCAGAGTATCTTACGGGTAATTACAACAATGCAGCATGGGTTGCAGTGGTCTTGAATATTCTCTTGCTGATTGGATCATTTAAAGCGAAAAGCTTTTACCGCGGCAAAAGATATATTTCAAACGGAATTTAATATTTTTGAATGAGTTGTGGAATTATTCCTTTAGGTATGAAAGAGATTCTGAATTAAAAGTTTTAGGTTCGATCCCAAGCATGGTGAAGATTTCTTTTGAATCGCAGATGTTACCTTCCATAAGCATTGCAATTTGATCTTTTGTAATGGGGAACCATGAAAATCGCTCGAATATAGTAGCGAGGAATTTTATGACAAAAACTGGTGCTGGAATAGTCCATTTCCTTTTTCCATACGCTGCAGAAATGATCTTGATAATATCTTTCCAATAAATTTTCTCTCCTCCTAGGCAAAAAGTTTTTTTAAGAGTTTCCTTTTCATTTATTGATTTAACGAAAATAGAAGCTATATCTTCTACATGAATAGGTGACATAGCATAATTCCCAGAATTAAACGGATTAAAGCCTGGAAAAAAGATAGGAGCAGGTAAAGGAAGATTTAACATATCTCTCTTTAGCTGCGAACAAAATTCCTGCCTGCCATTTATCTTTGGGTTCCCAAAAATCAAAGATGGACGAAAAATTGTATAATTTAGATCTGTAGATTTTAAATAATCCTCAGCTAGCTTTTTTGTTTTTTGATACCCTGTTCCATTCATTTTAACACCATTAGCTGTCATTAAAATGAATCTTTTAATTTTTAAACTTTTTGCTGCATCTATGCATCTTTTGGCTCCCTCATAATGAAGTTTATAGTATGTTATACCATTTTTGGGAAACTCACGAATAATTCCTATGTTATAGATGACAGCACTGCAACCCTGTAATGTTTCAATAACAACATTTTTGTCTTCTACGTCTCCAAAAACCAATTCACAATTTTTCTGTTGAAGTAATTTGGATTGTGATCCATTCCTGACGAGAAGTCTGGGAGTTATATTATCCTTTATTAGTTCTTCCAATATATAAGAACCTACAAATCCCGTTCCGCCGAATAATGCTGTCTTCAAGATATTTTTTCAGTGAAAGAATTTGGAAGAAAATTTCTATATTCTTTTTCTTTGAAAAGATTTTCAATTACACCCTTCCTGTACTCAAAAATGGTTTCTAAATCTTTTTTTATCCACAGGGAGTGTAAAATACTTCCAAGAGGACCAAATGGAATGCTGTAGTGAACCTCATCGAAAATTTCAACCCCCTCAGGGACCTCCTTGAACATATGAGTATGGTGCCAAAAATTGTAGGGTCCTTTTATCTGTTCATCTACGAATTTGAACGGAGGGTCATAAGTTGTGATAAAAGTTCTCCAGTGAATGGGAACTTTAAAAATCTTTATAGTATAATCAATTACTGCCCCTTGCTTCATTTCTAAAGGAGTAGGTGTAAGAATTTTGAAATTCAGATTTGATGGAGTAATTACGGAGAGATTTTCAGGCCGTGAAAAGAAACCAAAAACTTCTTCGACCGGTCTGCCTATGAATTGTTTTACCTTAATTTTAAATACTTTCATGACAATTTTTTTTGATCAATGCTAAAAAAAGATTCTTAAGTTCTCTTGACATAACTTTATGATTTGGTGGTTTTTCATGTTTGTAGGATGATATATTATAGATTAATTTTTCAAGCAAAAAAAGATAACCTTTTAAACTAATATTAAAAACTAAAACATGAAAGATAACGAAAATTTTGATCAAAAAATGTACTACCGTATGCTTGGTGGTACTGGGTTGCAGGTGTCAGTTTTGTCTTTTGGTTTTTGGGCAACTTATGGGGTAAAAGAAGGATTGACAGATGAGGAAGGTATTCTTAAGTCTAAAGAGTGCATGTCGATTGCCCGCGAAAAAGGTATAAATTTATTTGATAATGCTGAAACATACGGTACTCCCGCAGGGGAAGCCGAAAAGATAATGGGCGAGGCGATGTCACAACTGCAAAAGGAATATAGAGAAAATTGGAGAAGATCTGAAATTATTATTAGTACAAAGATATTTTGGGGTGGAAATGGAGTGAACGAGCGTGGTTTATCAAGAAAACATATTAATGAAGGCTTGGATGCTTCTTTGCGTCGCTTGCAAGTGGATTATGTTGATTTGTTGTTTTGTCATCGCCCCGATCCATTTACCCCAACTGAAACCATTGTCAGAGGTATGACTGATGTAGTTAGATCCGGTCGTGCGACAGCATGGGGTACGAGCGAATGGTCATCACAACAGATTACTGAGGCATATTGGATGGCAATTAATCAGGGACTTGAGCCACCCCAATTTGAACAGCCTCAGTACAACATGTTAAAAAGGGATCGTTTTGAAAACGAGTATTATCCCCTCTATCAGTATCCTTATAATATTGGAACAACAATATGGAGTCCATTGGCTTCTGGAATACTTACTGGCAAATACAACGACGAAATTCCAGAAGGATCAAGGCTTACTCAGAAAGGATACGAATTTTTAATCAAGACTTTGGAACTGCATAAACAAAAGGGTAGTATTGAAAAAATAAAGAAACTTGAAGATTATGCTTCATCGAATTTGGGCTGTAGTTTAACTAAACTGGCTTTGGCTTGGTGCATCAAAAATAAAAATGTTTCTAGTGTAATTCTTGGCATCACAAATTCAGAACAGCTTAAAGAAAATTTAAACTGTCTCTCTGTAGCTAAAAATCTGACTAGTAAACAGATGGAAGAAATAGATGAAATTCTTAACAATAAACCAGAATCTTACTCAGGTTATGGAGGAGAGGGTATGCGCCAAATAGTTACCATTTAAAATAGTTGTAATATTAAAATAAATAATTACTTAGAAGTATTGAAATGATAAGACTGTTAATGCATAACATCTTTTAGATTTCCCAATGCTATTGGAAGCTTTTTTTACTAATTTACACGCATCTTTCTCCAGCAGCTTTCTTTCATCATAAATTATAATCGCAGTTTTTATTAATTATTTAAAAACTAAATATCAATGAAAAAAATTAATAATCCGTTACCAATAACTGTAAAAAAAAATAGAGTATATTTTTGGTGTGCTTGTGGAAAGAGCACAAATCAGCCTTTTTGTGACGGCTCTCATAAAAATACTAAGTTTAGCCCAGTAAAATTAGAAACATCAAAATCAGAAAAAATATTTTTTTGTGGATGTAAGAATACAAATAATCCACCATATTGTGACGGTTCTCATCTCAAATTAACCAAAGGAATTAAATTTAATGTTAAGAAAAATTCCCCCTATAGAGAGTGGGTAGAAAATGGGGAGACATATTTTTGGTGTGCTTGTGGTAAAAGTAAAAGTCAACCTTTTTGCGACGGATCGCATAAAAAAACAAAAAAAACTCCCTTTAAATTTGATTGTAAAAATTCTGAAGAAGTATTTTTTTGTGGTTGCAAGAAAAGCAAAAACCCACCATTTTGTGATGGAACTCACAAATTATTAAAATACTCATTAGAAATCCATCCAGACAATAAAAAAATTGAGATCTCAAGTGAAGAAACTATTCTTACTGCATCTATAAGAAAGGAAATTCCACATTTAAGTGCATGTGGTGGTGTTGGCAAATGTTCCACATGCAGGATTAATATCTTATCAGGATTGGAAAACTGTTCTGAGAGAACTGAGCATGAAATTAAACTTGCTGAACGTTTAGATTTACCTGAAACAATAAGACTTGCCTGCCAAACAAAAGTCTGTGGTAGAGTTAAGTACCGAAGGTTGCTACTTGATAAAAGAGACCTAAGTCTAAATAGCCAACTGTCATCAAACAAAACGGGTTCAGTTGGAACTGTTAGAAATCTTACAATCATGTTTTGCGATATAAAAGGATTCACACCATTTTCAGAATCTTTATCAGCATATGATGTGATTTTTATTCTTAACCGATATTTTTCAATAATGAGAGAAATAATTTTAAAAAACGGTGGTGAGGTAAATAACTATATTGGTGATGCAATATTAGCGATTTTTGGACTAAAAGAATCTCGACAACAAATCCTAAGAACTGTAAATACAGGTCTTCAAATGTTGAAGGCAATGGATGAGTTTAAAAAATATCTAAAAGATGCCTATGATCGGACATTTGATATGAGAATTGGAATTCATAATGGAGAAGTTATCGTGGGATCTGTTGGATACGGAGATGATAAAAAACTCACAGTTATTGGAGATGTCGTTAATATTGCAAGTAGAATTGAGGCGACAAACAAAGATGCAGGGACTCGTTTGTTAATTTCTGAAAATGCTTATAGTCAAGTAAAGGATTCTATAGATGTAGACAATTATTTGCGACTGAAATTGAGAGGCTCCAGTAATTTAATAACACTTTATGAAGTTAGTAATTTAAAGAATGAAGTATTAGAGAATTATGGTGATGCAGAGCATAAATTGATTAATGGTAGAAAATGGACAAGAACACTACCAGTTTCAGAATTAAAAGATGGGGAAAAGAAAAAATTCCAGTCGGATAATGAAGATATAATATTGATCAGGAAAGATGGGATTTATGCAATTAAAAATCTATGTCCACATATGAACCTTCCTCTGGAGTTAGGACAATTAACAGAAAAAAATACTATTCTTTGTCCATTCCATAATAGCGAATTTTCTTACAAAACTGGTGATGTAAAGATGTGGGTTGGCTCTGATCCTGATGAAACTCAGGAAAAATGTGATCCTTTAGAAATTATTCCTGCAACAGAGATTGACAGTTATATTTGGGTCCAAAAAGATATTTAATTTCTAAATATGTTATTTGATAGAAGAAAAATGTTTACTTTGTTTGGAGCACTAATATTTCCAAATATTTTTTATGGAAGACTTACCAGAACTCCATGGCAAGGAGAGGGACCTTTTTATCCTGATAAAATTCCCAAAGACATTGACAATGACCTTGTAAAAAAAGGAATTAATTCAGTTGATGCTGATGGAAAGATTCTAATACTTAACGGTATTTTGTTAAACCTCGATTCTCAACCTGTTAATGGAGTATTTATTGAAATCTGGCAAACAGACAAAAATGGTATTTATCTTCATTCTAACTCATTTGCAAGAGATATCATGGACAAACACTTTCAGGGAATCGGAAGAACTAAAACTAACCATAATGGGCGATTTTTCTTTCGTACCATAATTCCAACAGCATATCCTGGACGTACCCCTCACATCCATATGAAACTTTGGAAAGAGGGTAAAAATGTTTTAACAACTCAGCTTTACATAAAAGATCACCCTAAAAATAAAAATGATTTTCTTTTCCAAGAGATGAGCCCTGAAGAACAGAGATTAAACTCAATGGAACTTATTTCAGTTAAAGACGGGAATCCCACTGAATTTCAGACATTTGTTAAGATTGTAGTTTAATTAAATAATTGTTAAATGCTAAGGAAAAATTATGATATCTTAATTTTTGCTGTTTACTCTATGCATGGCCATTGAAACTGCAGCCTGAACTGGATCAATCACTGGAATTCCTATTTTTGACTCTAACTTTGATTTGTGGGAAGACATGCCTGCGCATGCCAGAATAATTGTATCAGCTTTAACTTTATATCTTTGCTGGTTTGCAACACTGAGAAGTTTTTCAAATGAATTATACAAGGTCATTTTTTAGCTCTAATTGTTTTTACATATTCAGGATAGATATAACTCTTAATTGTTATGCTAGGACTGATCTCCCATTGTTCTTTTTTTTTGTTGTATTTTTTGTGTCCTAGATCTTTTGCAATTTCGATAAATAATTTTTCAGGGTCTTTAATATTAATTTTTCCATTTAAATAGTCTAAACATATAGAATCGGCATGGTGAGATCTTATAATGTGCGGATAGAAATGATCTTGCGTAATATTAAAGAAAATTGAGCTGAAATCCTCTGAATGTAAAGGCTTCCCCCTTGAACCTGTAAAAACAAAGTCATCTTTTTTTCTTGAAGATAAGATTTGTTTTAAATTCAGAATATATGCCTTAGAAAAATCTTTTTGATATTATGAGGTACACCATCTTTTCCTATAAAATCAAAAAAAACTATATTTCCTTCAACTGAAATATCCTTTTTTTGGAGAGTTGTAAGGCCTTTGTGGGAATTTCTTAAGTAGTAATGATAATTCCCCACTCTGATGAATGTTTTAAGTAAGGTATAGAGAGCAAGGTATTCTATTTTTTCTAAATTATTTTCAACATATTGAATTATTTTGTCGTAATGTTTAGAGAATTTCTGAACTAATTTAAATTTTTTTTCCTGCTCTAAGTGGATCTTCTCTTCAGAATAAAGATATGTTTTTAATCCTGAAGTATTTTCATAGCATACATCCCATTCATGATCATGATCAGTATTAAATCTTAGATTTTTAGCAAAGAGAGAGAATCCGGCTCGTGCTATTTGATCACCATCAGGTAACAGTTTGATTCTCTCTCCCAAAATTTTATTTTCATTGGAAAGACTTCCCTTAAAGAATTCTGGATGTTTTTCATCAATTAAAAAATGTAAATTATTGTTTTTGGAATATTGAGAGATTATCATTTTGAGACTTTCTGAGATTTCATCTTCGATGTCCCAAGTTGTAGAAGTCTTAACGCAAAGTTTGTGAGATGCAGAGTTGATTCTTTTAGTTCCTATATCAAAATCTTTATTCATAAGAAAAATTTTAGAGTTTAGTTTATCTTTAGCAATTGTTTTAATTTATGTATGCACGTCATCAAATACAAGAAGTTTTTATTTTTTTATTTGAGTGAATTGTATAATTAAATAATTATACACGAAATATTTGAGAAGTAAGGTGATTCCAAAATAATTAGACATCAATTTCTAAAATTATTTTTCATCCAAACAACTTCCATGGAAGAAATTATAGTTGTTTAAATTATTAGGTAATATTAATAACAATTAAAATTTGAATTCAAAATAAATAATTTTAATCACTTAGAAAAAAAATATAAATGCTAATAGAAAATGGTTTTGAGATATTAGTGACTTCACCTGAATTATTTTGGATTCTTGCAGTCCTTTCTGTACTTGCTGTTTCCATTTCTAAAGCAGGATTTGGTAGTGCATTGGGTTCGTTAAGTGTTCCCATTCTTCTTTTTGTTATTCCTCCTAAACAGGCAATTGGGATATTACTACCACTTTTTTTGGTCATTGATATTTGGGTTGTCTATATCTGGAGGAATATGCTTGAAAAACGAATTTTATTGGTAATGTGTGTATTTGGTATTTTGGGGCAAATTTTAGGATGGATTCTATTTGATCTTTTAAATGATCAGATGTTAACTGCTTTGATAGGGGTGATTGCTTTAATTACAGCTTTTAATTATGCTTGGAGAAGGTTGTGGCCTATGGAAAAAACTTCAGTGGAAATAGCCGTATCAGTATCAAAAAGAATCTTTCAACGCGGTGCAATTTGGTGTGGCTTGTCTGGCATTTCAAGCTTTGTATCTCTTTCTGGTGGTATTCCAGCACAAATATTTTTGTTACCGCATGCTCTTGCTCGCCAATCTTTTGTAGGGACACTATGTGTCTACTTCTTTGTGATAAATATAATGAAAATTCCTTTCTATTTCGAGATTGGTATTTTTTCAGAGTCCTCTCTAACGATTTCATTATGGCTGCTTTTAGTAATACCTATAGGTGTTTTTATAGGGAAATGGTTAAATACTCATATTAGTGATCAAATTTTTTACGATATTAGCCATTTATGTCTCCTGGTAATGGGAGCAAAATTATTAATAAGTATCTTTTAGAAAAATATACTAACAATAATCCTTGACCTGCTTAGAAGATTCTATAAAAACTATGGATGTATAGAATGTGTTTTGAAAAACAAAAAAAGGCATATATGCCTGTAAAGGCTGAAAAATTTAACGTTGGTCTTATACTCTTATCGAAAATACTTATTATTTTTTATTATCTTGAAGGTTTTAAAGACTTAGCTTAAAAGAAAAATGTAAATATCAGTATTTTAGAATTTAAATTCTGGAGATATGCATAGTTATAAAATGAATCTGATCTTAATATGCTGTTAAACGGAACAAAAAGTTACAGACCAATTTTGAATGCCCAAAATAATATCAAAATAAAGGAGTAAGGAATGTCAAATTCTTATTATAAAAATATAGATGGAAAAAATTATGACCGCGAAATGCTAGAAATTGCTGATGAAGCCGTAGCAGGTGTTGGAGATGGGAGAATATCTGTCGAAGATGCTCAAAAGCTTCTTGGCGCTGTAAAAGATGCAAATAAATACACTGATATTGAAAAATCTACAATGAAATATATACGTGAAAATTATAAATTCACGTATGCCTCGGATCAATGGTTCCGAAAAGAGATTCGAAAATGGGCAGCGACAAAGGGTAAAGATAATGTTGAAAATTCTAAACAAATTAGACCAGTAATTCAGAATGAATTTATTCCAAGTAAAAGCTATTACAAAATAATAGATGGAGAGCATTATGTGAGGTCCTTACTTGATTCCGCAGATGAGAGATTAGAAGGTAAAGGTAATGGTCTTATTTCAGAAGAAGACTTTCAACAAATCATTGAACTTTCAAGGAATGGTAAGGGAATTACTGAAACTGAAATGCGTACACTTGAATATATAGGTCAAAAATACAATCTGACTACAAAAGCAAGATTGTGGTTCGAAGAAAATCTTGGGAAAATTCGCAGTGAGGTGATTAAAAGCGATCAATCTTCGGAGAACATAATTTCACAAGTAACTAATAAAGCAAATGAAGAACTTATTGTAAATGAAGAACCTTCAGAAAAGAA
>CACFAY010000021.1 GCA_902564345.1 uncultured SAR324 cluster bacterium
GACTGGTTCAGCGCAGCTATTCCAAGCCGTGGAAACTACGGAGTTACAAAGGGACTTATTTTCAGCTACCCGCTGAGAAGTTCCGGAAACGGAGAATATGAAGTTGTACAGGGGATTAAACTGGATGAGTTTTCTCAGGAAAAAATTAAGGCTACAAGAGAAGAATTGGAAATGGAGCGTGAAGCAGTAAGCGAAATATTGAACTGAATATATACAGCTATGAAAATTCACGAATACCAAGCCAAACTTATTTTGGCAAAATATGGAGTGCCTGTACCAAAAGGGAAAGCAGCATTTTCTGTGGATGAGGCTATAAAAACGGCTGATGATTTGAAAATCAAAGCCTGTGTAGTGAAGGCGCAAATCCATGCAGGTGGGAGAGGTAAGGGAGGTGGCGTAAAAGTTTCAAAGGGAATCGCAGCTGTACGTAAAAATGCTGAGGCTATTCTCGGAATGCAACTTGTCACACACCAGACAGGTCCAGAGGGTCAGAAGGTTAAAAAGCTTCTGATTGAGGAAGGCGTGGAAATTCGCAAAGAACTATATTTTTCGGTGTTAGTAGACCGAGGTATGCAACGTGTCGTGCTTCTTGCATCCAACGAAGGTGGAATGGACATTGAAGAAGTTGCAGCTAATTCTCCAGAAAAAATTATAAAGGTTTTTATTGATCCTTCAATAGGACTGCGTCCCTACCAAGCTAATGAACTCGCTTTTGCACTAAAAATTCATGAAATAAGCTCCAATCTAATACGCCCTGCAACCTCAGTATTCATATCACTATACAAGGCATTTGTGAATGAAGACTGCTCCCTTATTGAAATTAATCCACTTGTACTTACTTCAGACGAAAGGGTAGTAGTATTAGACGCCAAGATCACATTTGATGATAACGCACTTTTCAGACATGAGGGCAATCTGGCCCTAAAAGATAGTGATGAAGAAGATCCACTTGAAGTTGAAGCGAGTGAGGCCGGCCTGAATTACATCAAACTGGATGGAAACATAGGTTGTATGGTCAATGGTGCGGGTTTAGCTATGGGTACAATGGATATTATTAAAACGTACGGTGGAGAACCTGCAAATTTTCTTGATGTTGGTGGTAGTGCTACTCAAGAAACTGTAGAAAAGGCTTTTCGCTTAATTACGCGTGATCCAAATGTAAAGTGCATTCTGATAAATATTTTTGGAGGCATTGTTCGCTGTGACATGGTTGCATCAGGAGTTATTGCCGCTTTTAAAAATATCATGCTTCAGATTCCAGTCGTGTTGCGCCTAGAAGGTACAAATTCGGAAGAAGCCTATAAACTTGTGAGTGAATCAGGACTTGGAGAAAGATTACAGATTGCTGACGGAATCCAACAAGCGGCTAAAAAAGCAGTCTCAGCCTCAAAATAATTTCTTCCTTAAATAATTCAAATCAAAAAATGGTTCTTAAAATATGACTACTATTTTGAAAAATCTAGTCAAACATCTTCATAATCAAAAACTTTTGCAAGAGCAGAACTAAAATAGTATCATTATATATTCAAGTCTTTAAGATTAATTCTATCTCCAAAAAATGGGGGTGTCATGGAATTCGATTGCAAGTGGAGATCTTGGGAAGCAAGTCGTGGGTGATGATCGGGGTCACGTAAAAACGATCATCGAAATGTTAGCTGCAAACAACGCTGACTATACACCTGCACGCGTCGCTCTTGCGGCGTAATTAGGGCAGGCGTCTTTCTTTGGGTTAGCCTGAAACACAGAGTTAGATGTTATATAATTCAGGCTGGCTGCTGTATTCCTCCGAGGCAGCAGTAAGATTTAAGGGGGTGTTTCAGGTTGAGGATGCTGGTTGCCAACATACCTGAAGAAAACGTAAAACTTCGAGCTAAACTTGTAGAAGCCCAATTTGAAGCTTAGTAAGACGCGGGTTCGATTCCCGCCACCTCCACCATCCCACCTTTCATGCCTTGAAACCAGTAATATCAAGGCTTTACATTTCATACCTGTCCCATTATAACTGTACCATTACGAATTTTTTTATGGGCTGTTATGATAGAAAAAAGATACCTTTACAAAAGACATAATGTTTATTGGGTTAGAGTTCGTGTGCCTAATAATCTCAGAAATATTATAGGCAAAACAGAACTCAACAAATTTATCAATATTTTTAATATTCAAATCCAAAATCTGATTAACAAAGATTATCTAGAAAAGGATGTTTCTAGAAGAACAGAATTAACCTATTATCTCCTGTTTGGATTTCATTTGTAATTCAATTAATTGCACACCAGTCAGGCAGATAACCACCAATAGGAAACAAAATTAAACACTTACTTATCATCTTCTCCTTCCTTCTTCTTTCTTCTCCTCTTCAAGCACAATTTCAACCTAGTGGGGTAGTTAAATTAGTAGACGGTTATGGAATAATAATTCGGAATGGAACTGAAATTAATATACAAAAAAAAGAAACTATCATAATAAATGGAGATTTGATTCGGACAAATGTACCAGGAAAAATCATTTTAACACTTTTAGGAGGAGATGATTTCTTTATTGCACCCGATACCGAAATAAAATTCAAAGAAAATAAAATAAAAAAAGGACTTTCAAATATCATTAACCGAAATCTAACCTTAAAAGGTCGTTTGTTAGCAAAAATAAGAAAGAACTTAGCAAGACCCATTCAAATAAGAACACCCAATGCAATTGTTGCTGTTAAAGGTACAGAGTTTGTAACTGAATTTATCCAAGGAATTACAAACGTTGGTACAATCAAAGGATTGGTATCAATGACCTCAATTGTAACCAATAAAAGTGTTAAACTTAAAAAAGGTACAATGTCTTCTGTGAATATAGAAGGTACAGTAATGCCACCCTCAGAATTTTCTGGAGAACTTATGCATGATTTTGAGTTTGCAGGAGAAAAAATGAGTGAAGAGGATGCTGCTGGCACTAAAATAAAACTATAGAATATCTTGTGAAAAACCCCCAATAATTCTTCTCAGTCAAACTCCCTCCAAGTAACATCCCCTCATTCTTGTAAAATCCCCTAAGTTTTGGTATATGTAAGGTTCCCTAAAACCATTATAGGAAACTCTATGAAACATCTACTCATAATCCTCTCCTTTCTTCTTCTGATTCCCCCTCTGTTTGATTCTCAAAATATGCTTCATGGAAGAGAAATGACTGTACTTGATTCAGAAGTACTTGAAACACAACAAATGTTTGAAGAACTTGTATTACAAGCAATCAGAAAGGGAAATCTGTCCAGCAACAAAGTGGTGGGTATCCTCAATGCAGAAATTGAAGGAAACGTCCGTGATCCTCGATATATACCGGTAATGGATAATGCCTTAGGCATGATTTTGGCTGCCCACACCCGTTTAGCTGAACGTTCCTTGCTGGAAAACATTGATAAGGAGCAGAAACTAATGCTCAAACGTGGAGAAGCGAGTTTTGCTGGCGCTAGAATTGGGGTTTTATCAGAACTTGATTACTTTGCATGGGCTAGTTTCTCACCCATTGGTAGACGCACCAACGTCCGGGTAACTTTGGCTGATGCTAAGACTGGTGTGGTAAGGAGCATGTCGTCTAAGACCCTTAAACTGCCTATAGAACTCATGCTTTCTGAGCATACAAACACCGAAGAGTTTCATGGATGGAAAGAACAATGGGAGGACTCAAGCGAATTGCTCGAATTCAGTCGTAACACTTTCTGGATTGGAGTGGGATTACTCACTGCTGGTGTAATTGCTGCTCCATGTGAAGAGAAAAACTACAAGGATGATCGTAAGTACAATAATTTCATTGAATGCAATCGTCAGGAAGCTGGCCGGTTATACAGTACTACCATGTTCGTGGGTTTTCTATCCTTCGCTGTTGGAGGAATCACCATGCTCTTAGAGGAATCAAACCTGACTAGATTAGAACAGAAACGTAAATCTAATAATTTCCCCGCTATCACCTTATGGCATCACAAGGGACGGACTGATGTTCAATGGGTCTACCGTTTCTGAGTACATAATCGACTACTTTATTTTGTTCAGTTTCATAAAATTAAAACTTTGACTCCCACTAAATCTTCACAGTCAGACACTCTTCAAGTAACCTCCCCTCATTCTTGTAAAATCCCCTAAGTTTTGGTTTATGTAAGGTTTACCTAAAACCATTATAGGAAACTCTATGAAACATTTACTCATTATACTCATCTCAATACTTCTTATAGGTTGTGTTAAAAACCAGAATTCCTCTGAGTTTGTTCAAGGAACAGAATTCTTATATCAATATGATACTTCTTCTGGTTTTGTATTTAAAAGTTTTGGAGATGATAAAGTTCAACCAAGATACAAGGGGGTGGAAAAACAAATGGGAAACCAAATGGTTTTGGAGTCTTGACCTATCCTTATGGAGAAAAAAGTGTAGTTGATGAGTGGATGAATGGGAAAGAATGGAACACTAATCGGGGAATGGGTAAATGGTGAATAGATATTAAGTTGGGGGGTTTAGTTTTGGTGGGAAAAGAATGGTGAAAATGCTTGGCATGAGGATGGTGATGAAAGAAAACATAGCAAGTATGTAGGGGAGTTCAAGAATGGAGAAGAACATGGTCAAGGAACGGTTACTTCACCTAATGGGAATAAGTTTGTTGGGGAATTCAAAAATGGTAAAATGCATAATGGTAATTTTTACTTTGAGGGAGAAATTATATCAAAGGTAGTGAATGGTAAATATATCAAACAATAAACTATGAAAATCATATTGAACATCCTTTTAATCCTTCACATTCCTTCTCCTGTGATTGGTCAGTCTGATGAAAATAATAATGTTAAATGATAATGAAATGCAACTACGTATTAAAAAAATAATAAAAGAAGAGTGGTATACAATAACTTCATTCGCACGGGTCTTCCCCCCCTTTGGGGTTTTTTAGTTTGTATAAATAATTAAATTCACTTAGCGTGGCATAAGACTGGAAAAATTAGATACTTAAGTCACACTTGAATGAAACCTTATTACTAGGAGCTAAAATTTTGTATAGCATTAAAAAACAATTTCTTTTTTTACTTTTGCTGTTATTACCATTAAAATCATTTCCTGACGAAAAAGAACCAATTATTCAACTTAGGGTTTTAGCGCACCATATTGCTCATCAAATAGTTCATGCTGCGGTTGATGATTGTGTCAAACGTGGGTATTTGGTCTCTGCTGCAGTAGTGGATCGAAACGGGAATCTTGCTGCTTTTCTGAGAAATCCACTTTCCGGTGTACACACGATTAAAGTTAGCAAGCAAAAGGCATTCTCATCCGCCACCCTACGTACGAAAACTTCAGAGATAGCAACTAGAAGAAGTGATTTGAGCTTTGCTCCAGATATACTTCTAATTGTCGGTGGGGTTCCTATAAATTTTGCAGGAAATTTTTATGGTGGAGTTGGAGTTGCAGGAGCAAGACCAGACATAGACGAGCTCTGTGCCTTGGCAGGAATTGAAGCCGTTTCAGAAATAATGGAGTTCGTAGATTAAAAATAAGCTTCTCTAATCCGATCACTTGTTGGTATTTTAAGACTTTTAAATAAATTATTTAATGATATCAGCTTAAATGGTGAACGCCACCTCCACCATCTAAGCCTTATAATTTCTAGGGTTAGCGGTAGTAGCTCCCAATTTGTATGCAAAATATACATACTATCTCTTGTAAATGGCATTGTTCAATCAGATGTAGTTTTTTTCGGGAAGTTCTTTTGATAATTTCTGGGCATTAGAGTGGACCTAGAACTTATTGTTTGTATCCACTAGATATACAAAAAATAACTTGGCAAAACAACAAATAGGTCAGGACTATTTCCTACTGATTAGCTACTAACAACCCCTTTAACAATAATAGATATGAAGGAGCCCACCTCTCACGACGGTTATGATGGTTTGATGACGTCGATCAAGACCCGAATTCACCCATCCTCAATCATTTGCTTCGTTGGTACTGTTCATACTCAAGATCCTTTTATATATAGCGCTAAACGATCTTACCCCCCTGATTTTATTTTTTGTAGAAAAAAATACTGTAATATAGTTGAAGGTTGTAGTTTAAAATAAAAAATAATATGGTCTGCAATAACAAATAGCTATTTAATTTAATATTGATTTAATCATTTAAAGCTCTCTAAGTATTTTAAAATTCAGAACGGAGATTAAGTTGTTTGCTAGGAAAAAACCTATTGATTCAGACAAACATGTTTTTATTGTAGGTTCTGGAGCAGCAGGTATGATGTCAGCACTATCATGTGCCCAGTACGTGCCTGTCACGATATTAACTGATAGTAAGTTAGGAAATTCTAATAGCATTATGGCACAAGGTGGCATTCAGGTACCAAAAGACACTGTTGAGGATAGATCGGCAATGGTAAAGGATATGCTTAAATCTGCTCGAGGATTAGCCTCTAAAGAACGGATCATAAGCTTCGTAGATCATATTAATGAGACCATAACCTACTTACTGGAACTAGGTGTAAAATTTGACCGTGACAAAGATGGAGTTATCATTCGCCGTATGGCTGGAGGACTATCAGGACCTAGAATCATATCAACAAAGGATAAGATAGGTCCTTCAGTGATGAAAGCACTAAGAAAAAAGGTGACCTCAACTAAGAACATAGAAGTTCGCCAGAAATGCCGAGTAGAAGATCTCAAGTTAATCGAGAAAGATGGCAAAATTGATTATCAGATTAGTTTGCAAACATTAAACGATAATTGTGGAATCAAAATTGGAACCCATAGATTGGAAACGATAACTACAACAACTCTTATTTGTGCTGCCGGAGGAAAGACATTTGCCCATGCTAATGCTATAGGAAAACGTACAACAAATCCTTTTAATACAAATCATAAGATATATAAATTGCTTGAGAAAATTGGGATTCAAGAGCGCAACAAAGATTTATATCAATATCAGCCGTTCGGAATAATAATGCCAGCCAGAGGTCGTGGAAGAAATATTCCTGAAACTATTACTAATTTTTCAGTTGAGATTCAGGATAAAAATGGCAAGAAAGTGTGTGACACTAAACACGACCGTTTTGAAATGGTTGCCTCTATGAATAGAGCCTTTGAAGAAGGGAGAGCCTTTGAATTTGAAGAAAGTGAATGGGGATTCAAGTTAGTTGTGCCGAAAGAAGAAAAAGAATTAATACTTTCGGTAATGCCAAAATTGCGTAGCATTCTGATTAACGATTTCGATGGAATTTTTGTCCAACCGGTGCTTCACTATTATTTAGGAGGCTTCGAGGTGAATTGTGAGAGTGAGAGTAAAATTGAAGGACTATTCCTAGCTGGAGAAATTACTACAGGATTACACGGAGCCAACCGCTTAATGGGAACCGGCCTCCTTGAGTCTTTAGTTGGAGGAATGATTGCAGGGAAGAGGGCCGCTGCCCATGCAATATTTAGAAACTCAAGATCGTAAATGTAAATATGTTAATTTAATCTGTGAAGATAGTTCAAACATATAATACGGTTGAAACATTTTTTTTGTGAATTCCTGTACCACCACACCTGTCTCATTACTAATTTTTGTATTAAATGATTATTTTATAATTTCATATATTTACTGATATTTTGATCGAGAGAGTTAGATTCATGCCACCGCTTCCAACCAAACCCAGTAATTGCACTGGGTTTAAAAATGAGAACCCTTTCGTATGCATTTTAGTATACAGTCAGCTATATAATTCCCTGGAAAAAAGCCTCTAGTCTTCATATTTTCTTCTCCATAAGATTTTAATAATGCAATGCTATCGCAGATAATTTGTTTCAAAATTATTCAATATCCTAATTAACATCCACTAATTCTTAACATTAGATACAATACAAACAATAAAGATCAAATTTTTCCTAAATTAATTTTTTACTAACATATTTTTTTAGTATATACTAATTTAATATTAAAATTAACCCCTGATTGGAATTTTTCCTAGAAACAGGTTCATAAAATTCAAGTTTCTGGCTTTCTCCTTCCATCAGGGGTAATTTTTGAAAGCTTTTTTAAAAATAATATGGTTATTAGCAACAATGCAAGATATTGTTAATAATATATAAATTTAATTATTAAATCACATTATTTTCTAGAAAAATATTAGTTTTAACCCTGATGGGAGCACTCCAAGCTGAAACATGATTAGCTTATATAATTCTGTTTCTGGAAAATTTCCGCCCATCAGGGTTTTTAAAACGATTAAAATCTATATATAATACTAAAGAGTAAATGCCACTTTTTATGATTCTATTTAATTAAAATATTATGAATATAAAAGCTGATAATCTAATTGGAATTCAGAAATGAAAAAAGAATTTACGGTTTACGGAATTACTATAGAAAATATCTCGATAATTTTTGGTGCTTTTCTAATCATCTGGGGATTGATGGTAACATTAATTAGTGATAGTCAATCTTTTACTTCTCTAATTCCTACTCTTTTAGGAATTCCAATTACAATCCTGTCTATATTTGCAAAAAAATATACTAATAAGAAAAAAATATTAATGCATTTTGTAGTATTATTAGGAATATTTGTATTTCTGGGTGGATTAGATATTTTTAGAGGGTTATTTAATGGGAATATATTTAGTAACAGCTGGGCTGATTCATCAAAAATCATGATGCTAGTATTGGGGTTTTTATTTACTATATTATGTGTGAAATCTTTCATTTTTAATAAAAAAAATACAAAGGAAAATAAAAATATATAAGTTTTTTTAATTGTTTTAAATCTTATGCAGATAAAAAAAGATGTTTGGAACTATAAAAATTCCTTTTGAAAGCGTTATGTTACTTAATATATGTAAACTAAAAAATGGATCAAAATTTGAAGACGCAGAAATGGCTATAGGTGAAGTTTGTACTCTTACCAAAAATAATCATAAGAATTTTATTGCTGGACAAGTGTTTTCATACGAGGGTTTCATTTCTCCTGAAGGTACTGTTGGAGATAGAGGTGAGGAAGATGATCATTTTCTATTAATAACCTATTGGAAAGATTTTAAATCTCATGAGGAATCTCACAAAGACAAAATTGTTATGAATGCATTTGATGGAATTTTAGAGTTTTTATCTGATACTAAGGAACTTGGCTATAAACTAGAGTGGCAAGGAGAAAGAGAATAACTTCTTAATGTATAAATCGACAAGGTCGGTTAAAGACCCAAAACATAGCCTTACATCAGCAGCACTTAAAAGATAACAAAAACTTTTAAAACTATCTTATGTTAAAATCTTTTTATAAATCTAAAGAATGGGCTAAATGGGCTTATGGCGGAGGAATAGCGCTTATTGTGTCTCTTTGGCTACAAGTTAGAATGAGTGTCGCAATAAATACTTGGTATGGTGGCTTTTATGATTTACTGCAGAATGCTGGAGAATATATAGATAAACCTCAAGAAGGTATTTCATCCTTATATGAAAAACTTATCTCGTTGAATTATGTTTTATCTGGTTTTAATGGTACCCCATCATTTGCAGTGATTGCTTTCCCTTATATTGCTCTAGCCATTTTTACTGGTTGGTTTACTAGAATTTATGGGTTGAGATGGCGAGAAGCAATTACATTTAATTACATTCCTAGATGGCAAGCAGTCGATCAAGAAATTGAGGGAGCAAGCCAGAGGTTACAAGAAGATTGTAACCGTTGGGCTAGATTAATTGAATCATTAGGATTACAAGTTATTAGAGCGATTATGACACTGATTGCCTTTATACCTATACTTTATGGTTTTAGTGATAAGGTAGATATTCCAATTATTCGAGATTTTGAAGGATCGCTAGTTTGGGGAACTCTAGCAATTTCTCTGGGAGGTCTTGGGATTTCATGGTTAGTAGGATGGAAATTGCCTGGATTAGAATATAACAATCAAAGAGTAGAGGCTGCATTCAGAAAAGACCTAGTTTTGGGAGAAGATGATAAAGCAAATTTTGCTCAGTCAGAAACATTGGCAGAGTTGTTTATAGGAATAAAGTTCAACTACCATCGACTTTACCTACACTATGGTTACTTTGATTGTTGGGTAACATTTTACGATCAGTTAATGATGATCGCACCTTACTTGATAATGGGCCCTAGTTTGTTTACTGGAACTATTACTCTCGGTGTCATGGTTCAAGTATCAAACGCTTTTAGTAGGGTTCATGGTGGATTTGCCCTTTTCCTGCACAATTGGACAACTATAACGGAACTTAGAAGCATATGGAAAAGGTTACATGAATTTGAAAATAACTTGGATAAATTTCAAAATAAGTGAACATGACTGAAATAACATTACTAATTTTAGTATCAATTTTATTGATAGTTTGTTTTGTTGTTGTGCATTTATATGACAAAAAACTCGTCAAAAGTATTGCCGAGCATGAAAGAAGATTAGAAGAGAAAGGAATATTAAAAAGACACTTCAGTAAGCCTATTTCTAAATGATGCAAATGAGTCTCAGGATGAGAAAAAAATAAAACTTTTAATATAAGTTTGTTTTTTTAAGCTAAGAAATTATCGATGAGGATAATTTATGAATGATTATTGTATTTAATCACTCACGCATAGATAAGCTTTTATGATTTTATATATATATAATCATAAAGTTAGAAAAAAATTTTATGTTCAATACTTTATCTAGAAAGATTACTTGTAAGTATTTATGTTGGTATTTTTCACATCTATATAAAATTCTTTATTGATACCAGTATAAATGGTGGTCTCCAACTCCACCAACGAAAAACCTGTCATTGCAACGCTTATTAGATTCATCTCCCTTTTTCATATGCATTTTCTGATGCATTAAGCCATATAAATTCTTGAAAATTATTAGGTTTCAATAAGCTATTAAATTCTCTACGATTCAATAATACTTGGCATTAGTTAAAATGAGTCAAGGATTCCTTGAGCAGTTTGCAAAGTGGGCAACAAATGAAAGGTTAATTTATCCTTCAAAAGCTTTAGACTAAGCAATGGTCCCGCGGTCTAACATTTAGATTTTGATATTAATCACAGATATATAAATTATACCTACTATACTTTTGAAGATTAACTATTCAACTTACTGGATCAAACAAAAATTATTGAGAAAAATCTTGGCCAAACCAAACTCAAAAAAACTCACTCTTTCTGCCTGTTGCTTAACCCATGGGACACACGACGGACTTTCGTCCAGCGTATATGTGCTACTTCCTATACTAGCCCAAAATTTCAGTCTTGGTTTCTCACAGATCGGGATTATTAGAGCCGTTTACACCAGTGCAATGTGGCTTCTTGAAATTCCTGCTGGGATCCTTTCAGAAAGTTTAGGTAAAAGACGGCTATTGGTGCTTGGTATTATTGGATCAGGGACCGGGTTCTTAGCAGTATCCTTTACAAAAGGTTACTTCGGAGTTTTGCTGGCATTTTTTGTTGCAGGTTGTGGTGCAGCTTTCCAACACTCTTTGTGTTCAGCACTAATCAGTAATTCTTTTAGGGAACCTGAACGGCGAATCGCACTAGGGAGCTACAACGCAAGCGGAGATATCGGGAAATTGGCATTCACATTGGTAGCAAGTCTCCTACTCGGAATTGGTTTTGGTTGGCAAAACATCACCCTAGGATACGGTCTTCTGGCCATTTTGGTTGCGTTGACTATTTGGATTCTGCTTGATGCAAAAAAGGCTGGGAAATTGTCAGTTATTACTGTGAAAGTAATTGCAGACAAAAAACACTGGGGAATAAAAGATAGAAATGGTTTCAAAAATTTGGCATCCATTGTTTTTCTAGATAGTTTAATTCAGGATGGATTCCTTGTATTTATTACTTTCTTAATGATAGAGAAACAGGTCACCACTGGACTAGTTGCCTTCGCTGTGGCAGCAACTCTGAGCGGTGGTATCATAGGGAAATATGCTGGAGGTTTGCTAGCTGCTCGAATAGGAGTAATAAAATCAATAGTATTTTTTGAATTGTTAACCGCAATAGGAATAATGTTTGTTTGCTATGCACCAGGAAATATTTCTTTCTATCTACTTCCACTAGTTGGAATATTTTTGCAAGGCTCATCCTCAATTACATACGGGACGGTCAGCAATTTAGTTCATAAAAAACAGCAATCACGTGGATTTTCAATTATATACACTATAGCTGGCTCTGCTTCTTTTGTGGGTCCTACCATTTTTGGTCTAATAATTGACTCACTTGGTTTTAAGGTTATGATGATCACAATGGCAACACTTGTTTTGGTTACATTGCCTCTATGTTATCTACTTAAGTTAGGACTAGAGAGAATTCAATCTAGTATGCTTTAAGAAAACATATTGCTAAAAAATATCTGTGCATTTTATTCATATGAGATACCGATTTTATTAAACCTTAAATTTTTTATTAAATTTGGTATAAAATTAAATACTCATGGGTGCATTTTTTTAGAATTTTAAATAAAAGACCTCTAGGAAGTAATAAATGAATTTTTGATTTAATATATACAAAATCTAATTCTTTATGTCGATCATTAAGTGATAGATTTGATAATAAAAATGACTTAATTTAAAATTTATTTAATAATATTATCGTAAAAGTTGATACCATGCTTTTTCCAGTTGGAGGTATAAAACCAGAATCCTTAGAGTCTTATGTTTAAGCTGGAGCAACAGGATTTGGAATTGGATCTTCACTTTACAACCTTGGCAAAAGTATTTTAGACATTATTAAAGCAGGAAAAACTTTCAAGAAAGGATGGGATAAACTAAACTAATTTTTTAAATAAGGAAAATTTTACATGTCAACAATACGAAAGCATTCTTGATAAGACATAAAACTAAGACATTCTCGAATAAATTCCCAATCTCTTCTAATTTTCTCAATTGTTTTTGAAATATATATGAGAATTTTAAATCACAATACTTCAAAAGATTTGCTTAATTTAGTCATCATAGGGGGAGGTTTTGGAGGTTTAACTTTGGCAAAGTCTCTTAAACGTACACCAATAAAAATAACCTTGGTCGATCGTCAAAATCATCATCTTTTTCAACCTCTTCTTTACCAAGTTGCCAGTGCAGTACTATCACCTGGAGATATTGCCGTTCCTATTCGCTGGGCTTTGCGGAAACAGGTTAACACTAAAGTCCTTTTGGCTGAAGTGAATGGTATAGATACCACAAATAAAAAAATAAAATTCACAAATCAATCTTTGTCATACGACATGCTTGTATTAGCAACAGGTGTAAGGAACGATTACTTTGGTAACAAAGAATGGGCTAAGTTTGCACCTGGGCTAAAGTCAGTAGATGACGCACTTGAACTAAGACAGAGGATTCTGATGGCATATGAAATAGCAGAATGGTCTACAGATCCTGAAGAACAGAAAAAAAATCTTACATTTGTTGTTGTTGGTGGAGGTGCAACTGGTGTTGAGATGGCGGGAGCCCTTGCTGAAATAGCACGTCAGACTCTTCTGAAAGACTTTAGAAATATAAATTCTAGCGATGCACACGTAGTGCTGATTGAAGGTGGCAATAGGTTACTAAATGGCTTTAGAGAACCAATTCCTGAAAAAGCTCGTAATCAACTGGAATCTATTGGTGTAGAAGTCATTACCAACAAGCAAGTTACAAAAATTGATGAGAATGGAGTAGTGTTTGGGGAAAAAAGAATAAATTCTTCTACAGTTTTCTGGGCTGCCGGCGTTAAAGCCTCTCACTTAGCGAATCAATTAAATACACCTAAAGATTGGATGGGAAGAATTATTGTTGAACCTGACTGTAGTATTCCAAATCATCCAGAAATATTTGTAATTGGAGACCTTGCAAGCCATCAGCATGCAAAAAATGAAGAAGATCCTCCTCCCAATAATCCTCTTCCCGGAGTTGCCCAGACGGCAATACAAATGGGGAACCATGTTGCTAAATGTATAAATGCAGACCGGAATTCCAGAGTGAGACCAAGGTTTAATTATAAAGACTTAGGCAGTATGGCCACAGTTGGTCGAAGTAAGGCGGTAGCGGATATTTTCGGAATACGATTTGCTGGGATGCTTGCTTGGTTTATATGGTTATTTGTGCATCTAATGTCAATTGTAGGATTTAGAAATAGGCTCGTCATTTTGATTCAATGGTTCTGGAGCTATCTCAGTTTCCAACGTGGAGCAAGGCTTATTCATGGAAAAAATGATAGTAAATCAGTAAGTTAGAGTAGTATTTTATTAAAATAAGTATGTATTGGTAGGATTTTAACAAAAATGTTAAGAGAGCACTAAGAGACAGACTTATAAACATTAATTGTACATTGAATCAAAGAACTAGTTTTAAAACTTTCCTCAAGGAAATCAATTCATTTCAATTAAATTTAATTTTTTTTAGATTTTCAACTTGCCTTTCATTAATGCAAAATGTCCAGGGAAAGTGCATATAAAAACGTATTCTTTCTCACTATTGAAAACTTTTCGATCCAACTCTAATGTTGTTTCTTGGCCACCTCCAATCATTTCTGATTTAAACAACACTTCTTCCATTTCTGGCATGAAGCCGTTTTGAATACCATGAGCCATATTAACTTTGGATACTACTTTTTGTAAATTATCAGCTTCAAGGAAAACAATGTTATGCCCCATAGCATTAACTGGTAAATTTCCTGAGTGTTTAAGGATTACAACAAATTTTTCACAACTTTTACTGATGTTTATTTCATTCGTATCGAATTTCATCATATCTGAACCTGAAATAACTATTTTACAATCTTCGGCAGATATTGAAGAAACATTTAATAACATAAATACACTTAAAAATAACTTTATTAATATACCCTTAAAAAATAAATTCATTATAAACCCACTAATTTGAAAATTTTTAATAATTTTGTTTAAAAAAACTTTAATATTTTTACTTGTTATACATTAACTCATATAGAAACTATTTAGCCTAATGCCTAAAATAATTAGTGTATATAAAACTATTCATAATTACTAAATAAATTAGGCATTAGATTCTAACTCCTTTATAAGTTTATCTATTCAACTTTACTGTCTTTTTTAGCTGCAGCCCAAATCACTAAACCGAAAGCTGTTTTGTTGATTAAGTCTGCATAATTATAAATAATATTGACAGCATTTACGTTGGAACTTTCTAACAAATAACCCCAGAAATAGCCTATAGGATAAATGGCCCAACCTATTGTTACAATTAACCTTAGGGCATGAAAAGCCTTTTGACAGGCTTCATTTGCAGAATCAGCATTTATTTTGCTTGCCTCTCCCATGAAGATCTCGTATATAATTGCAAGCCATGCAATCATACCAATAACAAAACCTACAGTGGCATCAATAAAATTTGCTTCACCTAAATAGCCAGCTACCAACATTACCAAAGAATAAACTAGTAATCTCCAAAATAATGCTATAGGAACTGAGGCAATTGCAGCTAATATAAGATAGAATTCGACAATCTGTAGAGGCACAGTCAACAGCCAATCAACATACCTAAAAACTGTTGGGCTATCTCCAGTTGCCACCCACATATCACGCATGTAAAAATAGTGTACTGCTGCTATACCCGTAATTAATCCTGCAACGGTAACGGAAGTTTTCCACTTACCTACTACTCCATCTCTTTCAATAAAGAAGAATATTGAGGATGCCATCATAGCCATAGTAGCTACAAAAAATGAAATCCCTACGAAATCATCTGGTTTTAAAATTCCTTCCATTTCTTATCCCTATAAAAAAGTTAATATTATGCTTCTTGAATTAATGAAGTTTAAAAAAAAACATTAATACATAAGCTAACAGACTAATTAAATAGAATTTATATCATATACTAATATATAGAATATGTCTAATATAATATCTAGTATTAAAATTTTTATACATTTTTTTTAAGAATATCTTAATTTTTAACAGAAGATTTAAATAATTTTTTTCTTGGGAGAGTTAAAGTATGACCAGCAATATTGCAATATTTGGAGGATCTGGAGGAATTGGGACCGCATTTACAAAACAATTTACCTTTTTAAATCCAAATGCAACTATTAATGTTTTTTCACGTCAAAAGCCAAAAAAAGTACTACCAAATGTAAAATATCATATTATCAATTATCAGGATGAAGTTTCAATTGATGAATCTGCAAAGATTGCCTCGAAAGATTCACCACTTGATATGGTTATAGTTGCTACTGGTATTTTGCATGAAGGTAAGATGAAGCCGGAAAAATCTATTAAAGATCTTTCATTAGAAAAATTTCAGAGAATTTTTGAAATCAACTCAATTGTACCAATATTGATTGCAAAGCACCTTCTTCCAAAAATGAACAGAGAAACGAAATCTATTTTTGCTGCATTATCTGCACGTGTTGGTAGTATTTCTGATAATCAACTTGGCGGTTGGTATTCGTATCGAGCTTCAAAAGCAGCTCTAAATATGGCTATCAAGACCTTAGCTATTGAAATTAGAAGAAGTAATAAAAATGCAATTATTATAGGACTTCACCCAGGCACAGTAGACACAAATTTATC
Source organism: uncultured SAR324 cluster bacterium (assembly GCA_902564345.1). GTDB lineage: Bacteria > SAR324 > SAR324 > SAR324 > NAC60-12 > Arctic96AD-7. The sequence goes on from CACFAY010000021.1 coordinate 16,485, forward strand.
AAAGCCTTTCCAGAGAAATGTGCCAACTGGGAAACTGTTTACCCCTGAATATTCAACCCAAAAAATGCTCGAAGTCTTAAAGAATCTAACGTCTAGGCAAAGTGGTAAATGTTTTGCCTGGGATGGGAAAGAGATTCTTCCATGAAAATCATTTTCAATATAGTATAAAAAATTATTTTTTCACTATTCATAAGTGAGTTAATTAGTCATAATTTATATGATTTTAAATAAATGATATTTATAATACTTCGATTTGATTCAGGAATTTATATTAGATAGTTACCGTAAAGAATTTCAATATTTTTTGCTAAAATAGTAATTATTCATGGTTTACAACTATATAATTTTTAAATAATAATTTTAAAAATGTATGACAATTTTCTGGTTACATTTAGCTAGTACTTGGTTTATGGTAGGACTAATATGGCTTGTTCAATTAGTTCATTACCCGCTCTTTTTAAATGTAGGTTCAAAAGAATTTAGAAAATTCCACAATAATCATACACTTTTTATCACACCGCTAGTCGGAAGCGTAATGATTATTGAATTGGTTACCTCAGTAATTCTAATTTTCCAAACCCCTCATGGAATACCCAATTGGATTGTAATAGTTGGAATATTATTATTAAGTTTTATTTGGTTTTCTACTTTAATATTTCAAATCCCCTACCATAACAAGTTAAGTTCAAATTTTGATGATAATTTAATTAAAATGCTCATAAAAACTAATTGGATAAGAACTATATGTTGGAGTCTTCGAGGTATATTAGTACTAATTATGTTAAATAAATTGATAGAAAACAATAGCTAGCGAAATTTAGGGTTTAGAAGCGGAAACTATCTCTTATTTCTGGAGACCTTAAAGAGTTTATTTAGGATTATTTTAAACAAGGCGGATGGATCCAAAACTATCCTCAAATTTTGTCCATGTCAAAAAACTCTTTGCTAACATTCTTAATATTTACAAGAAAAATAAGTAATGCAACTTCTGATAATTTCTTAAGAAATAGAAGAGCTATTTTAGGCCTCAAAATAGGTTGCAGTTAAATTAATAGAAAAGTATGAGAAATCTCTGCGTTATTTTTCCAGATCAACTCAATCCTGAAATTTCCTCCATTCTTAATTTTGACAAAGAATTGGACGAAATTTTGATTTGTGAATTCAAAAAAGATTTCACAAACGTAAATCACCATAAGAAAAAAATTGTCTACCAGCTTTCATGTATGAGGCACTTTCAATCTAATCTAATTGAAATGGGCTTTAGGGTAAACTATGTAAAAATTGATGATCCAAATAACCGTGGCGACTTTTACCCTGAGTTACAGGCCTTAAAGCGAGAGAAAGGATTTGAACAGTTGATAGTAACTGAACCTTCTTCATTTGATGAACTCTCTTCAGTTAAAAGATGGGGAGAACTCTTCAAAGTACGCTTAGATATAAGGAAAAATAATCTATTTATGTGTGATATTCAAGAATTTAAAAAATGGTCTATGGGCAGAAAAGAACTCAGACTGGAATATTTCTATCGAACAATGAGAAAGAAATTCAACATACTTATGGATAATGAAAAACCGATAGGTGGTGCTTGGAATTTTGATAAAAGTAATCGAAAAACATTAAAGAATAATAGTAATATTCCGGAAAAATATTCATGTAGTATCGATGATCTTACTCTCGAGATTATAGAGCTGGTTAATCGTGAATTTAAAAATCATTTTGGCAAAACTGAAAATTTCGAGTTTGCAGTCACTCGAAAACAGGCTTTAAATGCAGTTGAAAAATTTATGCATGAAAGATTAGAATATTTTGGTGATTATCAGGATGCAATGTTGAGTGAAGATCCATGGCTTTATCATAGTCATATTAGCATGTATCTCAACAATGGACTTATAAATGCCAAGGAATGTATTGTTTTAGCTGAAAATGAGCACAAAGTTAATAATGCTCCAATTAATTCTGTTGAAGGTTTCATAAGACAAATCTTAGGCTGGAGAGAGTATATAAGAGGACTTTACTGGCTAAAGATGCCTGATTACAAAAAATTGAATAGGTTGAATGCTGAAAAATCATTGCCCTCATTTTACTGGGATGCAGATACAAAAATGAATTGCATCAAAGAAAGTGTTGAAAATACTATGCAGAATGCATATGCCCATCACATTCAAAGACTTATGATACTTGGAAACTTTGCGCTCATTACCGGGATTCAGCCCGAAGATGTGAATGAATGGTTTTTGTCTGTATATGCAGATGCATATGAGTGGGTAGAATTACCCAATGTAACTGGCATGGCGCTTTTTGCAGATGGAGGCATTATAGCCTCAAAACCCTACGCATCGACTGGAGCATATATAAATAGAATGTCTAATTACTGTGATCATTGTCAATATGATGTTAAAGAAAAAACAGGCGAGGATGCTTGTCCTTTTAATTATTTCTATTGGAATTTTTTGGAACGAAACGAAAGCAAACTCTCAACAAACCCTAGACTTGGACTTGCATACAAAAATTTAGGAAGATTTCCTAAAGAAAAACTTAGTGCTTTTAAAAATAATGCCGATAATTTTATGAAAAAAATTGGAAAAGGTGAAAAAGTCTAGTCTGCCCTCTAAGGTCTGCCCAGTCTGCAATAGACCATTCTCCTGGAGAAAAAAATGGGGACTTGTTTGGAATCAGGTTATTTATTGTTCAAAAAAATGTAGGAGAAGCAAGTTTAACAAAAGAATTATTTCTAAACCTGATGTAAAACGTTTTTGTTGATTTTTTTTGATTAAATATATAATTATTAACATGAAGAAAATTTCTAATTTACTGTTAATAGTTGGATTGCTCTACGGTTGTTCCCTTAACCTTCCTCTTTATTCTAAAACCTTTAAATCGCACCATCTTACTGATGGAACCTTCAAAAATAATTACCTTGATTCTATCGACAAACCTTTTTCCGAACTCCTTAAGTGGCGCTGGAATAGAGTTAATCCTGAACCTGTTGCATTTACACTAGCAGAAAATGACCCTTCATTTTTAAAAAAAAATCTCACAGAACCGACTTTAACATGGATTGGCCACTCGACTGTATTGTTACAATTCGAAGGTTTCAATATTTTGACCGATCCACATATGACACAGAGGGCCTCTCCAGTAAGTTTTGCCGGTCCAAAACGTTTCATGAAACCTGGAATTTCTATCGAAGAACTCCCCCACATTGATCTGATCGTCATTTCTCATAATCACTATGATCATCTAGATAGGCTAACAATAGAAAAAATTTATCAAAAACAGAAAGATCAACCACCAAAAATTTATGTCCCACTCAGACAAAAAAGATGGTTCAATGCCCTAGATATTACTAATGTGGTGGAAATGGATTGGTGGGAAGAACAGGAGTTTGAAGTCTGGAAAATTCATGCTGTTCCAGTCCAGCATTGGAGCAGCAGAAGTCCTTGGGACCGCAATGAAGTACTCTGGGCTGGATGGGTACTAGAACATCCAAAATTCAAGTTTTTCTTTGCAGGAGATACTGGTTACTCCAAGGATTTCATAGATCTAGCCAGAAAGTTTAATGGATTCGATCTCTCAGCGATTCCAATTGGGGCTTACGCACCCAGATGGTTCATGAAACAGTCGCATATTAACCCTGAAGAAGCAGTGAGAATTCATCAGGATATTAATTCACGTTATTCTGTTGCTATCCACTGGGGGACTTTTATCCTGACTGACGAACCCGTTGACGAACCTCCCAAAAAACTGAAAACTGCTTTAGCTAAAAATAATATCCCTAATGAGAATTTTTTTCTGATGCAGCATGGTGAAACTCGATCTCTCAAATTTCTACTTCGCTGAAACTTAAAGTTATTAGTTTAAAAAATAACTAATTACATAAAGATATTTTTACGAATTGCAAACCATTTAGTTTAATAAAAAAAGTTATTATCATGAAGAATGTATTGAACTAGATTAAATCCATTTAAAAATTCACTTCTCTATCTTTAAACCATTCAAATTATGTTGATAAACTTCAGAAATTGCCTTAACTAAAAACTTACAATCTTTAAGAACTCGAATTCCTACACGTATATAATTTGGAAGGCCGAACGAGGTGCAATCTCTTACTACAATCCCTTTTGTGAGAAGTAAAGACCTCCACTCAGATGCATTTTCTACCCTTATCAATAAAAAATTAGCCTCGGAAGGTACTGTTTCTAGCCCTAATTCTTTTATGGCTTTATTTATGTAATTTTTAGAAGAGAATACAGCTTTTCTTGCATTAGAAAGATATTTATCATCTTCCAAAGCTAAAATCCCTAACTTTTGAGCTAAGCTGTTCACGCTCCATTCTGGTTGAAGAGTACGTAGTTTAGAAACAATATCCACTGAAGTTAAAGCATATCCAAGTCTCAATGCAGCATTGGCATAATTTTTAGACATTGACCTGACAAGTATTAAATTATAATTTTTTAACATACTTAAAGAGTCCCATGAATTATCAACAAATGATAAGTACGCTTCATCTAATACAAGAAGACTTCCAGAATTAATACAAGCTTTTGCCAATGCCTCAATTTCATGCTTATTACAATATATACCTGTTGGGTTGTTAGGATTGCATATAATTACTACATTTGGATTTTGATTTTTTATCAGATTTACCGCTTCTGTGAAATCCCATCTAAAATCTCGTGCATAATTCGTATCGTATTTTATTACCTTTGCACCTGACAAACGAAAAGCATATTCATACTCACCATATGTTGGAGTCATTACTAATGCAGTACTTTTTTTAGATAATGTTAAACGGCTTATTAAATGTATAATCTCGTTAGAACCATTTCCTATAAAAATTTGTTCTATAGGAATTTTAAGTTTAGAATTTGAAATGTTTTCTGATATGGCTTCACGAATATCAAGGCAATCAGGATCTGGATATGTACTTAAATCAACAGTTTTTATAGTTTCCCACACCCCATCAGGTTGACCAATTGGGCTTATATTAACGCTAAAATCTAATAATTCTTTTTTTTCAAGGCCCAGTTTTTTTAACTCAATTGGATTAATACTCCCATGAATAGGTCGTGAGCTCATTTTCAGTAATTTATTTTTGAAATAAAATATTAATTAGAAATTTAAAAAAATAAGAAGACTGCTATTAGAATATTAATATTGGAGTGGATTCAAAATAACAAGATTCGCAACTAACGGATGGAAGTTTGGGAGTTTTAGTTTTAATTTATAATGAGTATTCGCAAATTTTCAGGATAAAGGTAAGTATTTATAATCTTTCATTTTTTACCAAGGAATAAACATAAAACTTATTAGTGGCATCTTTAAATCCCTAAGAGAGTCAAAAAAAAACAGTAATAATTTTTATTTTAGAAATTTGTGGTCTAAGCAACCAAAATAAAATAAGGGTAGTTTAGACCACACATGGTATTATTTAAGGCGTTTTTTTGGTGTGTTAACAAAATTTTCAGTATGTTCGAAACATAGCTAACAAATTTAATTTTCCTCTCCATCAACTAAAACCTTAAGTTTTACACATGGACCTTTCTTTTCACATTCAACAATGCTGTTGTGACTACTTACAACCCAACCAGAAAAGGTAGTTACTACGTTTACCACTCCTAAAAACTTTCCGTCCTTATTTAATGGACTTACACTTGGAGATTGAGAGTAAGTACATCCAGAAAGCAATAATAAAACTAAAATATAAAAAATTCTCATATAAAACTCCTTAATTTATTGTGATGCCGCTTCTTCTGGGCGTTTACTAGTACAATCTAATTCATAGCCGTTTCTATCACACACTAACAAAACAGCCTCTTCAGATTGAACACCTGCAATAGTAACTGTTCCATCGGGAGATTGACCTACATCCATATAAATGACGGGAGCGCAACCACAAATAAATATTATTAATGCTAAAATTATAACATATTTTCCCATAAGCAAATTAACATAAAAATTATTACTAGTTTTCCAGATTCATTAAAAAATGAACCCGAGGACTCATTGAACAGGCCTCAATTAGATAACACTTCTTTACCGGATGCAAGGATTTTTTCCTTAACATGTTAATAGTGGAAATTCAAATAAATTAATATGATTATACATATATTTTATCAAATATAAAAATAATTTGTATTTACATAATTTTTAAGTTAGTATATGCTAAATATAATTATTATATTTATGCCCCTGATGGGATTTTCTCCTCGAAATAGGATCAAATAAAAATCCTATTTCATGCTTTCTCCACCCATCAGGGGTATTTTTTTATCTAAAATTAAAAAAGATAATTGATTTTTACGTTAATTTTTTTGAGAATAATATTACTTAATCTTAAATTTTTAATTAAAATTTTAGAAGATTAATTCAGATTTTAATAAAAACAGGTCTAATGAAAGTAACTTTGAACATCTACAATATTTTTTATTTTTAAGAAAAGTGATTTACCTGCATTAATCTTTTAAATCGTTTTATGTTTAAATGTATAATAAATTGTTATTAATTTTTTTCTGATAACTTATTTCTAACTCTAAATATCACTAAAATTTTCAACAAAAAGGGAAAATTAAATATATAGCAATGAACCGGTTTAAGATTGCATTAAACCGTGAAATCGATTTTGAAAATATTTGGGCAAAAAGAGAGACTTATCTTATCAATGTCCCTGGATTTATTGAATTTCATTTAGTAAAAGGCAAAAAAGAAGACACACATACTCTTTATGCCTCTCACTCAACATGGGCATCTAAAAAAGATTTTGAAAAATGGACAAAGTCAGAGGAATTTAGAAACGCGCATAAAGGGGCAGGAACACATAAAGATATTTATCTTGAACATCCTAAATTTGAAGGATTTGAAGTAATTATATAGATAAATATGGTTTTCGATAAATACATGATTTTTCGTTATAAAGATCTAAGGCATATTGATCTACAAAGGGGCCCCATTCTCGACATGAACGAGGGTTAATTAAATAATTTAGTTTCTCTTTGCCTATAACTTGGAAGAAAGAATAGATGATTTAAAAAAACTAAATCATATCATCTCTAGAGATAGTACTCAGTTCCTTCATCGCACTATTTATAACATTTGTAAAAAATTATAAGGCATGTCATTAGTAATTCATTTTTTTCATGCCAATGGGTTTCCAGTTGAAACCTACAATGACTTACTTAAAAATCTAGAAGGGCAAATTTTGCCTCCCATAAGAATTTTAGGTGAGACTATTCAAACTGTTGATGTAGGTTATCATAATTTAGTAGATGAAGTAATAAAACATGCTTCTAAAACTAAAGGTGAAGGAGTAGCTATTGGTCATTCCCTAGGAGCCACACTTTCTTTGCTTGCAGAAGCAAAACAACCGGGACTCTTTAAATCAATTATACTTTTAGACCCACCTTTGTTCAGTGGAACAAAAATGATGATATTAAGTATCTTGAGGAGGCTGGGATTGTTGTATAGAGTAACTCCTGCTAAGAAGTCTATAAAGAGAAGAGATTCTTTCAAATCACGTGAAGAAGCAATGGAATACTTTTCTTCCAAGGCCCTGTTCAAAGATTTCCCTCAGTCAACAATTGAGCTATATGTAAAATATGGTTTAGTAGAGATTGGAGGAGAGTTCAGACTTGCTATCTCCAAAGAGAGAGAGACTGATATCTTTATCAATTTACCAACTAAGCTCCCAAATGAAATTTCAAGAATACAAGGGAATCTTATCTATGCTGATAAAGTAAGGTTGTTAGATGATAAAGACCTGAAGTGGTGGAACACAGCTATGCCAAAAATCTCTAAAAGTCCATTTCATGGTGGTCATATGTTTCCATTTGAAAAACCTAAAGAATTAGCTGAGATAATTAATAAAATTTTAGTTTCATTAAGGTAGTTTTTTGTAATACCATTTTAATTCGTACAATTTTTTTTAAATTGTCATTTACTTGTAAATATTTTTTTAGAATAAAAAGTTATTAATTTGATTTATGGAGGTGAAAATGAAATTTTTGACAACTTTTAAAATAAATAAAGGCTTCGACCGATAGTTAAAACTAGTAGAAGAATTACAACCATACATGGATAAATATGAATATAAAATGATGTTCGCATGTACCAACGATGAAGAGACAAAAGTATGGGATATGGGAGAGGCTAACAATGCTGACCTTGTTGAAGATTTCCTAAACGACCAAGAAGTTATAAATATGAGGGAAGAAGTTGGAGTTGATTTGGATAGCAGTGAGGTTTTAGCTATGATAGGTAAACATAAAATCTGGTAAAGAAATTTGAATAAAATATTTTGTAATACCTATGATTCAATTTTGAAATATATAAGCAAAAGCCTTTTACGGGAATCTACGCAACACTAAAAAACTTTTTTTCGTTTTAAAATATAATCACTGTATATATTGACAATATGAAAACAATTTTCTACCTGAAACTTTCATTTGTACTCATTTTAACAACTATTTTTTTATTAAGTTTAACTAGTTGTGGTCCTAAAGGTCATCGACATGGAAAACATGGAGGTCATGGTAAAAAAAACGAATATAAACTTTTAACAAAAAATGATGTTCAAACTTTGGGAGAACATTCATTTGATTTAAATAATGGATCTGAAGAACAATATGAAAAGGCAGCCAATCTTTCTGGATCTGTAAAAGAAATTCAACAAAAAACAGAAGGGCTTTGGCCGAGAATGGCTAAAGGTGAAGTCTACAATGTTTCTGAAAGTAGACTTAATGTGTCAGAAAATGAAGAGTTCTTAATTTTTGAGACAAATAATATCCCAGATCACTTATTAACCCGAACTAATCCAAATCAAGCAACATCAAAAAATTATAAATTTTTTATTCCAAAAAATCCTAGATTATTGGATGTCCCTTACAAAATTACAAAAAAAATTCAAGAAATTGGAATTGCAATAAATGGTATTGTTATAGCTGGGCCATATGATTCGCAAGATAAGATTGCACCATACAATAGAATTGTTGACGAATGTTCTTCCCATGCTGATCCTCAAGGTATGTATCATTACCACTTTTCTCCATTATGCATTAAAAATAGTAAAGGCGATGCCATAGGAGTTAGTCCATTAAACCAGATTGGTTGGTCATTTGACGGATTCAAAATTTTTGGTTTAGCGAATCGCAAAAAACACATGCCTAACTTAGACAATTGTAACGGACACTCTCATAGCGGAGAATACCATTATCATGCGACGATTGATTACCCTTTTTTTATGGGTTGCTATAAAGCAAATCCTGTTAACTCGAATTTCGAACAGAAGCAAACGAGGAAAAAAAAGGGGGGTAAAAGGAAAAAGAATTAAATATTAATTTCTAGATGCTAAGATTTACAGTATTTCAAGCCTGCCTCAACATTACTTTTGTTTATATTATTGTCATTAATAAAAAAATGGTCTCTTTCTAACACCAGCAAAAGTTGACGAAAACACTTAATCTCACCTTACTTTTGGCCTTAAAAACACTAATATTATGGCTTGACAAATCTTAACTGTCTAATTATAACTGGGCCTCCTGAATTGTTTAAATCTCTGAAATAAATTTTAATAAGAAAAAAATTTACTGTACATTTTTTTTTGGAGGCATTTGCTGATTCAAAAAATATGGACGCCCACAAATAAATAATTATCAATCTTATAAATGTCTTGGGACAGTTAAATGAGAATTGGAGCAATTTTACTAATAATTCTTGGTTTACTACTCACGGGTTGGTTTGGTTACGTAGAATTATATTACATTAGTAAATTAGAGTCTAAATTTGAAGATCAGAAAATAAATTCTGAGTCAATTGAGATTAGTAGAATAAAAGAGACAGAGGAAAAGTTTAAAATAATGAAAGATAAACTTAAAAAAAAGAAAGTTCCTGAGAAAAACATTGAACAGTTAGATATGCAACTTGAAGATCTAATAATAGGCTTAAAAGCTAATTTTGAAAAACAGAATCAAGCTCGAAATGATTTGCTGCAGTCTTCAATCGTAGCGTTAAGAAATGAAAATTTTACTTTTGAAACAGGAATTGCTGGAATAATATTAGTTCTTTTTGGTGGAGTCATAATCGGAGTTACTTTTGTTAAAGTTAAAGAAGAAAAATCCCTTGTAATGGAAGAAAAAGAAGAGTTAATTGAGGAAGATATGAATACTACAAAATTGATAGAAGAAAAACTTTTAAAGGCTAATCTGAATGAAGCAAATTTGAGCGACTCAGATCTATCTGGAACTAATCTTACTGGAGTAAATTTGAGTAATGTTAATTTTAGTGGAGCAAATCTTTCTGGGTCAAATTTAAGTAAGGTTGACCTTACAGGATCTAATTTGACTAAGGCAGACCTAACTGGGGCAAAACTTGTAGAGGCAAATCTGACTAAGGCAGACCTAACGGAGGCCAATCTATCTGAAGCAAATTTAAGTGGAGCTAATCTAAGCGGAGCAAATCTTAGTAAAACAAATCTCACTGGTGTTAATCTGAGAAACCTATATGTTTAGAAAGTTTTTTTAATCCCTTAATACTTTGAATAATATCAAAAATTTTGAACAAATTGGTAAATTGGCAAATTTTTTCCAAGGGGCAAAAATTAAAAATCATAAATCTGCCCGAATAAATATCTAATTTCAAATATACTCTAGCCCTAAAAATTAATTTTTTATTGTTCAAAGATTTATATATTAATCTATTCTCTCCCATTACTCTTTATCTAAAGAGGGAATTTTTATGAAACAATATCAAGCGATCCAAATATTATACATTAGTATTTTTTTGTTTTTATTCTGCACATCTGAGAATTTATTCGCTTATAAAGAATCTGATTTTTATAAATTAAAAAATACAAAAAAATGTATAGACTGCGACCTAACTGATTTGGATCTGAGCAAAGTAAATCTAAGTAAAGTAAATCTTAGTGGATCAGATTTAAGTGGGTCAGATCTTAGTGGATCAGATTTAAGTGGATCAAATCTAAGCCAAGTAAATCTAAGTAGAGCAAATTTGAAAGGGACAAACCTAAAAAATATAAATTTAACTGGCACAAATTTGAATAGAATAATTTTAGATTTAAAAGCCTTAACAACACTAGACTTTTCAGAATATAC
>CACFAY010000022.1 GCA_902564345.1 uncultured SAR324 cluster bacterium
TTCCTGAGGAATGCACTGCCATGATGGTTATTGAATTGCTATCTCAAAATTATCCTCAAGCTGAACCCATATTAAAATCAACTCGGCTGGCTCATCGGGATAGATATATTGAAAAATCATCTTTAGTTACAGATGGTGAAGAATATTGCTTGATTCCTCCAGTAAGTGGAGGTTAATCCAGTTTGAAACTTAAATAAAAATACGGGTGTTTTTTGAATATCTAAATGTCAAAAATTTCTAAGACGAAAATATCTACTGGCGTTTTCTGGTTGGAGATTCCAGAAGCAGAATTGTTTGTACTATGTGGATGCCCAGCAGACAGCGTCAAACACTTGATGAAAGCAGGTAAGATTTATGATTATGAATTAGAAAACAATTCTGAATCAGACCAAAAACACCATTCCCATGGCAAAATTACCAATGAAACGGGACCTAATGCCATCCTTCTTTCAGACCTTAGTGTTCAAAAAGGAGACTTTGCAAATTTAGCAGAATTCCCAGTACTACAGATGCTTTACCGACAAGGTATGATCCTACCAAATCACCCAAATAATACTGGTGTAAAACCACTACTAATAGGACAAGAAAACGTTGTAAATGCTCAGATGAATTACATTTATAGTGGCAATTATGGTTTGACGAGTATAGAAGAAATTATGGCCTCGGGCTTACCTAGAGAGCAAGCAAAAGAGATGATGAGAATAAAGCTATTCTTTGCATTTGGAGAAATAAAACCTAGTAGCGATTTGTTGCATTCGGTAATTGTTGATCATGAACCTGTAGAAGTAATTAACGGAGTTAAAGTAGTAAGAAAGGGGATAAACTGTTACGAATTTATTTATAAAGATGAGGTTGTTGAAATAGATCTGAACCTAGCTAAAAATGAAACTTATGAGACTCCCTACCAACTTGAAAATCATTATTTCAAGCGTGATTATTTTTCAGTGGTCCATACCGGAGAGGGGGACGGCTGGGATATTGATCGTCCCTGTATGGCAAGTGTTATTTGCTTTCAAGGGAAAATCTTTCTAATTGATGTTGGCCCTAACATTGCGCATACACTCAATGCCATTGGCGTTGATGTAAATGAAGTAGAAGGAATTTTTCATACACACTCCCATGATGATCATTTTGCTGGACTTACCACACTTATCCACACAAACCATAAAATTAAATACTATTCCACTAAAATGGTGCGTGCCTCAGTGACAAAAAAATTATCTTCACTTATGTCAATTGAGGAAAGTACATTTGCAGAATATTTCGATGTTTGTGACCTTGAGTTTGATGAATGGAACAATATTGATGGACTTGAAGTAAAGCCAGTATATTCACCTCATCCTGTTGAAACAAATATACTTTTCTTCAGGACACTTTGGGAAACCGGGTATGCGACTTACGCACATTTAGCAGATGTAGCATCTCATGATGTACTTAATAAGATGCTCGAGGAAAATAAGAAAAAACCAGGAATAAGCAAAAAATTAAAGAATAAGGTCTGGAAAGAATACCTACTTCCGGTCCAAGTAAAGAAAATTGATATCGGGGGAGGAATTATTCACGGCAAAGCTAATGATTTCAAGGATGACAAATCAGAAAAAATCATATTAGCTCACACCGCCCATAAGCTAACAAAGGAAGAACAGTTAATTGGATGTGGGGTAACTTTTGGTAGCACTGATGTTTTAATTGAAGGTCATGAAGATTATTCTCTTGAATTTGGAGGTTCTTACCTCAAGGGATATTATCCGAACGTTGAAGAAGGTGAAATACATATGCTGCTTAATTGCAAACGTGAGCTAGTCAGTCCCGGAACAATTTTGTTAAAGGATAAGGAAATCCCAGATCATGCCTGTCTAGTGCTGACCGGTGTTGCAGAATTCCTTTCTTCAGAAGAAAAAACGAGTTATCAGTTATCAAGCGGAACTCTTATAGGAGACCTTGCAGTTCTGTTTGGCCTTAAAAGTACTGGGATATACCGTGCATTAAGTCACATTGAAACATTAAGAATTCCAGAAATTTTGTTCAAAGAGTTTGTACATCGAAATAAATTGATGGAACAACTTAAAAAAACCCATGAAATCACCGAGTTTCTGCAACAAACTTGGTTATTTGGGGAGTCAATTTCATCACCGGTTCAGAGTCAAATTGCACAAAATATGGCACTCAAAAATTACTCAAAAGGTGAGGAAATAGTTTATGATGGACTAATGTTAGTTAAGGAAGGTAAAATTGAGCTTAATGGTATGCAAAGTAGAAACTCATCAAAAAAACATCTTATTTCAAAAGGAGACTTTTGGGGAGGAGAAAAAATTATTAAGAGCAAAATTAGAAAAACAACCGCTCAAGCAGTTACAAAAGCAAAAGTTTATAGCATCAATAATACTGACATACTAAAAGAAATTCCTATTATTTGCTGGAAATTATTTGAACAGTCCCAGAGAAGTGTCTAAAAGATTTTGTTAAGGCTAGAAAATTTGTGATAACTTTGTCGAGTTATATTTCTTAAATTAAGTCATGATTCTAAGAAAAAAAACATATTCATCCGCTTTAAAGATTCTGGCTAATAGTAAGTATATAATAAATTCACAGTAGAAAATGTTTTATCATTTACATACTTCAACTACAAACCAAACAAATTGTACTGGAATTTTAGAATAAGGTCTTTTTAAGAAATCTTACCCCAGAAAATCAGAATCATGCGTTTCAATAAGCTCCATGGTATTCTGGGAGAATACTAGTCCACTTTTCATATCAGGTACATGGACTGTACGCTGGTATCTGCTCATTATAAATCGTGCCATTGCATCATTGATTTTTTCACTGGAAACACCCATTTTTACTCCTGATTCTTCTCTTTTGAAGAAATACTTTAAACTATAAGATTATTGATTTGTCAGATTCAGTTTATAGCAAGTTATATATAAATTAATTAACCCCAGAAATCAGAGTCATTAGTTTCTATCAACTCCATGGTATCTTCTGTAAGCCATATATCACTGCCTAAAATTGGCTCACCTACAACTCTTTCGTAGCGTCGAATTGAACCGCCACGTTCTAAAAAACGAACCATTGCATCATTTACTTGATCACGTGAAACACTCATTATTGTTCTCCTAAATAATTGATTTTTATAATTAATTAATAAATTATTTTTTTATTGTAATGACATTTATTAGTAATGCTGCAAGTTACAGACCACAAATAATTTTTTATTTTTTAAAAAATTGAAAAAATACTTGTTAAAGACTGTTTAAACAATTTTAAAAATTTAGATCAAAAATTATAACAATAATTTAAGAATTGACAAAATTTTGCTTGAATCGGAAGTTGTTCAAAGGCATGCTGGTTGTTTAAAAAGAGTGATTTTTTTTCTCACTTACTGAAAAAGATACTTTAACAAGATTAATTTGATTGAACTCCTGTGAGAACTTTTTTAGATAAACTTCGTGAATTAAAACAAGAAGAGGTTTTAAATCGCCAAAAAACAATAAAAAAAGATCATTTGGTCTCTGAAGTTAATAATCTTGAAAAAGCTCCCGATTTTCGTAAAAGACTAATCCGCAATCAAGGAGAGCCCATTTCACTCATAGTGGAAGTAAAACCCAGAGCCCCAGGACGCATAAATGTAAATAAACTTGAAATTGAAACTCTAATCAAAGAATTCGAACACGGAGGTGCAAAAGCAATTTCTGTTTTAACTGATCAAACATGGTTTGGTGGTTCCCTGAGTAATCTTGAAAATGTTTCAAAAGTTACAAAATTGCCCTTATTGCATAAAGAGTTCATAATTAATTCTTATCAACTATTGGAAGGCCGGTTACGTGGAGCAAGTGCAGCTTTAATTTTAGCATATTATTTTAATCAAACAGAATTATCAAAAATTGTAACAGAAGCTGAAGATATTGGCCTTAATGCCGTAGTTGAATGTTCTGTTGAGAATGAACTTCCAAAAGTACTTGGTGTTAACCCAGACATATTGATGATAAATAACAGACCTATCGCATCAATTCCAGAAGAACCCAATGAGAATTACGAAAAAGGTAGCATTAATGTAATTTTAGAATGGTGGGAACGCTATTCTGAGTTAAGATCATGGAAGAAACAGCCAGGGAAACTTTTGATCAGCGCCAGTTGTATTAACTCTCCTGAAGATGTTAAATGCATTTTGAATATTCCTTGTGACGCGGCTTTAATTGGTAATGCTGCCATGAAAGCTCACAACCGTATAGAATTTTTAAGATCTTTGACAGAAGTAGTAAACCAATATTAACCTGATAAACACACTATGGTAAACGCAACTGAACCTAAATTAAGCATTTTGATTGTTGATGACGATGAAAACATACTTTTAGTTCTCCGTCAATCACTAGAGAAAGAAGGATTTCACGTAAACACTGCCAAAAGTGCTGAAGAGGCTCTTAATACATTACAGCGAAGTTTTTTTCACGTTGTGATAACTGATATTATGATGGGCGAAATGAGTGGATTAGAATTGTTAGTAGAAATAAAAAAAATGAACTCCCTGATGCAGATTTTTGTAATGACATCACACAGTACCCTGCCTAGAGTAATACAATGTATGCAAGAAGGTGCATATGATTTCTTTGAAAAACCACTTAAAATTCAGGATATTTTAGTGTCTCTTGGAGAGGCTTCTCGCCGGGCTATTCGTTGGCGGGACTTATACAGTCGTCACTCAGTTTTAAAAGAGGAAAAATAGGGCATAATTTCCCAACTAATTTATATTTGCCTTGAGACAACAAAATCAGCAATTTCAAAAAGAGTTTGACGCAGACTTGATCTTGGGAATTTTTCTAAGCTACGTTGAGCCTCAAGAGAATAGTTTTTTGAACACTCCAGAGTATGCTGGATGGAGTTATAATTTTTCATCATATTGACTACTTCCTCAATTTGAGGCTTTTCAATCTTTTGATTAGATAAAATATTGTCCAGTCTTCTCCTGTCTGAAATATTAGCTGTTTCTAACAAATGCCTCAAAGGTAAGGTAATTTTTCGTTCCTGCAAATCTCCTCCAACTGGTTTCCCAGTTTTATGCTCATCAGTATAGTCAAGAGCATCATCTACAATCTGGAAAGCAATACCTAGAGACATACCATATTCATAAAGCGATTCTGCAGAATCTAATGAACCACCCCCCAATAATGCCCCTGTTTTGATTGCAGCAGCGAAAAGACATGCGGTTTTGTTTATGATTATTTCAAAATATTCTTCATCACTTTCACCAAACGAACTAGTTAGCTGTGATAATTCTCCACGTGCCATCCTCGTAGTTGTTTCCGACATCAAACTCAAAACTTCTTTGTTTCGCATTTTGGTAAGCAGGTAAAAAGCCATTGCAAAAAGATAATCTCCAGAAAGAACACTTGCTTCATTTCCCCAAATTCTGTAAGCTGCCTGTTTCGATCTTCTAGTTTCAGCTCCATCAACTACATCATCGTGAAGAAGTGTTGCGGTATGCAAGTATTCAATTACCTTTGCAGCCTGAATTACCTGTTCGTTAATCCCCTCAAACATTTCAGCACCTAAAAGAACCAATGTTGGACGCAGACGTTTTCCGCCAGAACTAATAATATATTCATTAACATTATTTAGTAATGGAATATCAGTTTTTATATCACTGATTATCTGAGACTCGAGAATCTCTATTTCTGAAGAGACAGGATGAAGAATTTTTTCTAATCCAACATTAGGTAGTGGAGAATTATTTGCTGTAGTTTCTAATAGCTGACTCATGATAATTTGCTGATAATTAGACAACAATAGGCAACATAACAAAAAGCAAATCACCTTGATTAACAGTGTTTTTGTCCTCTGCAATAACTTTTTTGACTTTATATTTTACATCATCTGGAAACAGAGTATTGCCGTCAGAACTTTTATAGTCTGCAAGTTTTAATTCCGTAAATACTTTCATTGATTCAATTAGGCAAAGTGTTTCGTTTACATCAACGACCTGTCCTTCACTTACAAACGGTTCATCATCTTGTGATGGAGCACGATAGAAGCCTCCCATTTGAGGAGAAAGTACTTTTAGCTCATCTGATCCTTCAAGTTTGATGGATTCAGTATCTACAGATTTATTTAAAGATCCGGAATCACTAAGTGATTCACTTAAAAGTTTCTTAGAGTTGATTCGCTTAAAGAAATCAGCAAGGAATCCAGTACTGAAACTTCCCTTCTTAAAAATATCATCCTTCAAAATTGCACGATTCAAAGCAAGGTTTGTTGAAACTCCATGGATTCTAACCCGTTTTAAATAATCAACTAAACGATTGATGGCATCACTTCGTGATCTACCCCAACATACTATTTGAGCAACAAGGCTGTCATAAAATGGGGATACCACTGATCCAGAAGAAATCGTTTGAATAACCCTCACATTTGATTTTTCTGGAAAGTAAACTTCTGTTACATGACCGGGATCTGGAACAAATAATAATTCACCATTATCATTTAGATCAACTTTCTCAGCAATCACTCTTAATTCTATAGCATGTCCATTTAGTTTAAAATCCAAATTTTTTATATTTCTACCTTGTGCAACCTCAAATTGTTGACTTACCAAATCCACTCCAGATACCATCTCAGAGACAGGATGTTCAACTTGAAGACGTGTATTCATTTCCATAAAATATACTTTCTTCTCTATCAAATCATAAATAAACTCTACTGTTCCTGCACCAATGTAATCAATTTCCGCAATTAATTTTTCTGAAAAACGGTATAACTGCTCCCTAATTTTATTCGGAATTCCAGATGCTGTTTCTTCAATAAGTTTCTGATAGTTTCGCTGAATTGAACAATCACGAATGCCAAACAATTTTGAATTACCATGCATATCCCTTATAATCTGAACCTCCAAGTGGCGCATTGAGCCAATGTATTTTTCCAGATACAAATCGCCGTTACCAAATGCACTTAAAGCCTCCTGAGACATTCGAGTGAAAGTAGATTGAAATTTATCTGGATCTTTAACTACCTCAATACCTTTCCCCCCTCCTCCATGTGCAGCTTTAATTAAAACTGGGAACCCAATTTCTGAAGCTACTATCATCGCATGTGATGGATCCATCAAAGCCCCATCACTGCCTGGAACAACAGGTATGTTTAAATTTTTTGCTGTCGCAATAGCATTTGACTTATTTCCCATTCTGTCCATATTTACAGCACGCGGTCCTACAAAATTAAAACCATGTTCACGACATATTCGTGCATAATGAGGAGACTCAGATAAAAAACCAATTCCAGGATGAATTGCGTCGACTTCCTCTTGCTCTGCAATTCTGATAACGCTCATTCCATTTAAATAGCTGTCTTGTGGAGTTTCTCCCCCAATGCATACTAAGTTATCTTTTTCATTGAGTAAAGTAGCTGGATAACTTTCCATATCTGGATCAGAGGCCACGAGCACCACTTCCATTCCCGCGACTTGTGAACCTTGAATCAACCTAGTGGCAGTACATCCTCGAGCATGAATCAAAATACGTTTAATATCCGCTATATGTAAATTTTCCTGCGTAGAATATGCTTTAACTTCTTCTTCAACAGATATCTGGTACTCTCCGGACAAAACTCTCGAAATTACCTCCTCTACTGAAAATTGAGCAACAGGTATTTGAGGATCAATTTCATGCAGCTTTTTATCAATCCCCTTATCAAAAGGATTTTTCACTAGTGCATCCATTGTTCCTGGATTATTAGACAAATAATTTGATAATGTAGAATGCGCAGGCAGATGACTTTCTACTACAAGCTGACCAGCAAAGGGTATTTGCGCACCAGAAAAATAGTAAGTTTTGGCAAGCAGATGAGTTACAAAACTTGCTTGAGCCCCTCCAGTACAGTCACGAAATCCAAAACACACTACTGGAAGATCTAAATCTTTAACAAAGCGCGTAATGCGCTCATTTATAACTGCCATGGAAAATAATGATCCCCCTCCTTCTTTGGTTTGCATTCCTGCTGAAGAAATAAAAAATATAACAGGCAATTTCAATCGTGCACAGTCATCAAGCAGTCTGCAAACTTTTTCACAGCTAGCCATATCGAAAGAACCTGCTTGAAACTCTACGTTACTTATAACTAGTCCTACTCGGTAGTCTCTTTTTACTTTTTTTGATTTTGGAGCTTT
Source organism: uncultured SAR324 cluster bacterium (assembly GCA_902564345.1). Taxonomy (GTDB): domain Bacteria; phylum SAR324; class SAR324; order SAR324; family NAC60-12; genus Arctic96AD-7. The sequence goes on from CACFAY010000022.1 coordinate 8,156, forward strand.
ATTTTTAGAAGAATCCGAATTATCTTCCCCGGCAAAAGTACCCAATCCGGTTATCACTCCACATGGTACAACCCCATTTTCTAAGGCATCTTCAATAGCCCCCCTGAAGCCTGGGAACTTTACAGGATTTGAAGTTATCCTATCAGAATATAGCTCTTTAAAATCTTTGAAAAAATGATCTATAATTTTTTTAGGAGTAATAACGTTGCGTTTGTATTCCCTCAAAAGATTCTGAATCAAAAGATCTTTATATGATTGATCCAAGCGGTTCCAAAAATCTTTTATACCTATGTTGCGTGGTGTTATTTTCCCCTGGAAACGACCCTTCTTCTGTTGCGCTGCGTACAATGATGGGAGCAATCCGGAAAAATAATATCTTACAACCCCAAAAAGTGGTGGACTCATTCTGGGAAAAACGACCTTTTTCCATTCGCTAATGGTACCCAAAACAACATCACAGTCCTTGCGCTCTATAAAACTTGCGAGCCATTTGAAAAACTGTGATTTTACGTTTTTGCTTTCATGTTGTACAGAGTTCTTTTCAAATTCTTTTATTGCACCTTCAACAGTTTTTTCAAAAAGATGTTCTACAGATTTTTGTGAAATTTGATTTGTTCCTTTAAGCTCATTGGCTATAGTTGGAAGCGCTTCAATTACCTGATTGTAAAGCAAATCGAAAAGAAGTATATTTTGGTAATTAACCTGAAAACTTTGATATATTTCAGTAGTTCTCAGTAAGTCTAACAAATCAGGATTAGGAGGTGGATGATCATGGAGAGTTGATTTGCTAAGCTGTTTATTTAATTCTTTAAGGTTTTCCGAAATACTATCCATCCAATAATTATATAGATGTAATAGAATTTCTAATGTCAGATCATCTATGGATTTCTGATAATTCTCTCGGGGATCTCCAATAAAAAAAGCAACAAATTTACCTCGTTCTTTTTCCCTATCCTCCCTTGAGCTTATAAATTGCTCATACCGCTTATTAAGTTTTTCCTGATAGCGAACCTCCAGTGGAGACTTATACCATTGTTTAAACTTTTCCTGTCTTTCTGTTTTTAAACGTTCCTGTAACTTTCCAACTGGAGTTTTACGAGCACTAAGTCGCGAGTAACTATCAATAGAACGGCTTACGATTCGCTGACGTAATTTCAGATACCGCATGAAACGGTAAACATCACCAAAAATATTCAATGTCCCTGTAGGTGAACGATCTGTCACACGGTTACTTTCAATTAATAGATTTGACGGATTTAGATAGTGATAGATACTGTCTCGATAATGATCGAAAAAGAAATCATTTTCATGCAAAAATTTGCAAGAGTTTTTTTCTGTAGCTTCAACTGAACCAACAATAGCATCTCTAATATTTTTTACTTTTTGAGGCTGATCATATGAGTAGTCTATAATTCCATCAAAATATCCTTGATGTTGGAGTTCATATGCTGAAACTCCTATATGTTTTGCAGACTCCTGCCATGAAAGATCATATTTACGAGCAATATTGCTTAATCCTTTTGGATGAATTGTGTTAAATACTCCCTCCCTGACAGAAAGAAGTATATTTGCTGTAGCTAGAGGAATTGCACCACCACTAAAACCACCTCCGAAGACAATTCCTATAACAGGGAGCTGCAAGTTTGCCATCTCGCTAATCAAAAATGAAATACTATGAGATTGATTTTCTAAATTTGCTTCTGCATCTGCAGCTGCTCCAGGTGTGTCCATGAATGTAACCAAAGGAATACTATGAGATGCAAAAAACCGTATTTGCTCTGCAGCTTTACGATGATGGACTGGATACCACACACCGTTTTGTATTTTGTGGTTCTGGGCAATAAATCCTAGCCTGCGGGTTTGATCTGAAATCATAATTTCAATCTCGGCTGTATATAAAGGTCCATCTGTTTCCTCAGAAATTATTTTACTCCCTAACTGCTTTATTATTTCTGGTGCACTAGGTCTATTTTTTGATTCAGAGGGATTTACAACTCTTTGAATATATGAATCAACATCAATTCTCTTTAATTGCTGTACCTCTTTTTCTACATCATGAGATGGTAATAGCCCTTGCACCTCTGAATCATCAAAATAATTAGAAAATTTCTTACCTCTAAGCAAGGATAGATCGTGCGACATTACTTCAGCAGCATGAAAGGCAGATGTTTGTCTTCTATTTTTTTTATTTTTAACAACCATTTGAAAAAATTTTTACTATTTTTAATTTATAACTTAAGGTATTAATAATGGGGACAAGGATTTTTCAAGAGAAGGCAATGAAAAAGGGAACAAAAGTTGCTCATCCAAAGAATTCAATTGTGCAGCTGTCAGAGGATCATTATTTTGATGATATTCCCTCAAAATTTGAAGTTTTTTCTCTCTCTTCTGCAGACGCTCATATGTAACTGCCAATCTGTCCAGAAAAATAAGCTGAATTGGAGGATTACCTTCAAGTCTCTGACTTTGTTCCAAAATAGTTTCTAAAAGTTCCTCAAGCTGTACCCAATTTTCAGTAATCATTAATGATGAACTTAATCCATCCACCAGAAACAGGTGGCCTGGAAACTGTTCGAGTCCCTCACGATAAATTTTTTGTGATTCATCCTCTTTGCCTTTGTAACGCAGTAAATCTCCTACCAGCCTATGGGCATAACCCTGGCTCTCTTTTCTGTTTAAAAATGGCTGACTTATCTTCAGAGCCTCTTCGTATTTTTCTATACGACTTAATGTCAAGGCATGTAAATAGATAACTTCCCAATTACCTGATAATACATCCATCAAAGGCGTTGTAACCTCCAAAACCGATCTATACTTACTTTGCTGAAATAGAACCCTTGCCAAGGAAAAATGAATAGAAGGTGAATCCTGTACCAAAATTGCTTGTCTAAGTAATTTCTCCGATTCATCTGTGTTGCCTCGGTTTTTATACAAATCTGCTTGAAGCAGCAAAGCCTCAGTATTCAATGGATGCTTTTCCTGAATTCTCTTTAATTGTTTTTCAACAACTGCCAACTCTCCCTGCATAAGTTGTCTGCGCAAAAATAAAAGCTGGAATGAAGGATTGGCAGGATCTAATTCCAATGCTCGTGCGATAGCAAGATCTCCCTGCAAATAATCACCCTGTCGAAATAATATTGATGCACGTAGATAATGGGCTTTAGCCTGATGAGGATTTATTTCTAGTCCTTTATTAAGCCAGCTGAGTGAGTCATCCAAAAATCCCTTACGAAGTAATTGAACAGCTAAACCCATTATAGCATCCACATTTTTGGGCATATTCTTAATAATGGATTCAAAGCGCTTGCGTGCTTGATTTTCCTTTTTAAGATGAATTAGTAAATAAGCCTCAATAAGCTGATCTTCAACAGAAAGTTTGTTTTTAGCTTTAAGCTCGGTTAGCATGGCCTGCGCTTCAGGCCATTGGTGCTGAGCAAATTTAATCCTGACTAGCTCTCTCCTGACTGGAGCATAATCAGGAAATTGATTCAGCATTTCTTCAGCCAAGGTTTGCGCATAGTAGTAGCTCCCCTGCAGAGAATAAGTCTGAATTCTCATAAACATAGCTTCTTTGTTTAATGGCTCCAATTTCAGTAAAGTTTCAAGTGTACGCAATGAGCCTTCAAATTCTCTCTGTCGTAAATATATGCTAGATAGACGGTAAAGAGCTTCAACATAATACCTATCTATTTGAAGTGCTTGAACCAGAGATGAAACAGCTCTACCATAATCATCTATTTTTTCGTATGTTGCAGCTAGTTTCAAATAAACTGAAACACGTTCAGGAGAAATTCTGACCGAAGTAGCTAACTCTGTGATGGCGTCACCATAGCGCTCAAGTACAAAAGCAAGGCTCCCAAGGAGCTCGTAATAAGCTGCATTAAGTGGATCAAATCGTGTAGCTTTACGAGCATGATGTTCTGATTTATCGTACTCTTTAATGAAATAAAATGACCTTGCTAAATTATAATGTGCTGATGCATTACTCTGTTCAGAGTCAACAATCTCTTTTTGCTGATCAATATAACTGTAAACATTTTCGTTAGTAAGCAATATTTCCTGCGCATTCCTACTGTTTTCATTACAACCAGCAATAGGTATTATTAAAATTATAATTAAGAAAAAATAAATATTTCTCACGGATCAATAAGAGTGGGGGACTAAATTTTTTTTTCCATAATTTTTCGCAAAAAAAGCAGATTTTGGCCAATAAAAGCTGACACTTTCTGATGCATCACTTTCATTCCCAAAACGGTCAACTAACCGCAGATTATAATGCCAAGTATCTAAATATTTAACTGATAAATCAATATAAAACGAGATCCTTGGTGGTAAGATATCAGGGTGAGTATCTGCTAAAAGAGGCGGACTTACATCATTAATTTGCATTTTGAGTTTGTCCAAAAAATAATTGTCAGAAACAGATTTAATATTAATAGGTGTTTCCGGCCACTTTTCCTTATTTAATGTGCGATAAAGATGATTTCGGTATGATTTCTTTTCATCAAAATAATCTCCCTTTCCAGTAAAAACCTTCAAACTATGATTTAAAGTTCGAGACCATGTAATTCTTAATGTATATAATCTAAATTCTGCTCGAGACTCTATTTTTATATTTGTTACTTCAGATTTCTTTTTTTTTTCTTCTTCGTTCAATTGATCAGTTTTAAGACCGTCTAAAACCTCAATTTTTTTACGCTGTACAACTTTTCCAAAAGGGAATCTTAAAATTTGACTCTGATCTTCTATTTGAACAATTTTCAGTTCTGGTAAAGGGAGTTTCGGAAAAACATTACTCCTTCTCAAACTTACAGATTTTGACTTTGAGAATATTTCTCCATCAGGGCCTAAGTGACTAATCTGGAAGGAATGAATTTTTAAGCCTCTTTCAGGAAACTGCAGATAAAAAAATACTTGATTCCTATATTGAATTAGTGAGTCTTCTTTGACCAATACTTTTAAATTAGGTAATTCCCTTGGCTCACAATTCCTGCAATTAACCTTTGTTATTAGCCGATGAATGAGAAAAAAATCTCCCGCTTCTATTTCTTTATCAAGCATCTTGAGCCTGTTAATTCTTTCTTTATGATTTATATTCCAAGATAAGCGGACACGATTATCTCGCTGCTGTACTTTTAAATCTGAAATTGTTTGTTTTGCTTTTTTTTCTGGAATAAAAACAGGTGCCGTACGCATACCACAGGAAATCAAAAAAAAACTCCCTAGTGTAAATAACAAAACAAATATTGTAGTGTTAACAGACATTAAATAACGGTTCATGAGTCAATAGCCATGTTTCATGTCAACTAGGTGCAAAAGTTTTTTCCCAGATATAGCTCTTCTATAATTTTCAAGGATTTGTGGAGCAGCAGACTCTGCTTGAGTAGTGCTAGAGTTGTGTGGTGTTATAAGAATCTTGTTGTGATTTCTAAATTTATGTTTAACAGGCAGTGGTTCAGTCCGGAATACATCAAGACAGGCCCCAGAGAGATGACCACTATCCAGTAACTCAATCAGATCTTCATCAACAAGTGTTTTCCCACGACCGACATTAATAACATATGCACCTCTTTTGAGCATACTTAAGATTTGATAATTCAAAAAATCTAGCGTGTCATAAGTATTAGGCAATAAATTGATTAGATAATCAGTTTGTGAGAGCATTTTTAAGAGACTTTCGGTTTCTGAAAAACACTTTATTCCTTCAATTTGCTTAATTCTTCTGCTCCATCCAGCAACATCAAATCCCATTCTTAAAAACATTTTTGCTGATGCCTGTCCTAAATAACCCAAACCAAGAATTCCAATTTGGTTACCTGGATGATATTTGGACGTACCCCAGTTACTGAATTCTGGGTTTTTAGCATAATTAAGTAATTGTCTTCGATGGAGAAGTACAACCGCCAGTAAATACTCACTCATCAATTTTGCCATTGTTTCATCTTTTAAACGTGCAATGGGTATCCCTTGCGGCAGTTCAGTACTTGATAATAAATTATCTACTCCATGGCCATAAGATAGAATTGCTTTCAAATTTGGATAATTAAGTAAGTGTCCCTCATGATTTTTCCAGTCTACAGCAAATTCTACTGATGAATTATTTTTTACATGCTCCTTACCAATTTCAATATGTAACTCAGAATCAAGCGATTTTAGGGCATTGCTTAATAATTGAGGTTGAAATGAATTTGGTAAACAAATTAAAAGAGACATTAAAAACTCACTAGAAAATTTATAATTTTTTCGAATTTAAATATTTAAAATTATACAAATACTGGTTTTAATTCTTTAATTTTTTCAATTATCCTGTTCCTATCATTATTGAGCTTAATCAATTCAGAAACCCAACTCAGTACCATTTTTGAATAATCTTTAGGGAAACCAAGCTTCCTACAAATTATTGAAAGCATTTTTACTTCAGAATTTTTTATCTTTCCATCTGCAGCAATTAGCATCCCCAGAAAGAAGAAAAAATGCCCCGCAAACTCTCGATCCTCAGTCAAATCTACCATTTCCAAAATTTCTCGGTTTTCAATTGCTTCAAGTAATTGTTTCCGCAAGTCTTCATTTTCAACCATCATTAGTGCGTCTTTGAAGTAACCTTTCTCTTCTGGAGCAAGTTCCTTATCAGAAATAAGGATATTTGATATTGCTAATGCTAGCCAAACTTTACCGTCTTCACTTATTTTTTCAAGATACTCTGGAATTATCCGAAATTCTATGATCGAATTATAATTTTCCTTCATAAATCTTACTCCATAAAACAAATTAATTTTTTTTAATAAGCTGTATTTATACAAAATATAATTTCAGCATCGCAAAGGAAGCACATCTTGTCAAGAATGTCTTGACCATGTATAAAAAAATATTTTATTTAAATGATACCATTACAAAATAAAAAATTTTTTCTAATTTTGAGACTGTTTATAATGTCAAAATCAATAAATAAAAATATTCAAGAGCTAATGACAATCCAAGTCGCAATTGAACTTGATAAGGGCAAAAATATTGATGAAGTCGCAGAAATATTTGGTATAAAAATTTCTGAAGTTAAATCTATTTATAGGAAACTAGCATCAGATAATAAACAAACAAAGACTAGAAAAACTCGCCACTTCACTAATCATGAACGTGAATTATTAGTGGGCAGAATTGGCGCGGGAGAACCTTTAGAAGATATCTGCTCCGAAGTTGGCGTAACAGAAATAACATTAAAAAGATGGTGTAAACTAAGTGGTGTAACTGTCCTAAGAGGGCTTAATCAAATAAGTAAAGTTGAAAAGAGGGAAATACTTGAACTTCTTGATGAAAATAACTGGAGAGAAGTAGCTAGTGCATATAACACCAGCATTAATACAATTGAACAAATTACAACACCTCCTCACAGCAAACTTGATACTGAGAGTTTGAGTTTTTTATTCGAAATTTTGCTCGAACAACCATTCTCTTCTGCAAAAAAAATTAGTGCCACTGCAAGCAAAGCTGGTCTATCAATTCCTCAAAATGCTATAATTTCCTACAAGAAACGGCTCAAACTATTAGGTATAATCTAGGAAGATGTCTGTGTTTGTTGCATATCCATGCTCCTAAGTAGCGCAGCAATTTCGTTCAATTCACGAATTTGAGGCAACATAGTATTACCTTTAACTAATGGAGATTTTTTAAATGAGTCCTGAGTTGAAATATTACCCTGAGGCTTTTTAACTAATTCTAAATTGGAATGTAACTTATGTGAGTCAGTAGTCAAATCAGATGACTGAACGATCTTTATAACAGCGTCGCTTCGAAGTCCTTTCAGCAGACTTATAACATCTTTGATCGCAACACGGCTATGCTGGTCGACTTCCAAGTTAATTCTGTTTTCCGTACTCATTCTCCTGAAATATTTTAAAGTTGTAATCAATCATTACCATCCAAAAAAAGTACTCGCAAAGTTCATACCACAAAAGAAAATCTTTTACACGCTTACTTATCTTAAAAATTCATTGACCATGTTTCAGGAAATGAATTAGTAGAAACTTTTTAATTAATTTTTATTTTTTTGCTATAAAAATCATTATTGATAGTTGATTAAGGAAGACAATTTATAGGACATGAATAAAGATTTTTGAATCCATTGATTGAAGCTATAGATTCACCTCCAGATTGACCTTCGTGATGATTTTTTCCACTCATTCTTAAAATAAGTCTACGTTGTTTTGAAGGCAAAAAATAAGTGTCAACAGCTTGAATAATATCCTCAATCTTAAGTTGTTCTATTGCTTTAATATTTTCACTATTTAAATCAAATTCAGCGTTTCGTTCGAAGGCTATAGAAAACAGCCTTTCAGCCTCGCCAGAAATAGAATTTCTTTTCAACAATTTGCTATGCAAAACTGATTTTTTAATTTTGGAAAATTCTGTATCTGGAAGTTCCTTTAATGAATTAAAAAATTTCAAAAGGAAGGTATCAATCCTTCTTTCAAGAATTTCTGTATCGTATTCACCAGATTGAACCATAAATATTAAACCCAATGTTGTCTCCAATAATGTTATGCCTGAATTAACAATGTATCCCAGTTGTTGTCCTGTTCTGAGTTCATTATAAAATTGAGGTTGCAACAGATTATCTATCAAAAGTAATACCCCTTGAAGTTTAGGACTTATTTGTCCAACCTGATTTTCCATAACCAACGCAGAGTTTTCAACCTGCATTTTGCGTGTGAAAGAATGAGATTTACCAGCTTGAAGCTGTAAAACACTCTCGTGAAAAACCTCTTTTTTTGACAAAGATTTACCCGAAAGTTTTTCTCTTAAAACTCTTGTGGCTTCTATTACAGAAGCCCTGCTTAGATTACCATAGGCAAAACCCTCAAAATAAATTTGATCATAAATTTTTTTTGCAAATTTTTTCAAATCATTCAAACTTATTTTCTTAATCACTTTTTCATAATCCATGATGGAGAATTTTCTCTCTTCGAGTAACAGGCTTCTATAATAAAATGCCTGCTGAAATGGTTGCTTAAAATGAAAATTTTGATAACGACGTTCTCGAACCTCCCTGAGAGTATTGAATGTTTTTTTATCAACAGTTATTTCCTTTAAAAGACCTGAAACTTTTTTTATCAGTTCAAGTATTCTGTCTGAATATCCACTAAAAGTAAGAATTATACCTTTTTTGTCCACGTTAATACCATATTCCAATCCAGCCAGCCTAACTGGATATCCAAATTCATTAAGTCCTTCACTAATGGCATCAACATAAAGCTGCGATAATACTGCTTTTCGAGGAGAAGAATATACTTTAGGTGTGTTTATTCTAAATTTCAGATATGCTTTTGGAGTTTCGAAACGAAAATCCTGCTGGAACCAGATTTTTCCATACATATCATCCTTTAAAACCTCAGGGTCTCCAATTACATGTTTTCGTAATAATTCACGTTGATCATTAAAATTTTCTGTTTCAGAAGAAGCTTCAACATAACTAAACAATTCATCCAGAGAACTCCAAAATTTTCCATTTGACGATTCTAATTTTTTTAGCAATTTTTTACTTATACCTTCCTGCTCGAGTCCTTTCATAGTTTGATGAGTCAACTTTATCCTACCTTTGTAAGGAAGAATATCAAGAACCTCTGGCAGGAAAATGTTTGGTTCTGGGAGTTTAAGGAATTTATTAGTTTTAGCATTTCGCCATTTCTTAAATAATTTAGGATTAGTGTAAGTCAGGTCATATTCAACTCCATAAAACTCTTCCTTCATACTTGTTTTTAAGTCACGCGCAGCTAATATAGCGAGCATGTTATTAGGGCTTAAACTGTAAAGAATATTGTCAAATATCCTTGGTTTAAAATCTGTAATAATGTATGGATCAATTTCTAATGTTCTAAAAGGATAGTACATCATCAATGTTGAAAATACATTGACCAAAGAGGTACCTTCAGGTTTTTCAGCAAACCTATAATCGAGCTTCGACATTCTTTTTACCTCTTCATAAACATAAGGGGGTAATCCTGTTTTACGAAGTAGACTAAGATATTGGAAAACATTTTCGATAACTTTCTTATAATTGCTGAGACCTTTTGGCGTGAGTTGAATTTTTACTTCAAAACTGGAAAATGAATTATTTGACTCTCCACCACCTGCAGAAAGTCCGGTTGCAAAATTTTTTCTTTTTAGAAGAGAAAGCAAGCTCCCTTTGCCTTCATGTCCAAGCAAAAAACCGAGCATGCCCAGTGGCTGACTTTTGTAATAATGAAGTGTTTTTGGTAATGCAAACATCAATGTCAGGGATCTTGAGTCCTTTATAGTCTTGACTCGCATTAGACGAAAAAGATTAGTTGAATTCATATATTTAGATGAAAACTTAATTTGATTTAAGTTGAGGTTTTTTACTAAAGCAAATCTTGGGACTACTAATTTCTGAAGAATATCTAGATCTTGAGGCCCAGCAACGGCAAGCATCATGCGGTTGCTTGAATAATGATTATTATAAAAGGTAAGTAATTCTTTTCTTGTAACTTCTGCTAGTGTATCGAGTGAACCTGTAGCAAAATTTCTGGCAGGGTGATTTTCCACAAAAGCCTTACGTTTAACCTGCCTTATTCTGCGGTAATCATTAGGAATATTTTTGGAGTGTTCTGAATTCACAGCTTTAAGCTCTCTTTCAATCAGTCCCTGATTAAACAACGGCCCTATGAAGAATTGGGAAAATCTGTCCAGACCTTCATCTAAATAATCTGATGCAATCTCAAAATGATAGTTTGTACGGTCATCTGCGGTGTAGGCATTGCTAAATCCATCATGTATCGAGACAAACTTCTGGTAGCTACCCTCATCAGGGTATTTCTCTGTTCCCAAAAAAAGCATGTGTTCTAAAAAATGTGCCATACCATAACGGTTATCAGGATCGCTCATTGAGCCAACCGCGACTGTCATTGAAGCTGCCCCACGTTGCAAAGTTTTATCTGAAATCAGCATAACTTTCATTTTATTAGGAAGAAGAAATCTCCTGTACTTGCGTTCAGAATATCTTGAATCAGTGGTTTCAAGTGCTTGAGCAACTACAGAAGAGGGACCAAATGCTAAAAAACAAAAAAACAGAATTAATTTGAGTAAAAATTTCATTTGCATATTAATTTTTGGTTAATGCTGATTTTAGTAAGATAAAGATACTTATTTTGAAAACAAAAGTGCCGAAAACGCAAATTTAAAGAGAAGGTTTTTGTATTGACTATCAAGACACAAGTAATAGGATACGTATAAGTTTACATTTTTTCTCAATCTCAATCTGCCTGCAATAAAAAAGATGGAAAATAAAGAATACTTAAAAAAAGCCGAGGAATTATTTCAGAGAGTAGAGGATAAACTGGACGACTACGAAGATGATATCGACTACGACCATACCCCTGACAAACTTGTACTTAACTTTGAAAGTAGTGGAAAAAAAGTTGTAATAAATACTCAGCGTGCAATTAAGGAAATCTGGCTCGCAGGTAATTCAAGGGCATGGCATTTCCAGTTTTTATCTGATCAGGAGATATGGTTCGCAAGAGCTGAAAAACAAGAATTTTTCGCTTGTCTTGCAAACTTGCTCTCAGACAACCTTGGGCAACCGGTTTCTTTCCAAAATTAATTAAAAATTATTATTATTTATTTTAGCCGTCATTTTTTAACCTGGTAGTCACCAGATTTACCCCCTGATTTTTCCAGCAGATATACACACTCAATTTTCATACTTTTTGTAACAGACTTACACATATCATAAAATGTCAAAGCAGCAACTGAAACAGCAGTGAGAGCCTCCATTTCAACTCCTGTTCGTGATTTGGTTTTTGCTGTTGCCTTTATTAAAGCATACTCACCTTCCAATTCAATATCCACATTCATAGAGGATAGTGGCACTGGGTGGCACATAGGTATAAGTTCAGATGTACGCTTACCGCCCTGAATCCCTCCAATTACTGCTGTCTGAAGAACTGGTCCTTTTTTTGTACTTCCCAACTCTTTTAGCAATTCCGCAAGTTCATTTCCCAGATGAATACGTGCCATAGCTACAGCTTTACGCTCGGTAACAGATTTGTCTGAAACGTCAACCATATTCGGCAAGTCATTCTTTTTGAGATGAGTAAATTCCTTGCTGGTATTATTCATTTTCTATTGTCGGAACTTATAACTATTTTGAAGAGTATGAATTAAAGGGAATCCATTTGGAATCACTCAGTAACTCCGCTGGTTGAAAATCTGCCTTGTAATTCATCTTGGCTGAACTCTTTACCCAATACCCCAAGTATAACCATCTTAAATCAAGACTGCGAGCATATTCTATTTCATAAAGAAGAGAAAAAACTCCCATTCTTCTAGAAACATAATCCGGATCAAAAACAAAATAAACTGAACTTAGAAGTTTCGGAAGACGATCAACCCATCCTAGGCCGATCAGCTTATCTTCTAAATAATAGCGCATAATTTCAGTAGTTACTGGTGAGTCTATCAAAAAATCAAGATACTCATGCTCCTTAATTTTTACCTCTGTTTTGTGCCACTCATTCTGATAACGACTGTAAAGAGCAAAATCTTCTTTATTAAATTCGGGTTTTTGATGTTCAACACGAAGATCAGTATTTTTTCTCCAAGTACGACGCTGTCCCTTATTTTTATTGAAATTAAGCGCGTCTATTCGTATTGGAATACATTCTTGGCAGCTGAAACAATCAGGGTGGTATATAGTGAATCCACTCCTTCGAAAACCCTGATTTAAAAGTGATGTGTATCCCTCTGGAGGGATTTTACTTGTTTGGAAAGAAATGTTCTGCCAATTTCTTTTTTCAAGATAAGGGCAGGGACCGTTGTCAGTGCGAAAAATTTTGATCGGGTTTCTGCTCATCTTGAATCATCTGGATTTTTCAATTTAAAAAAATACAGAGAGCTATAGTCAGGTTAATCCTGTTGCAATCACAGTCATGGTTACCTCATCTCCTGCTGTTTCAGTGAAAGTGGCACCCCATATTAGTTCAACATCTTCATCAGCCATATCCTCTATGAGAGACATTGCTTCCTGAATTTCATAGGCGCTGGTGTCTTTAGGCCCATTAACATGCACCAGAATTCCTTTTGCACCACGTATGTCAGTATCTTCCATAAGTGAACCGTGCAAGGCATCTTCTACTGCGTTGATTGCCCTGTCTTTCCCTTTTGCTCTTCCTCGACCGATCACAGCTTTTCCCATGCCCTTCATAATCGTCTGAACATCTGCAAAATCAACATTGATATCTCCTACTCCGCTAAGAAGAATTGTAATACCCCTAATTGCATTAATAAGCACCATGTCAACCATATTAAATGCCTCAAGAAAACTGGTATTCTGGGTACTAGCGTCAAGAAGTTTATCATTTGGTATTACAAGCAGTGTATCTGTAAATTCTCTGAGACGTTCAACTCCCGCCAATCCAGAGTCCCTTCTTTTGGTACCTTCAAAGGAAAAAGGAATTGTTACAATTCCGACTGTAAGAATTTGCTTTTCCATTGCCATCTTTGCAATGGTGGGTGCAGCTCCAGTACCAGTTCCACCACCCATACCAGCAGCAATAAAAACCATGTTAGCACCTTCAACTGCTTCACTAATTTCAGAAATGCTCTCTTCAGCAGCTCCTTCTCCTACCTCCGGTCGTGCACCTGCGCCCATACCGCGAGTCAGTAGCCTGCCTAATTCTATCTTTTTGTGAGATTTGTTCCGCTTGAGGGCCTTAATATCTGTATTGCAAATAATGGTTTCAACCTGGTCAAGATTTTCTTCTGCCATCTGTGAAACAACATTACCTCCCGCTCCCCCTACTCCAATAATCTTAATATTGGGAATAAATATATCCTGTACAGGAGAAAATTGAGTATTTTCTTTTTCTGCCATGAATTAAAGCTCAATTAAGAAGTTAGGTCAATAAATTAAATAAATATAGCCCAAAGCCTTTAAGATTGCTAGTTTTTGATGGAAACCAATTATACGTATTTATTTAGAATAATGGACGTATTTGTTTCACTACCCTTTAAATAATACAATTGTTATTAAATCAAATTATAAGAAATATATTGACTAATTCCTGAAAAGATTTGTTAATAATGATATTATTCTGCAATTAAACTTGCAATCAAAGAAATGAAGACTTTTTAAAAACTACAACAAAAATATGATAAAAATGGAGTAATATGATTTCTGAGCAAATTTTTTATCTCTTTCTTTACCCTTGGATTCTTTTCATTGCAACTATTCCCGGTGCAGTGATGACCTTTCTCTTTGCTGGGTTAGCGGCACAATTGCTTAATTATCTGCCCGAAAAAAAATAATTCTGCCAAATTTTAATTGTGGATTTTTTAAGGGGAAAGTATTCCCGACCAACAATTATACCTTAGTAGTATGGAGGATACTTGAACAAGTATAGCGCCATGATAACCGATTTTCTTCACACTTACGAGGATGTGGAAAAAGCATTTGTTAGCAATCAGGAATGGTGGATTATCAGTGGATCAGTTAAAGTACAAATCTTCCTTACTAGCCTAGATCAGGATGCAGAACTTATTGTTGCATCTAACCTTTTTCAGTACCCTAATTCAATCCCAGAAATCAATGAGTATGTACTAAAGCTTAACGGTACATTAAAGCTCAAGGGTGTAAGTTTCGGCATACGCAACAAGCACCTAATACTAAGCTATGTAAGGCCAGTGGAAGGATTGGACCAAGAAGAGCTTGAGTGGATAATAGCCTGCATAGCGGTCATAGCTGATGAATATGATGACTTTTTAATTGAAAAATTTGACTTATAGAAAATTAACTTCATTTCTAAATAAATGGGAGTCCACCCCAAAGAGTTTTATTGTTTTTACCAAACGCCACTCGGATTAATTAGAATTTGTGAGACAGGTGGTTTCCTAACTAGGGTTAATTTTGTTGAACAAACACTTGTATCAAAGAAAAATCAGTCAGAAAGTATACCTTTTGGTTCATTGCTTAAAGATGCTTGTAGGCAGTTAGATGAGTATTTTGAAGGCAAAAGGAAAAAATTTGATCTGGCACTTAAACCTAATGGAACTTTTTTTCAACGCATTGCTTGGGAATCACTCCTTCTGATACCATACGGTGAAACAAAGAATTACCTGCAGCAGGCCGAGTCTGTTGGAAATCCCAAGGCAATAAGAGCTATTGGCCAAGCAAATTCCAAAAATCCCATCTCTATTTTTATACCTTGCCACCGCGTGATAGGCAAAAACGGTTCAATGACAGGTTACGCTGGAGGTCTGGAACGTAAGACAAAACTGCTTGGACTAGAGAATCGCTTTAAGCACGAATAAAATTATTAGAACGCATTTCACGCCCAATTGTAGTTGCTTCCCCATGGCCTGTAATTACATTCGTTGTTTCATCCAATGTATAAAGTTTTTCCTGAATTGACTGTTCGATTTTGCGGTAATCTCCACCCCATAAATCAGTGCGACCAATTGATCCTTGGAAAAGAGTATCTCCAGCAATCAGAAGTTTTTGACTATCAAATAAAAAGCACATCGAACCAGGTGTATGTCCCGGAGTGTGTAGCGCTTTACCCTTAGTATTTTCAATGTCTATCTCATCTTCATGTTCCAACCATAGATCAGGAGGTGGAGCGGGCTCGTAAGGTATACCGAACATTCTACATTGATCCTCTAGTTTATCCCAAAGAAAAGAATCATCTTTATGAAGAGCAAGATGTGCTCCAGTTTTTTCCTTCAATTTTCCGGATGCCAGAAAATGATCGAGGTGGGCATGCGTATGAATGATTCTCACCAACTGCAGATCAAGTTCTAATATCCTCTTAAGCAGCACATCAGAATCACCGCCTGGATCAACAATAATTGCTTTCCCACTCTCTGGATCTCCCAAAATTGTACAGTTGCACTGAAGCGGACCAACCGGCCTGGTTTCAACTATCAGCTCCGATGGATTCATTAGGCAGTTATATTTTTTGAGACTTTCTTTCTTCCTCCCCTATTGCCCTTCGGAGGAGCTTCTTCAATAATTTTTTTGCAGGAATCTTCATCAAGTCCTGTGGGTTCAATATCCTTTGGAATTTTATAATTGTTTTTCCCAGACTTAATATATGGACCATAACGCCCATTTAATACCTGTATCTCACCAAAATCTAGAATTATTCTTTTATTTTTTCTTTCAAGTCCTTCTTGTATTATTTCCACAGCTCGTTCTAATTCAATATTCATTGGATCTTCGCCTTTCGGGATTGAGAAGAATTCTTTACCCAATTTTACATAAGGACCATATCTTCCGATATTTACAGAAATTTCCTCTCCATTTTCATATTCCCCAAGTGAACGAGGAAGTGCGAAACACTCCAGTGCTTCATCAAGTGTTACATCATTTAAATTAAGACTGCTTGGAAGTGAGGCAAATCGGGGTTTCTCTTCATCTTCACGACTACCTATTTGAACCATGGGACCATATCTTCCAATGCTGACACTTACCGGTTTACCACTTTCAGGGTCAGATCCAAGTTCCCTTCGCTTTAGGACTTCAGCACGTGAAACAGATTTTTCTTTATCAACCACGTTCTGGTGAAAAGGTTCATAAAAATCCGTCATCATTTCTACCCAGTCTTCGTCTCCCTTGGCAATACTATCAAAGTTACGCTCAATTTCAGCAGTGAAGCCTAGATTTACTATTTTTGTAAAATGATCAGCCAGAAAATCTGTAACAACTTCACCAATTGAAGTCGGTTTCAGTTTCTTTTCATCGGTTAATTCCACATAGCCACGATCTTGTATTGTTGAAATTGTTGGTGCGTAGGTGGAAGGACGTCCAATACCTTCTGATTCCAGTTTTTTTACTAGGGATGCTTCAGTATAACGAGGTAGAGGCTTGGTAAAAAGTTTTTCTAGATCTACAGGGTTTTGAGGATCTTTAAGTGCAAGAATCTTCCCCTTTTCAACTTTAGGCAGGATAACATCTTTTTCACTTAGAATCTCTCCATGTTCATCGCTTGATTCAGCATAGATTTGTAGGAATCCAGTAAAAACAACACGCTGCCCTTGAGCTTCAAACAAATATTCATTCTTCTCTCCTGACGCAATATTTATTGTCGTACGAGCAATTTCTGCTGATGTCATTTGTGAAGCAAGTGCTCGTTTCCAAATAAGACTGTAAAGTCTAAATTGATCGTGACTCAAGTGTGCCTGAACCATACTAGGCTTTTGAGAGAAATCCACTGGCCTGATTGCTTCGTGAGCTTCCTGAGCGTTAACAGCACGACTTTTAAATTTTCTTGGCTCCTTTAATCCATATTGCTGTCCATATTCTGATTCTATAACATCCGTCATCTGCTGCAGTGCCTGCTCTGCAAGTGCCACAGAGTCCGTTCTCATGTAGGTAATAAGACCTCCACTGTAATCAGGTATATCAAAATTTCCCTCATAAAGTTGCTGGGCTACTACCATGGTGCGCTTAACAGAAAATCCTAGTTTAAGGGAAGCCTCCTGCTGTATCGTTGAAGTCGTAAAAGGGGCACTTGGATTCCTATTTGCCAAACGCTCTTTAATCTCACTGACAACAAAATTACCCTTCTTGATACTAGATTCTATAGCAAATGCCTCTTTTTCATTTCCAATTTTTGCAGTCTTTCCTTCTATTTTTTTCAAATCTGCAGAGAAATCTTTAAATTCAGCTTTTATCTTCCAGTATTCTTCTGGAACAAATTCCCTAATCTCTCTTTCCCTCTCCACAAGAATATATACTGAAACACTTTGCACTCTACCTGCAGAAAGTCCGGGTTTAATTTTTTTTCCAAAGCAATGGCGACAACTTATAACCGACCGCACGATCCAAAATCCTTCTTGCCTGCTGAGCGTTAACTAGCTGTTGGTCAACATCTCTTGGATTTTCCAGAGCATTGATTATTGCAGATTCTGTAATTTCGTGAAAAACAATTCGTTTAACTGAACTATTTTTAAGTCCCAATGCTTCTAGTAGATGCCAAGATATTGCTTCACCCTCCCTGTCTTCATCAGTTGCCAGAAATACTTCAGTTTCCTTGTCAATTTGTTTTTTAAGTTCTGCTACAACCTTTCTTTTATCTTTGGAGATTTCATACTGAGGCAAAAACCTGTTTTCAGGATCAAAACCAAGCTTTGACGAAGGCAGGTCCCTAACATGACCCATTGAGGCCATAACTGTGTAATCCTTGTCAAGGAATTTGGTTATTGTGCGTGCTTTAGCAGGAGATTCAACAATGATAATTTTCTTTGCCATAATATTAATTCTCTAGAGAATCTTTTTTTAAATAAGATTCATTTTTAAATTTCTGATCTAGTGTGTACTATTTTGTCAATTAAGCCATATTTAAGAGCTTCTTCAGCAGTAAACCAATTATCTCTATCAAGAGCTTTTTTTATTTCCTCATTACTTTTTCCTGTTTGCTCAGAATATAATTTAACCAAATGATCCCGCGTCTTAAGTATTTCGCGTGCTTGAATTTCACACTCTGTTGCTCTTCCCTGATAACCCATTAAAAGGGGTTGGTGAATCATTATTTTTGCCTGAGGCATTGCATATCTGCGCCCTTTTTCAGCTGCTAAACTTAAAATTGAACCCATGCTGGCCGCAAATCCAGTTACAATTGTTGTCACTGGACAAGAAATAAAATTCAACATATCAAATATAGCAAATCCAGAAAATATTTCACCTCCTGGTGAGTTAATGAATACAGTTACCTTCTGGTCTTTACCTTCTTGCTCAAGCAATACTAATTGACTTAAAACTTTTGAAGCTAATTTTGCATCAACCTGCTGCGAAATAACTACTGAACGAGACTTCAAAAGCTTGCTCGCAAGATTGTCCGTATCCTGACTTTCTTCTTCTTTTTCCATTATCATTTACGTTACCTTTTTTTGCTCTTTAAATAAGTTCAATTTTACAAGTTACATTCTTAAAAATATTG
>CACFAY010000023.1 GCA_902564345.1 uncultured SAR324 cluster bacterium
TAAAATTTTCATGGAGTTTGCATTGTAAATTATTCCAACATATTTAGGTAATTTACAACAGAATTAAAAATTGCTCAATGAATGTAAATGACACACATTTCACTTTTAATCTGAAAAATCAGTCATTAGATGCGAAACAAAGATTGACTGAAGCTGAAATTCAAAGGCTTTCATTTCATAATATTCGTAATTTTCGACATAATTTTGAAAAAGGAATCACAACAATGCGCTCTTTCTTAGGTGACGAGCAACATCAGACTATGATCGTTGCAATGTACGAGGGAACAGAACAGCTGTTAAATCAAAATGTATCAGAATTCTCAGTTTTAGAATATCTGGAAGGACTTAAATTGACTGCAAAAGAATTACGTCAACAGGGGATTTTTGGAGATCAGTTTCGTTCTGCAATAATGGAACATTCTTCTTCAACTGTTAGAGAACTTTTGCGCTCTTCCTGACTTAATCAGGTACCACTCACCACTAATTTATTAATTTTAAAAGCCGGAGTTAGAATAGAGCTTCTTTCATCTAGTTCATTTCCTATCATACTTAAATTTTTTAACATATCAGGAAAAGTTCCGGCAATTGTAAACTCATTTACTGATTCTGCCAACTTCCCATCACGAATCCATATCCCTTGTGCCCCTCGAGAAAAATCACCAGTAACAATATTTGCACCCTGTCCAGACATATGAGTCAAATATAGGCCATTTTTTACACTTGCAATTAATTCTTCTTCTGTATAATTACCAAGGTCAAGCATCAAATTGGAGATGCCCCCTGAATGACCACTGGAAGTCATTCCCATTTTGTTAGCAGAATATGTTGAAAGCATGTAGTTTTTTAGTATACCATTTTCGATTAAGACTAAAGGTTTTGCTTCAACCCCTTCACTGTCAAAATGACGACTACCCAATTTACCGGGAAGTAAGGGGTTATCAATCAAATTTAATTTAGAATCTGCAATTGATTCATTAAGATGGTTTAGTAAAAAGGACTGCTTTCTAAATAGGTTCTCCCCCATGAGTGCTGATGCTATTTTTCCAAAAAAACTTTGAGCCATTTCTGCACTGAAAATAACAGGAACTTCTTGACTTGAAGGTTTTATAGCACCAAGTTTTCTAAGTGTTCGGTGGCAGGCTTTTTCTACTATTTCATTAGCTGGCGTTAATTTTTTGTGAAATCTTGTTGCACTATACCAGCCGTCTGTTTGTTTTCTTCCAATATTTTCAGTTTGTCCTTTTTCGTTCGCAGTTGTTTGCGAATCATCTGCAACCATTGAAACACCAAGGCTAAATAAAGTTTTTGTTTCTCCTTCCAAAAAACCATTAGAATCAGCATGAACAATATGAGAGATACTATCTGAATAAAATGTTTGCTCTGTCCGCAATCTTTCATCTGATTTTAAGCTCAAATGTTCCAATTCAAATGAAAATTTTATTTTATCTTCAGAAGTTATTTTGTCAAAATCAGGATCTAGAAATTCTAAGTCAGCTTTTGCACGACCCTGTAATTTTGGGTCTGGCAGACTATAAAATTCATCTTCACCCATGTAAGGAATTGTATCTATTGTTGAACGAATTAAAGGGGCTAAGGTTTCCAAGCGTAAATCATTTGAGGAGATCGTAGAACGTCGTTTTTTTATTGAGATTGTAAGGTGCACTCCGGATGAGACAGACTCTTGAAGCGATTCTATTTTATTTTCACGAACATCTACCTGAAAAGAAGTTGAGTTAGCTAGTGAAACAGAAACTTTGTCAGCACCGAATTCATGTGACATATCAATAATATCTTTAGCAATATTTTTATGTTTATCTAACATTATCATTCATGTATTACAAAAAATTCACTATACTATATTATTTTTAAATTTAATCCTATTAAAAATGTGTAGCGAATAAAAAGATAGAATATCAAGTTGACTTGATTTGTATTATTATATTTCAATCTATTAAAACTTATTAATTTATAAAAATTATAAATTTAATATGATTTCGGCTCCCATAGTTTAACTGGATAAAATAGGGGATTCCTAATCCCTAGCTCCGCGTTCGAGTCGCGGTGGGAGCACCATTAAATATCAATTACTTACGACAAGTTATAGATTCTCTGGTTTTTGCTGTAGTGTTCATATAGATGTCTATCGTTCTAGATTTTTTTTTCCTGTAAATCATACCATTACATACTCTTCAATTATTTTTCTGCTATAAAATATTAGCAGATGATCAACCAGATTGCATGACATTAAAGACAATTCATCACCACAATAATATCTTTTGAATCAACTGCAGACTTTTCAATACTAAAGTAACAAAGGTAATGCTTGCCGCAAAATTGCTTACCCGACCACCAAGCTAGTTTTATTGCTTTTTATTTCCAATTCTTAGACTAAATTATAGTACTACCCAAATTCTTTTATTATTTTCAGACCTCTTAGCTACAACTGGAGGTGCGGGCCAAAAATATATGTAGTTGGTCAAGCATTCACTAACCATCCGCTTGCAAATGGATACCCAATAATGATAGTCTGAAAATTCTTAAATAAATAACCAAAATCAGTAAATTTCCAAAATCTTAATAAATAAGGCAATAAAGTGGCGCATACATCTACGATGGTGAAATTAGGGGCACCTGCACCTAAATTTGATCTGCAAAATGTTAATAATAACTTCAATGAAAAAACTGTATCATTGGAAAAATTTGTAAATTATCCTGCTTTGTTGGTTGCTTTTATATGCAATCACTGCCCATATGTTATTCATATAAGAGATTCATTTTTAAGTTTCTCGCGTGAATACGAAAGCAAAGGTTTGGGAATTGTAGCTATAAATTCTAATGATGTTTTAAGCTATCCTGACGATAGTCCAGAAAAAATGAAAGATGATGCTATTAGATATGCCTATCCCTTTCCTTATTTATTTGATGAGAATCAGGAAATAGCTAAAGCCTACAGCGCTGCATGCACTCCTGATTTTTTCCTATATGATAAAAAACGTACATTGGTTTATAGGGGGCAGTATGATTCAAGTAGGCCAAAAAACTCTATTCCTGTAACTGGTGAAGATATTAGAAAAGCGACAGATGCATTGCTTAATGGAGAAAATATACATGCAGAACAATTGCCAAGCATGGGTTGTAATATTAAGTGGAAAAAAGGTTTTGAGCCAGAGTATTTTTTCTCATGATTTGAGCTGGATATAAGTGAAATGATAATATTAACCTTAAAATTGTTTTATTGGTGCGCTAGGAAATTAAATTAAGCAATATATTTTTAAAAAATGGTTGCAATTTTTAGATCTACATGGTCTTATGATGGCTTGGATTTAATATAAGAAAAATTATAACCCTTCAAAAGTTAGTACATGTATCTACGGCAATTAACGTTGCTAAGTTTTATAGTATCTACGTTTTTAATTATAATCTCCTTTACAGATGCGCTTGCAGAGCAACCTATAGCATTCAGTCACAAACTGCACACCGTTCAAAACGGCGTCCCCTGTCAATATTGTCACCTTTATGCGCGTCGATCTTTTTCTTCTGGAGTTCCTCCTGTAAGTACCTGTATTGGGTGTCATGGGCCCAATGAGAGGAAACTTGTAAAGCCTGATAGCCTCGAAGTTAAAAAGATTCGCGATTTTTGGGCAAAAGGTGAGCCAATTCCATGGGTAAAGGTTCACGATATTCCTGATTTTGTGCGTTTCCCACATAAGATACATATTAATGCAGATAGCAATAGATTTTTAGATGATGCAGGTGGAGGATGTGACATGGAAAATGCCCCTAGAAGTCTTGAATGCAAATTAGCATTGTTTAGAACTGGCGGTGATGAAAGGTGTACTTCATGCCACGGTGATGTTCGTAAAATGGAGGGAATGTACGTAGTAGATAAAAATTTTGGGAAAATGGGTTGGTGCATGGAGTGTCACCTTCAGGTAAAGGGAGCCAAGGAAAGAAAGCGAACAGGAAGTGCCTTGGCAGGCTGGTTTAATGCGAAGGAAAATGATATCAAACGCGAAGCTGCTATCGGTTTAGTTAATGCCAAGGGTTATCATAATCGTAATACCTTGGACTGTTATGCGTGCCATTATTGAGTAATAATTATTACAAGGTTTATACAGAGAGGAACTGAATGAAGAAAGGCCTCAGCAGAAGAGATTTATTTAAATATACCGGTGCAGGTGGAGCTACTGCCGTTATTGCGGGCTGTGAGAAAAAGCCTGAAAAACTTATACCTATGCTGGTTCCACCAACTAATTTTGAATACACTCCTCACAATGCCTATAATTACATGACTACTTGTAGGGAATGCGATTCAGCTTGCGGAATGATGATTACAACAAGGGAACATCGTGCTCAAAAAGCTGAAGGTAACCCTAAACATCCAATTAGTCGAGGGGCGCTGTGTGCAAGAGGTCAGGCTTCGATGCAAACACTTTATAATCCCTCCCGTATTGCTCATCCACTTGCTGACGGAGAGCAGATATCTTGGGAGGAAGCAATGAAGCAGTTTTCAGCATTATTAAAAGTATCTTCAGGAGCAATTGCATATTTTGGCAAGCCTTCTTCAGGAAGTGAAGGTGAATTTATTGATGAATGGTTAAATTCAGCCGGTGGTGGTAAAAGATATAGATTCAGTCTACTTACTCAAAATAGTCAGAGAGAAGCTAATAGTGTCTCTTTTGGAAGACCTGTAATCCCTGATTATGCTTTTGAAAATGCTGGTATAATGCTGAATTTTAGTACAGAATTCCTTGAAGGATGGGGCAGTAGTGTTGAAAATGCTAGGCGTTTTACTGAGGCTCATGCTTATAGGAATGGTAATAAAAAAAGATTAATTCATATTTCACCTCATGTTTCTCTCACTGGAGCAAAGTCTGACCGCTGGATACAAATTAAACCAGGTACAGAAGGCTTGATTGCTTTGTCAATTGCATCTGTTATTCGTGAAGAAAAAAATAATTACGAGTTTTTGAAAACTTACCTTGAATCCTATAAACCTGAAAACGTTGCTAAGGCTTCAGGAGTCTCCGCAAAAAAAATAAGAGAATTAGCTAAGGATGTATTGGATAACGGTCCACTGATGGCTTTGGCTGGAGGTAACCTAATCGCGACAGACCAGTGCGTGGAGACCCTAACAGCAGTGAATATCCTTAACGCGGTTGCGGGTGCATTGGGTAAAACAATACGATTTTATGATCAAGACCCTGCGGAAGTTACATCCCACAAAGAGGTTAGTAAACTGATAAGTGACCTTAATTCAGGACAAATTAAGCTTCTTATAATAGATGACTCAAATCCCGTATATGCACTTCCACCATCAATGGAATTTATTAAGGCAATGAAAAAGGCGTTTGTAGTGAGCATAGCTTCTCAGAGAAGTGAGACAACTCATGCAGCAAATCTTGTTATGCCTGCACTCACAGCATATGAAAGCTGGGGAGATGCCTATCCCCGAAGTGGAGTACGCAGCATACAGCAACCAGTGATGTCTCCAGTTAATGTGTTTGATGCAAAAGCTCGTGAAGATATTATGATTAATGCAGTCCAGAGTGCAAATCAAAATGCTTTTTCAGGAATGGGAACTTATCTGGAATTCTTGCAGATTAAATGGCGTAAGATTCATTCTGAAATTGGTAATTCAGACAATTTCGAAAATTTTTGGATCAGTGTGTTGGAAAATGGTGGTCTATTTCAAAAACCAGTGTTCAGTAGTGTAAAATTAAGTAGAAACGTTATTTCTGTTAAAGTTAATGATCCAGGCATGGCAGAAAAAGATGGACTAACCTTGCTTCCAACATCCTCAATATTTCATGGTGATGGTAGTGGTGCAAATAAGCCATGGTTACAGGAGGTACCTAATCCAATGAGTCAAATTGTTTGGGACTCATGGGTGGAAATTAATCCTGACACGGCACAAAAAATGGGAATTAATGACCGTGCAATTATTGAAATTATGACTGCAAATGGTTCGGTGCAGGCAACAGTTTATTACCATTTTGGTATTCATAGAGAAGCAATAGCAATACCCATGGGACAGGGTCACAAACATTCTGGGGATGTAGCAGATGGATTCGGAATTAATGTAATGGAACTCCTCCCAAATAAATTGGACAATGCTGGGAACTTAATTTTAGTTGGTACTCAGGCTGAACTTAAGATGGTAAATGAAAAATCATACACTGTGAATACGGATGGTAATGCACGTCAGCTTGGACGTAATATTGCTGCTGCCACGACTGTTGAAAAATTGGCTAAAGGTGAAGAACATCATAGTAAACATTCTAGACCTTCCGAGTTTTATCCTGATCGTTCTGAAACTGCAGGATATTACAAACCATATAGATGGGGCATGACAATTGACTTAGATCGTTGCAATGGTTGTTCTGCCTGTGTAGTTGCATGTTATTCAGAAAATAATATTCCGGTTGTAGGTAAAATGAGAACTGCTATAGGGCGAGAAATGTCTTGGCTTAGAATGGAGCGTTACATTGAGGGGAAGGGTGATGAGTACGAAACACGTTTTACACCTATGCTTTGTCAGCAATGCGGAAACGCTGGGTGTGAAACCGTTTGTCCTGTTTATGCAACTTACCATAATCCGGAAGGTTTGAACGCTATGGTTTACAACCGTTGCGTGGGAACCCGTTACTGTTCAAATAACTGTGCATATAAGGTCAGACGATTTAACTGGTTTGATTATGAATTCCCATCTCCACTTGACCAGCAGCTTAATAGCACTATAACTACACGTGAAGTGGGAGTCATGGAAAAATGCACATTCTGTGTACAGAGGATCACTAACGCTAAACATGATGCTAATAATCTTGGAAGAGATTTGGAAGATGGTGAGGTCATGACTGCCTGTCAGCAGACTTGTGCAACAAAAGCCATAACTTTTGGGAATTTAATGGATCCTGAAAGCCAGGTTTCCAAAAATGCATTGAGAAATGATCAGGAGAATCGTGATAGGCAATACGAAGTGTTAGCTGAGCTTAATTATAAACCAGCAATTACTTACCTTAAAAAAGTAAATATAAGAGAGATTGACGACCATGACTCGGGTCATCATTGAAATGAGAAACAAAAAAATCATGTTTAATCAAGATGTATAAGTTGTAGACGGAGGATAAATGGAGAAAGCTTCTGGATACGATACGAATGCCGGAAAAGTTATAATAGAAGAACATTTAGGTCATCCTGGAATTAAGGCAACTACCCTAGATTATGCAAAAATTAATGATGAAATGCTTGCGATGCTTGACAAGCCTCATCCATCATATTTTTTGCTTTTATTGGGCTTTTTGCTTGCATTCGGACTCGGTATACTAAGTTTTGCCATACAGTTAGATGTAGGAATAGGATTCAGTGGCATAAGTCATCCAATTGCTTGGGGATTTTATATAACAAATTTTGTATTTTGGATTGGGATTGGACACGCAGGGACACTTATTTCAGCTGTTTTTTACTTGACACGTGCACCTTGGCGAACAGCAATTTATCGTAGTGCAGAAGCTATGACAGTTTTTGCAGTTCTAACTGCTGGTCTTTTCCCTCTTATTCACATAGGTCGACCATGGCTTGCTTACTGGCTAATACCCTATCCTAATGAAAGATTATTATGGGTTAATTTTAAATCACCTCTTCTTTGGGATGTATTTGCCGTTACAACATATATGTCTGTTTCGATCATGTTTTTCCTGCTGGGTTTGATTCCAGACATGGCGATTTTGCGAGATGAAGCCATGCGCAGAGGAAAAAAACTGAAAGCTTTGTTATACACTACTATGGCTCTAGCTTGGAGAGGTACTAATCATCAGTGGGTTCATTACATGCGCGGGTACCTCATCTTTGCTGCTATTGCAACTCCATTAGTTTTTTCAGTACATTCTATAGTTTCATGGGACTTTGCAATGTCTTCGGTGCCTGGTTGGCATACAACAATTTTTGCACCATATTTCGTGGCGGGTGCTATCTTTTCAGGACTAGCAATGGTGTTAACAGTTTTGATTCCAATCAGGGCAGTCTTTGGTTTGCAGGATTATATTACAAACCATGTTATTCAGAGTGTATCTAAGGTAATAATTTTCACCTCAATAATTGTAGGTTACGCATACGCTACGGAATTTTTTATAGCATATTATAGTGGTAGTCCATATGAAAGAGCTATTTTTTACTATAGACCCTTTGGAGAAATGACTAGTTGGACTTTACTAGGTGACAACCAAATAAGTTTTCCACAGATAGCATTCTGGTTAATGGTTTTTTGTAATGTAATTGTTCCAATACCGTTGTGGCGTTGGAAGGTAAGAAACAATCCTGTGGCTGTTTGGATAATTGCTGCTTTAATAAATGTTGGAATGTGGTTTGAACGTTTTAATATTATAGGCAGTTCCCTGCAGCATGAATATGATCCAGCATCTTGGGGAGAGTATTGGCCAACTATAGTGGAAACAGGAGTTACTATAGGAAGTTTTGGCTTTTTCTTTACTTTATTTACCCTTTTTGTGAAGAGTTTACCACCGATGGCAATTATGGAATTAAAGGAGGGAACTAACCCTCCACTAAGAAATAGTGTACATAAGGAAACTGATGGCTAAGTTTACGGGAGTATGGGGAACTTTTGAGTACTTGGATGAGACCACTGAAACTATAGAAAAAGTGCGTAATGAGGGGGTCCAGCCCACTGTAATTAGTCCTTGTCCCCGCCATGAAATAGATCATGCATTGGGTAATCCAAGTACAATACTTCCTTGGATTGCGCTTTGTTTTGCAGCATTAGGCTGCTTTATTGGCTTTAGTTTACCTGCATGGACAGCCTCTGACTGGGTATTACCTGTTAGTGGTAAGCCTATTGTAGCAATACCACCATTCACTGTTATTGGTTTTGAATTGACAATTTTATTTACCGCAATTCATACCTTAGCGGGTATAGCCCTTCTTGGAATAATAGATTCTTTTCGCTTTCCAATTCCACGAGGCGCCAAAAGGTATCCTCGCTTTCAAAGGGACCGTTTCGGAATAGTGGTAAGGTGTGATGAGGAGAAGTTAGAGCAATTTGAGACCATCTTGAAAAAACATGGCGCAGAGGAGGTGCATATTGAAAAATAAATTTATCTCTTCAATTTTGTACTTGCTATCATTTTTTCTCGTTTTTTTGATTGTGTCAGCGGTAAGTATAATGGCTATGGATCAGTATCCATATTTTGACCCTCAAAAAGGATACCAGATAAAAAATGATGGTAGACCTTGGTTTGATGGAAAAGACTATCCTTTTTTTCAAGAGATGTATGATGGTAAAAATCTTAAACCACAGGAAGAAGGAAGTTACATAACGCATCCTGAACAATCTGTTCCCGTAAAATTGGTTTTGGGAAAAGTAGTAAAGATTTACGATCCATTTATTCCGGCTGTTTATGGTGACGGTGCAGGGGTAAAGGGAAATCCTAGGGAGTTTTTTCCAAAAAATCCTACTAATGCAACAACAGATTCATTGAAACGTGGGAAAGTTCTCTTTAATACTTACTGTGCGGCATGTCATGGTGAAGATGGAATGTCACAAACTATAGTTGTCGAAAAAGGAGTCCCAGCACCCCCTATTGTAGGTTTTTTCCAAATACCTACAGCTGCATCACATCTCTATAACAAAATTAAGTATGGTAGTTTTTTCCAAGTTCCACGAGGTTATATGCCCTCGTATGGTGCACAGACCTCAGTTCGAGACCGTTGGGATATGGTAAATTATATGATGAGTGATTGGTTCGGGAAATAGGTCATAGCTTATGAAAGATATTGCAGAAAAATCTTTATTTCAAATTCCTGAAAATCTTAAAAGATTCCTTTGGGTTTTAGTAATTGTAGGCTTGGGGATGTTTATTGCTGGACTAACAACAGGAGGTGAAGATAGTTTAATACGCACATGGCAGGCATTTTTAATAAATACCGTATTTTGGGCAGGCATTGCTCATTCGGGGGTATTGTTCAGTGTTATTTGGCAACTCACTGATGCCAAATGGGGTCGCCCTTTCAAGCGTCTTTCTGAAGCTTGTGCAGCATTCCTTCCTATTTCTTTTTTGATGTTTGTTATAGTATTTTTTGGAAGTAAAGTGCTTTATGAGTGGTCACATACTCCTTTTTTACATCATGGGATTGCCGTTAAAGCTGGATGGCTAAACCTTCCTTTCTTTGTAAGTAGAAATATTGCTTGGCTGGTTGTTATATATGCAGTCTCATGGTGGTTTGTAAAGACATCTATTAAACCAGACATAGCACTTGCTAGAAAGCTATTAGGTTCTGATTGGGGTGGCTCATTTGCCGATAAAATATTAAAGGGTTATGGAGAACATGAAGACGAGTTGATTAAATTAGAGAAATTATCAAGAAAAATTGCTCCTGCACTAGCTGTACTTTATTCAGTTGGAGCCTCTTTTTTGGCCTGGGATTTTGTGATGACACTAGATCAGGAGTGGTTTAGTACTCTTTTTGGGGTATTTTTCATAATTGGTAACATGCATGCTTTCTTAGGTTTGATTCTGGCTATTAGTATTACAGTAAGAAACAGATTTGGAATGCATGAATTCATTACGATTAATCGTCTGCATGATCTAGCAAAAATGGTTTTTGCTTTTTCGCTATTATGGGCATATATGGGTTATTCTCAGTATATCGTTATTTGGTATGCTGACATGCCAGAGGAAACCCCTTTTCTTGTTATACGATCAATGGAACAACCATGGGCTTTGATGTTTTTGTTGATAATAATCTGTGTATTTGCGATTCCTTTTATTGGACTTCTGCCTAAAACTCTTTGTCGAACTCCTAATTATACAAGAGTTATGGGGATTTGGGTTGTTATAGGTCAGTGGTTTGCAATTTACTTGATGGTCGTACCCTCTTTGCAGCATTATGGACATTATCATGTGTATCTGGGGCCACATGAGCTTTTAATAACTCTTGGATTTGCTGGTATGTTTTTTCTAAGTTACCTTACCTTTCTTGGGAAAGTCCCAATACTTCCTATTTCTGACAAACACCTTTGTCGCAGCTGGCATGGTCACTGAGTCAATACTAGGTGGCTCCGTTAAATGTCATAATTCAAATTAAAATTACTTGTAATTTTGGGGGACTTATTATCCCTTTTAGCAAAAAATTATTTTTAGTCTTACTATTCTCAATTTTATCAACAGTAGTTTTGGCCCAGGAAAACTTTGAAATAGAAGTTGAAGATGACCCCTACATCGATCCGGAAGAGGCAAGCAAAATAATGACAACTGCAAAACGTATAGAAACTTCTCATGCTTACATGCTTGGAATAAGTTATGGTTTAAGTCCAGTTATCATACTTGCTCCAGCATTAAGCGTAGGAATTTATTGGGAACCTTTAGTAATTGGTCTTGAAATAAGTGATTCAGAGCATTTAGGAATTTGGGAAAAAGAGCGTCAAGAAAATTTTGGACCATCTAGGGTAAGTGGTGACACTCAATTTTTGAAATGGTTCTACGGTGAAAATTTATATCTTATAGCTGCTAGGGAGAAAAGATCATTAAAATTGTGGACTAGGACTTATAATCGAACTGGTTCTGGCAGAGCAACTTTCGATATGTTTTTTAATACAACAGTTTTTAGTCTAGGTACTGGTTTGTTACGTTTCAATGAAATTGGATTTATTGCTATAGATATTATACGTTTAAGCTTTTTAGAGAGCCAGTCCGTTGAAGTTACCGAGCATTGGGAAACGTGGAGTGAAATTTCTGGATCAAGAGAGAAACTTGATCAAAATATTCTTGAACGAAGGGACAAATGGTTTAACATTTTGGATTCCCCTACAGGATTTGTAGTTACGGTTGGAGTATATTTTTAATGTAAAGTTATGAAGCTAAAAATAAAATAATGTTGTAATTAAAAAATTAATTTATTATTAAAGAATAAACCCAAAACAAAATTTTTTTAATCATTTAAAAAAACTTATTCATTTATCTTGCAGATATGATTAAGTTCTTTCCATGCAATTACTCCTTGTCGTAAGATTTGAAAAGGTTCAGTAAGACAATTTACAATTGTTGAAGATAGATTCTTTGAACTATTGTATCCGTCAATAACAATATCAACATCACTCTTCATGTGACTTAAAATTTCAGCTGCAGATGTGTAGGTAGGAAATCCAGTCTTGTTAGCACTTGTCCCAATTAATGGGCATTCTCCCAATTCAATTAAGCTCTGTACTAATGAGGAACTGGAATACCTGACTGCCAATGTTCCTGAAACATTTTTAAGGTGTTTGGGCAAGTTTGGGTTAATTTTCAAAATAAGGGTTAATGGGCCAGGCCAAAAAGCTTCGATCAAATCATCAATCCTTGGATCACTCCAATGACATAGTTCCCTCACCCATTTATTTGTAATTAGTAATGGAAAAGGTTTGTTTCTTGGTCTTTCCTTAATTAAGTATATTCGATCGACGACTTCTTTTGAGAATGCATTCCCACCAATTCCATAAACTGTTTCTGTAGGAAAAGCTAAAACTTTTTTTCCTGACAAGCTGTCAGTTACAAAACTTTTGTTATTAAATGTGAACGGGTATTTAATCAGTTCCGTCATTCTTTTAAATTTCAGTTTTAGAAATTAAGGAAGGAAAGTATTATCTAAGAAAAATTATAGCATCTTGAGAATTCCTGTGCAGTTAAACTACTATCTCCCTTCAATCCAATCAGACAAATGATTGATCCTATCTTCTAGGATTTGTGATACACGAAATGTGGTGAGAGCAAGGTGGTTGTTAGTTCCAAGAAATATTGGAGGAAGCAATTTCCCCTGCCAATTCTTTATATTTTCGGCAGCAAGAATTGAATTTGATCTGCTCAAAGATCTCCCAGATCTCCTAAGAACCTCTACCATCAATTCTGCCACTGCATGCCCGTAAACGGTCCATCGGGTTGGTTTCAAATCTGGTTCATATTCCTGCATAAGTTTAAAATGAAATTTATTTCCAGGATGACTAGTATCCTTAATTAGTGGGTAAGCTGTAAGTAAATGTACATGTTCATGAAAACCTTTGCCTAGCCATTTTGGCAGCCGACTATCAGCAACAGCATGTCCAGTATATACAGGAATGTTTAGTCTAGGGGCAGCTTTCAAAAAATTCATTACATCACTGAAACTTCCTAATGCTACCAGTAGATCAGGTTTTCGCTTTACAATCAGCTTCCACTCTGCACCTAGCCTACCAATTTTTCCAGGAAGTAGCTTTGCGGGGACATCATACAAATTTTTTGAAAAAGTTTTTACTGCCCTTTTAAAAATTGGTTTTTCTGAATACCAAATTATGAGTTCCTGTTCTTTATGCGTATTTGTTATATGTTTGGCCAAAACGCGTGCCTCAATATCAGCATTAGGTAAAAAGGGAAAAACATACTCTCTAACTGGTAAACTGAATTCTGGCAAGTCAGAACCAATGAAAAAACTGGGAATTCTATGTTGTTTTAAAAAAGGATAAATAGTCTGATTAGTTTTATTACCAATACCACTGAAAACGCTGAAAATATTTTTTTTGAAAGAAAAAGGTACAAACTTTTTTAATGTAATTTCTGGTTTTAGTTGATCATCAAACATTATTAGTTCAATTGCACGTCCATGAATTCCCCCTTGATCATTGACATATTTAAAAAAAGCAAGTGAGCCTTTACCAATTTCAGAGTATTCTTGTGCAGGTCCGCTTAGGGGTTGGTGAGTAGCTAAAACAATCTTCCTAGGAAAAACTCCTCCTTCTGCTAAACATTCTGGAGTTATTTGAATAAACAAAATTATCATTACTTTGAACTCTAAGAGGTACAAAATTATTCTCAAAATATAGCTACTCATTCTATAAAAATATCATTAAAATTTATAATTATTCCTATATTCAGAAATTTGATTAAGTAACCCCGTATAGCGGTTTAAATTACCTTGGTTTTCTACAGCTATGCGTACTGCATTAGATGTCCCTATCAGAACTACTAATTGTTTCCCCCGCGTAATTGCAGTATAAAGCAAATTACGTTGAAGCATCATGTAATGATTAGTAGTTACAGGGATAATTACAGCAGAATACTCGCTTCCTTGAGATTTATGAACTGTGATTGCGTAAGCAAGTGTTAATTGGTCTAATTCATTTGATTTATAGTGGATATGTGATTGATCAAATTTTACATATAGTTCTTTAGAATTTTGATCACAGTCAACTACTCTTCCTAAATCTCCATTGAATACTTGTTTTTCATAATCATTTTGCTGTTGCATAATCTTGTCTCCCACACGAAACCATTGTTCTCGATGCTGAATCCCTTTTGCGTCAGGATTAATTTTTTCTTGCAAATTACGGTTGAGCTGTAATGACCCCGTGATACCTCGGTGCATGGGAGTAAGTACCTGAATCTCTTTAATTGGATCCAATTTAAATTTTTGTGGGATTCTTTCGGTGTTTAGCAGCAGTATTTTTTCAACAATTTTATCCTGATCAGATTCTTCGATAAAATAATAATCATGTAAGTTACTCTTTAGATCGCTATGTTTGGGTGATTTATTTACTGAAGGGATCTCACCCATTCTTACTTTGTGTGCATTTACTGTAATAAAACTTCCATAAGCTTGGCGAAATATATGATTCAGTCGCACCACAGGTATTGAACCAGATTTGATAAAATCCTGCAATACTGTTCCAGCACCTACTGAGGGAAGTTGATCCACATCACCAACAATTATAAGGCGAGATGTCGACGGAATAGCTTCCAATAAACTTTCCATAAGCAAAGTATCTATCATTGAAGTTTCATCAATTATAATTATCTCATGATCTAAGGGATTTTCCCTGTTACGCTGAAAACCCATGTTCGTAGCTTCTAAAAGTCTGTGAATTGTGGATGAAGATGAACCTGTAGTTTCTGTAATACGTTTTGCAGCCCGACCTGTTGGAGCAGCAAGAGCTATAGAAGGAATTTTAGGACGCATAAGGCCAAGAATAAACCTTACTAAAGTTGTTTTTCCAGTTCCAGGCCCTCCAGTAATAATCAAAACCTTATTTTTAAGAACAGCGCTTACAGCTTCCCTTTGAACTTGATCAAGTTTTAAACCAACTTTTTTTTCCTGCTCATCAATTAAAGATGTTTCACGTTCAAAGATTGTATAAGCTTCGCTCTTTAAGATACGAAATATATTTTCAGCTATTCGCTTTTCTGACCTGTAATATCGTATTGTGGTAATAAATTTTTGTTTCCCTAGATTATCATTATTTTGTTCAGCACAATGAATCAAACTATCATCAATGAGTTGATTTAGAGATTCTTTTAGGGTAGATCTGTCTATAAGAAGCTCTGAGGCTGTTTTTTCCAGCAAGTCAGGCAAGGGGAAACAAGTGTGTCCGTTTTGCACCTGCTGTTCAAGCATATAAAGTAGTCCTGCAGTTGCACGATTTGGAGAATTTTTATCAAATCCAATATTCAGTGCAATTCCGTCTGCTGTAAGAAAGCCAATTCCAGAAATTTCAGTTAATAAATAAGGGTTAGTCTTAATCAGGGGAATGCTATTCATACCATGCTTTGCATAAATCTTTTGTGCAAAACTATGAGAAATGCCAAGTCCTCTCAAAAATGTCATAACTTCTCTCAGGCCTCTTTGCACCTCCCAAGAGTTAAGTAAAGATTTTTGTTGCTTAATACTTACTCCTTTTATTTTTGAGAGTAATTCAGGTGAATTATCTATAATTTTGAAAGTTTCATTTCCGAACTTGTCAACTATACGCTGAGCAGTTTTTTTTCCTATTCCCTTAAATATTTCTGAAGAAAGATAGCGAATTAATCCTTCTTTTGAAGAAGGGACAACTGGCATGAATTCACGGAAAGAGAATTGACGACCATAAATTTTGTGATTTTCCCACTTGCCTTTTAAATTTAAAGTCTCATGAATAACATTATTGTATACAACTCCCTTAACTGTGATAGGTCTTACAGTATTTTCTGTTAGAAACGTTCCAATAATAAATCCATTTTCAGGATTGCTATACAATATTTTTTCCAAGGTCCCAATTAATGTTACTTCCTCTAACGACATTACTACTATTGAGAATTATAAATGATTAATATTTTCTTATGGGGAGTAAAAGGGAGAACGAATCATCTGAAGCAAGTCAAACCGCCATTTGCCTTTTTCCTTAAGTAATAGAAAAGATTGTTGTTTGCTGAATTGCAAATCTATAAAGCTTTTATGACGAAACAATATTTCAGCATCTACATATAGTAGCGTCCTGTAACGGTAATTTATTTCAGGATTTTTTTCAGGAAGCAATCCCACAGGAACCCAGTCCAGTTCAACCATGCGAGTAGCAAATTCTTCGATTGATAGCTGATTTTTAGAATGTCTTTTACCGTATTCATACAATTCAAAATATCGTTCTTCCTGCCAAAGTTGAAGAAAATTTTGGAATACAATTTTGGTTTCCTTGCGTATTGCTTCAAGTTCAGCAGTTGTAGGTTGACGAGCGATAGCGTTTGAAATACCTGAAAAAAATATCACCAAACATAAAAAAATTTTCATGCGTGAAAATAAATCTTGTTCTAAAAATTTGAATATCATAAGTTTAGTAAAGAGATCATGTTGCAGTCCGATAAATATGCAGGCACAATGATTCTATTGTCAGGGATTTATTTGCGTTAAGATCTATAGCAGATCTTGATTCTTGAACTTCTCTGAATATTTCAAATATTTGATGTTGGGAAAAATACTTCCTACATTGCTTTAACTCTCTAACTCCATATACATTTAGAGTATTATCTTGATTTAATAATTTATTTTCAGATAGTCCAAAATTTAACCATGCTAAATCACGAAACCAAGTTTCAAGAAAATCAAGTAGAAATCGCCATTCTTCATTTTTTGATTTGCCCCATAATTCAGCAGTGCCCATTAAATCATCGAGAGTATCTGGTTTAAATGAAGTCAACCATTTTATGGTTGTATTTTGAACTGTTTGCATAATCTCAAAACTATTTGCCATATCCTCTTTAACACTTCCCATTCCATATGA
This sequence comes from uncultured SAR324 cluster bacterium, assembly GCA_902564345.1. Lineage (GTDB taxonomy): Bacteria > SAR324 > SAR324 > SAR324 > NAC60-12 > Arctic96AD-7. Next base: position 17,048 of record CACFAY010000023.1, read on the forward strand.
GCTTAATAGCTCTACCATTTCTTCAGTTAAATCGGGGTTTTTGCGCAAAATATCTTTAGTAATCTTACTAGATAAGGGACGAAATCTGATTTGCTGACACCTTGATACAATAGTTTCTGGAAGCTGATTTTTTGATAAAGAAATTAATATAATAATAGTATTAGGCGCCGGTTCTTCTATTGTTTTGAGGAAAGCATTAGCTGCCTCCCGCCCTAATTTCTCTGCTTTATCAAGTATTAACACCCTTTTGTTTGCCTGATCTGGATGAAGATTTAGCCAGTTTAGTGACTTCCTTACTTGATCAATTTTAATTAATTTACCCTCAGGTCTAAGAACTAGAAAATCAGGAAAATTATCCTCTTTGATCTGTAGACAATAATCACAATTGCCACAAGCGTCATCACTTTTTTTTCTACAGTTTAATTTTTGGGTAAGGGCAACAGCTGTTTTAAATTTTCCAATATTTGCCTGTCCCGTGAAAAGCCAAGAGTGGGGCACTCTGTCCTTATTAACCGCATGGCAAATCAACTCGATTGCATGCTCTTGTCCTAAAATATCTCCAAAAGGCATTAAGTAATTAACTACTGATTAATGGTGAAAAGCTAACATTAAATGCAAGTCCCAGATAAATAGCAATACCTATAATATCGTTTGTAGTGGTAATAAAAGGACCTGTTGCTAAAGCAGGGTCTATATTCATTCTTTTAAGAATTATTGGAATCGTTGAACCAACAATTGCTGCAAAACAAACTACAATTAGTAATGAAATCCCAGAAGTAAGCGCTCTAACCAAATCACTGGTTAAGTACAGTGACATAAGTGTAAGTATTATGGAACATATAATCCCATTCAATAGTCCAACCCTTAATTCTTTCCAAAGACGAGTAAGTATATCAGTTGTTTGTATAGCTCCTGTAGCTAACCCACGTACTACAATTGTTGATGATTGGATTCCTATACTGCCACCTAGAGCTGCTACTAGTGGAATAAAATAAGCTACATCTGGAAGAGATATTATTGCACTTTCATAGAAGCTCATTACAATTGCAGTTAAAAATCCTCCAAACAAACCAATTAGAAGCCATGGTAAGCGGTCTCCTGAAGTCCGTAGAACGGAGGTTTCAGAAACTTCTTCATGACCAGTTCCAGCTAAATGCCCTAAATCTTCATTATGTTCCTCTACGATAACATCAACTAGATCATCCAGTGTAACCCTTCCAATTAATTTTAAATGTTTGTCTATTACAGGAACAACAACAAGATCATATTCCTGAGCAATCCTAGCAACCTCCTCCTGATCAAGATCCTGATCAACAGCAACTACATCTGGGTTCATTACATTTTCAATTAATGCATTCCTTTCAGCTAGTAATAGCTCTGTAGTGCCTATTGTTCCTATAAGATGATCGTGTTCATCTACAACATAAGCAGTATAAAATAATTCGAATCCTTCTTTTTTTACAAATTTTTGTATTTCTTTAATTGCAGCAGCAACAGTCTGGTATTTTCTAATTGCAACTACATAAGGCGTCATCAAACCTCCAGCACTTTCTTCATCGAATTTGAGCAACTGTGTTAGTTCTTCGCGATCTTTTTCTGAAAGTTTTTCTAGTAATGCGTCTGCTTTATCATCATCCAGAAGTCCAACAAAATCTGCTGCATCGTCCTGAGGCATATCTTCAATCATATCACTCAAGCGATCAGCGGACAGTTGTTGAACAATATTTCCTAGAATAGATGGAGATCCCTGCAGACTGTTAAGAACTTCAGAAGACTTTTCACGATCTAGTATTTCAAGAACTTTAAGCTGATGCTGAAGATTTAGTTGAAGTAGTATGTTGGCAATTTCAACTGGATTTAATGGTTCAAGTACACTTTTCAAAAGCTTTGTACGTTCAGTATTAATTAGTTTTTTTACCAGCTTATGAAAATGAGTGTCGCGAGAATTTGCCATTATTTTGACAATTTAAGATTTGTAAAAAAATTTATTAAATTCGTTCCCAGTTTTGTACTAGATCGACAAGCAATCTAACACCAAATCCTGTTGCACCACTATTTGGCTGATAGCCGATATGCTTAACATTCCATGCTGTGCCAGCAATATCCAAGTGTACCCAAGGAGTTTTGTCTACAAAATGTTCTAAAAACATACCCCCTATGATGGTTCCTGAATCTCCAACCCCAATGTTCTGTAAGTCACCATATTTGCCCTTGATTGACTCACCATATTCTGGAAAACAAGGTAGCTGCCATACTCTGTCACCGCTAAGATTAGCTGCTTTTCTGACCTGTTCCATCAATTTATCGCTGTTAGTGATTGCGCCACATGCATAGTGACCTAATGCTGTAATACATGCTCCAGTAAGAGTCGCTAGGTCGACAACTGCATTTGGCTTAAATTCATTTACGACATAACTTAAGGCGTCTCCAAGGATGAGTCGGCCTTCAGCATCCGTGTTAAGTATTTCCACACGTTTACCATTATGTGCTGTAACAATGTCTCCTGGTCGTTGGGCATCTCCTCCAGGCAGATTTTCTGTTGCAGCAATAACTCCGATCACATTTACATGTGGATTTATCTGACCTATGATTTCCATTGCTCCCAAAACTGCTGCAGCACCACACATATCGAACTTCATTTCATCCATGTTCCTCCCGGGTTTAAGTGAGATTCCTCCCGAATCAAACGTTACTCCTTTACCAACTAGCGCCACCGTTTGCTTAGCTTTTTGATGAAAATATTCCATCAGTATTAGCTTTGCTGGTTCACGGGATCCTTGAGAGACCCCCAACAGCATTTCCATGCCAAGCTTTTTCATTTGTTTTTCCTCTAAAACTGTACAGTTCATTTTATATTGCTTAGCAATTTTTTCTGCCGAAGATGCCAAATCTTTAGGTTTTAGATCATTAGCAGGCATGTTACCAAGGTTTCTCGCCAAATTTGTACTATCTGCCCTCATTTTACCTGTTTTAATAGCCTTTTTGGAGGTAACATTATCTGGATCAAAGCATTTAAGTTTAATTGATTCTAATTTTAAATTTTCATCGTTAGATTCCTTATATTTATTGAACTTATATGAACCCAGAGTTAATCCCTCAACTAGTACCTGACCTACGTCAGTTTTAGAAACTTTTTGAAGATGAGAAGTTACAGAAAATCCAATATTTTTTGCTTTGAGAGAATTCAATATTTTACCGGCTGTACCTGCGGCTCGTCTTAGAGATTCAGAATCCATTTCATTTTTTTTGCCCACACCAACTGCTAAAATTTGTGGAATATTTGCATATCCTGAAAATAACTGTAGGCATTTATTTTGTTTGCCAGTAAAAACTTTTAGTTTGATTGAGGTATTTAGGTTATTTTTCAAAGCATTGGGAAGGGAGTTTAGTCCACTTCCTGATAGTCCTAAATCCTCAAAAATAAAAACAATTAAAGCGTCAAGTTTATTATTTAAAATAGATTTATTACTGTACTCAATAGTAAGTTTCATTTTGAAATTCCTTTAAAAAGCGTTTATTTAAAATATTCTTGATATTTTTTCTATAAGTAAAAAATTAAAAAAAATGTTTGATCATAACCTTACAGACCCTACTAAGAAACAGACAAGACATTAGTATTAATGAAAAAAATCATCTCCACAGTGAGTAGGACCTGCGAACCATCCCATTTATATATTCCACATTTATATTTAGAAAATCAAAATGCTTGTATATGGACCAGATGAATACTAAAAAGCAAATTATCATTAGTGTGAGTGTCATTACTTGGCTAAAAAAATATTTCAAAAATTTAATTTGGCTTGATTAAGACTGGTTACAAATCAGCATTAAGATTGAAAGCATTAACAAAAATTAAGATTAAGATTACTTTTTTACTTATACCCTATTAATATTCTTAAATCAATTTTTCAAGTTAGTTGTAATTGGATAAAAATTGCATGTTAAATTTTGATTTATAAAAGTTTTGAAATTTAAAGTATATAATCAATTACTCCTAAAGAATTAAATTCATTTAATACATGTTTAAGAAAAAAAAATTATTAATATTTAAGACCATTCTTATTACCAAATTGATATTGTTTGTAATTCAAGTAAATATTTCAGCAGTTGAGGATGAGTTAGCCTTAACATATAACTGGATACCACAGTATTATGGAAAAATTGAAGGAGAAAGCAAGCTTCTGTACACTCGAAGTTTCAGTCGAAGTCAACTCCGTTTTGTAGATATTGACAGTGATAATGATATTGATTTGTTTGTGGGAAAATCTGACGGAAGAATTGCATATTTTCTTAATGAAGGTAGCCGAAATACTCCATTGTTAAAGTTAATAACTGAGGATTATGAAGTATTGCATTCAGGTGTTGATGAGCAAAGTAATCCTACTCTTTTTCGAACAATACTTGATGTAGGGAAAAATTCAGCGCCTGAATTTGTTGACATTGACAATGACGGTGATCTCGATATGTTTATTGGTTCACAGGATGGACATATTTTCCACTATGAAAATCGAGGAAACCGCCTAAGCCCAAGATTTTTTCGAAATACTCCAATTTATATGGGATTAAAATTTGACGGTAATAGTATCCCACGCTTTGCTGACATAAATGGCGATAGAGCTTTTGATATGATTGTTGGAACAAGATCAGGAAAAATTCACTTAATTTTAAATTCAGGAATATCCGAAGAAGCAATATTTTGTGAAGAATATGAGGTAGTAAATCCGCCTGATGTTCGCTGTAAATATCAACCCGTACTTATAGCAGATATTTCCCCAAATGTAGATGTTGTCCCTGAATTGGTAGACTGGGATCAAGATGGGGACTTGGACTTGTTTGCTGGAAAATCTGATGGAAAGATAGACTTTTATCTTAACATTGGAGACCGTTATGTCCCAAGTTGGAAGATAAAGTCAAAACATTTTCAATTTATAGATGTTGGTGGCTTTGTTTCCCCTACATTTTATGATTTAAATAATGACAATTATCCAGAATTGTTTTTAGGTACGGCAACTTCAAGGATAATAAAATATGAAAATCATGAAATATTGACAAGCATGTTAAATAAAATAAAATCCTTTGACACCGATTATTTTGACAAATCAAGCTCAGTAGAGAGTATCCTTTCTAGTGCATGTAAAGAATTGAATGGATTTCCTGAATGCTTGATTGAACTTACAAGAGCTTTTAGCGTTCCAGAAGGACAAAAAATTGAAAAATTGAATGATTTTAATGAATATATATTTCGTCAAGACCTTAGTATTGACTCAATTGAAGATGAAGTTGCAGATTCTCTTGATAATAATTTTAAAGTAAGACAAAAAGAATCGAATGCTACTATTCAGGAAAATGTTGAAATAGAACAAAATCCAGATCAATCAGGATCTGATGATGGAAAATACCCAAATAGAAATATTGAAATACTAAAAAAACATGGAATTATTACAAGAAACCAACTTTTGCTTTCGTCACGAAACTATTTGAAGATAGAGAATCTTGTTGGCTCAGATCGTCATGTATTTGTTAATAGCGGAGATTGGAACAAGGATGGTCGCAAGGATATTTTACTTGGTAGTCGCTCTGGGGAAATATATGCTTTTGAAAATCGTGCAGATAAAGGTACAGATTGGTACCAGATTAAATTCCCATCTTTGCAAAGGAATAAAAGAAATTTTAGTGCACCTGTTTTGTCTGATTTGGACGATGATGGTGATTTAGACATTATCAGTGGGAACAGGAATGGTAAGATAGAATGGCTCTTGAATCGTGGAACAGATAAAATTCCTGAATGGGTTATACATGATCTGAATGTGTCTCAAATCGATGTTGGTAGTTTCAGCAAACCTTTACTGAGTGATATGGATGGTGATAAAGATCTGGATTTGTTGATAGGCAATAGTAAAGGATTGATAATTTATTATGAAAATCAAGGAGATAAAAGTAAGCCACATTTTGTTCTTCGAAATACACGTATTTCTGGCATCCAAATGAAGGGTAATTCCTCACCGGCATTATGGACTTGGAACAATGATGAATATCCAGACCTGGTTGTTGGCGGACGTGAAGGTATTTTAAGTCTAGTCAGTCATCTGCCACCTAAAAGATTACCTGCATTGAGAGGCTGGAATCTTGAAGCAACACATTGGCAAAAAATTAAATCTGCTGGATATAGTACGCCACACTTTTCTGACTTAGATGAAGATAACAAATCAGATATGCTGTTAGGGGATATCCAAGGAAATTTAAGATACTGGATAAATGGAGGACAAAGCATAAAAAAAGAAGATGATGAAGAAACAAAGCAGATTCTTGTAGAAAATACTTTAGAGGATGAGGATCAGGAAGTAGTGTTATCAGATTCTGTAAATCAGCTTGAAAACCCTGATACAGAAAAAAACCCATTAAAAAATGAACCTATTGAACCTATTTTCGAATTTGTCACGTCAAAATATGGGAATCTAGATATTGGTCGTCGAGCTTTCCCGGCATTTATAGATATAGATGGAGATGGATTTCTTGATTTAATTGTGGGCAATCATGAAGGTGAATTAAGATATTATCGAAGTGATCACAGTTCTGGAAATGTACAATGGATTCTTGAAAGCAATTATTTCCTTGGTTATAAGGGTGGTAGTAATGCAGCACCAGTATTATATGATTTAGATGAAGATGAAGATCTAGATTTGCTTGTAGGTAATCAGAGTGGGAGCATTCATTACTGGGAAAATAAAGGGATAAATGAAATTGCTGATTTTGTCTTCAATCCAACTGTATTTATTGGTGTTACAAGTGGTAGGAACTCTGTTCCAGCTGTTATTGATTTAAATAAAGATGGGAAAAAAGATGTGCTTATGGGGAAATTTAATGGCCAACTCTATAAATATATTCGTAAAGATATAGGAAAAGAAATTCGTTTTATGTTGGAAAGACGAAAATATTTGAATTTAGATGTAGGATTGGGATCTGTACCTGTATTTGCAGATCTCAATAATGATCAGCAGTCAGAGCTTATAATCGGGTCTGATTCTGGGAAAATTTACAGTTATAAGGCAGATTCAAAAAAAGACAGCTCAAACTCATGGATACCCTCTGATGAGTATTTTAAAGAACTTACATTCCCAGTTGGAGGAAATCCTGTGTTTGCTGATATGGATAAAGATGGTGATTTGGATTTGATAGTTGGTAGTGAAGCTGGTACCCTTCATTACTTTCGCAATGAAGGGCAATAAATTGAGTGGGTATTAGAGAACAAAACTGCCTAAAGCAGTCAAGTACTCAATGTGAATAACTACCCGACAAGCTTTAACACAGTCATTGAATTCTGGTTTGCTTGTGCCATCATGGAAGTGCTTGCTTCCATCATGATCTGGTTTCTAGTGAATGTAGCCATTTCCTCTGCCATATCCGCATCACGGATTACAGATTCTGAACTCACTGCATTTTCATGAGCAATCCTTAAGTAGTTTAGGTTACTTTCCAGATTATTTTTCTGGAATGCTCCCATACGGCCTCTATCAGCACTAACTTCCTCAATGGCTTGGTCAATTACTCGAATTGCATCCTGAGCCTGTTCAGCATTTAAAACTTGAATTTCAGAGAGTGATTCGAAGTTTGATTCATTCTTTTCACCTCTGCCCAAATCATTTGTTTTCATGCTTTTCAGAGATATTTCGGAGTGCTGATGAGGGTTTGCACCTACCTGAAATGTCAAAGAGTTTTGCGAGAAAGTAACAGTACCAGCATTTCCTCCAATAGGTTCAGTTTCACCAGTATAGCGAATTTGAATACCTTCTACAGTGTCAGCACCAGGTCCGCCAGTAAGAATTTGACCTCTTCCTACTGTTTCCTCACCATTGATTTTTCCAGCCACATCAGTACCATTATCAACTACTACACTGGTGTTTGATACTGAAGAGACTAGTCCGGCAGTGTTACTTGCTACTTGAAAAGCATGCTCACTACCGAATTCTTTGTGTCTGAAAGTAATGTTTTGAGGTGCATTCCCATCAGTTGTAGGTGGATAAGGCCTGATTAAATCGATCTTTAATCCTGCATCATTTATAGCAGTTTCAAGATCATTTAGAGTTTGTTCAACTGTTTTACCTTCGTCAGTTAAAAAATTAACTACTCTTCCGCCTTCTGAAACAGTAATCTGTTCTCCAGCATCAATTATTCCCTGAGTTAGAGCAATTGAACCACTATGAGTAGCACGAGTTGCTGCATTTTCAATTGTAACTTCGTATCCTCCGGGACCTGAACTGTGTGCCTTTTCATCGGCAACAACGAACTCAAGATGATCTCCAGTAGTTACTCCATTTCCGGCACGACTTCCATCGAGTAGAAAATTGTGGCCATACTGCGTACTTGTAGCTATACGATTTATTTGCTCAAGAATATTATCAATTTCCTGTTGGTCAGCTTTGAGCATATTTTGATCATTACTACCCTCATTCCCAGCATGAACAGCTACTTGACGAGCCTGAATTAGTGCTCGACTAACTTCGTCAAGCGCACCTTCTGCAGTTTGCATTAGAGATACAGCCATCTCAGAATTATCAATGGCCTGACTCAAACCAGAGGTCTGTGCCCTTAGTCCCTCAGATATTTGAAGTGCAGCGGGACCATCTGCAGCACGGTTTATTTTAATACCAGAAGAGAGTTTCTCCATGGTTTTTTGTTGAGCGTTGGCATTACCTACAACGTTCCTGTGAGCGTTTAATGCGCTCATATTATGGTTTATTCGCAAAGACATATTGTCCTCCTTGGTTTTGCGTGTTAATTGACTCCCACTGCATGTGAGAGTCATTATTTGCCTTAGTAATTATACATCCATACATAACTACAGGCTCCCCCCATAATTTGATGAGGGTTATTGTGTTGATGTGTAAGAAAATCACATTCAACAGAATTAAAAGCTAATTAAGCTCTTAATA
>CACFAY010000024.1 GCA_902564345.1 uncultured SAR324 cluster bacterium
AGGGCATCAAAGAAATTATGTCCATTCCTGTAATGCTTTTTGCAGCAGGCCATGCAAAGAATGATATTCCTTCAGTCTTAAATGCTTACCAAGCTCAATACCCCGATTTATCTATTTCATATGGACGTGAACTGGGAATTGACCTTAAACTAATTAGGGCAGCTGGAGAAAGAGTTGAAGAAGCAATAAAGCAGGCGGATGGCTATATCCCGCCTGAAGAAACCTTGCTGATGGTTGTTGGGAGGGGATCGTCTGATCCGGATGCAAATTCAAATGTTTCGAAAGTAACCAGAATGCTCTGGGAGGGGCTTGGCTTTGGTTGGGCTGAAACAGCTTATTCAGGAGTGACATTCCCACTGATAAAGCCAGGTCTGGAACATGCCAGCAAACTCGGATATAAACGCATTGTAGTTTTCCCCTATTTTTTATTTACGGGTATTTTGGTTAAACGTATTTATCAATATACTGATTTGGTTGCCGCGGATAATCCCAATATTCAATTCGTTAAAGCTTCATATCTGAATGACCATCCACTAGTTCTGGATACTTTTTCTGAACGTGTGGAAGAAATCAGAAATGGTGTCAATAATATGAATTGCAAGCTTTGTAAGTATAGGGAACAGTTTCTTGGTTTTGAAAATGAGGTTGGTCTGCGCCAGGAAAGTCACCATCATCATGTAGAGGGAATTGGAACTGGACATTCTCATCCCCAAGGACATGATCACAGTCATGATCATGACCATCCACATGATCACGGACATCATCCTTATCCGCATGCGGATCATCCTTTAGGACCAAAAACACTTGAGCAGGAAAGTTCCCAAGGGAATCAATAAGTGTGGCTTATCTTCGTGACCCCGAATTAATATACCAGCAATCCTTCACTGCTATTCGTAAGGAAGCAGACTTATCACTTTTCCCTCCGGACATTGCTAATATTGTAGTACGCATGATTCACTCCTGTGGAATGATTGATATAGCACAGAATATTGTTTACACAATAAGAGCAGCAAGTGCAGCCAAAGCTGCTTTAATAAAGGGTGCTCCTGTTTTGTGTGATTCAAGAATGGTATGTGAGGGAGTAATTAGAGCCAAATTACCTGCAGAAAATGATGTACTTTGTTGGAATAATTGCAAAGAAAGTGTAGCTCTAGCAAAAAAACTGGCTACTACACGGTCAGCAGCTGCGGTTGAATTATGGCGGCCTAAACTTGCAGGATCAGTGGTTGTAGTTGGAAACGCTCCAACAACACTTTTTCGTCTCCTTGAAGTTCTTGAAGAAGGTGTGGAACCCCCTGCGGTTATATTTGGTTTACCTGTAGGTTTTGTAGGTGCAGCAGAATCCAAAGAGTTGCTTGTTAAGCAGTGTAAAAAATCTGTTCAGTTTTTAACTTTAAACGGTAGACGTGGAGGGAGCGCTATGGCAGCAGCAGCAGTAAATGCTTTGACAATTGATGGGTGAGGTAGGCTTTTTAGATGCACAGCGTATGGGAAACATTTTTTAATTTTTTTTGGATTTCTCCTGATATAGAATTCTAGGTAATCAAAAATTATATGCCTAAAAATTCGAAAAAATGGCTTAGAGTAATTGGTATAGGTGAAGATGGATGGGAAGATTTGGGAGCTGATGCAAAATTACTGATTCATGAATCTCAAGTTGTGCTTGGTGGGAAACGTCATCTCAAAATGCTACCAGATGACTGGAAGGTAAAACGAATATCTTGGACCTCTCCGATGCGTGAATCGGTAGAAAAAATTCTTAGCTTCAGACCTGATCGATTCAAAAATATAAAGTCAACTACTACTAGGAATAAAAAGAAAGATAGGGTTACGGTAGCTGTGCTTGCTAGTGGTGATCCTCTATGTTACGGAATTGCAACTAAGCTGTTACGTCATTTGCATATAGATGAAGTTTGTATCAAGCCTGCTTTGTCAACATTTTCTCTAATTTGCTCCAGGGTAGGATGGTCCCTTCCTGACATCGAGACATTGACTTTGCATGGACGACCGATGGAAATGTTGCATCCATTTGTTCAGCCTGGAGCTAAACTGGGAGTGCTCAGCAAGGACTCTACAACTCCACAAAAAACAGCAAAGATGTTGGCTAGTCGTGGTTTTGGAAAAAGTAAAATTACAGTTTTGGAGCATATAGGTGGTTCTAAAGAGAAAAATTTTTCAGGTAGGGCTGACTCATGGAACCATACTGGACTAGCTGACTTGAATGCTATGGCTATCGAATGTATTCCTCTTAAAAGTGCAGATGTCATTCCAAGAATTCCTGGACTTGCGGACGAAACATTTGTGCATGACGGTCAATTGACTAAATGTGAAATTAGGGCTGTTGTTTTGTCAAAATTAATGCCGATTGTTGATCAAGTTTTGTGGGACATTGGAGCAGGTTGCGGTTCGGTTGCTATTGAATGGATGAGAAGTCATCCTCGATGTATGGCAGTAGCCATCGAAAAGTCAAAGACACGTTTGAAGATGATTAAACAAAATGCCATTAATTTGGGCGTTCCTTTGCTTAAAATTGTTTCAGGAGAAGTCCCTGATGTGCTGGATAATCTAGTCTTACCAGATGCAATTTTTGTTGGAGGCGGTCTTTCAGATTTTAAACAGGAAGATTCAAGCTCGATGCTTGATTTATTGTGGAAGTTCCTTAAACCAGGGGGTCGTCTTGTAGCTCACGCGGTAACATTTGAAACTGAACAGCAATTGTTGAGTTGGTATAAAAAAAATGGAGGAGATTTAACTAGGCTAAGTATTTCGCGGGCAGATTCAATTGGGAAAGTTAACGGATGGAAACCTTTAAGGCCTGTAACTCAGTATTCGATTATAAAAGAGTATTGATTTGTCCATAAAATTGTAGTGAAAAATATGGCTGGTATTCTCTATGGAATTGGAGTGGGACCGGGTGACCCTGAATTAATCACCCTCAAAGCAAAACGTCTAATAAATGATTCAGACGTTTTAGCATATCCTGCCCCAGAAACAGGAGATGGATTAGCCCTCGAAATTGTACGGTCGTTATTACATAATACTCCTAGGTTATTGCCGCTGAGGATCCCTATATCTTTATCGCCTTTACCAGCACACCACGCATATGATTTGTCTGCGAAGCTTTTGGAGCATGAACTAGATTCTGGAAATTCTGTTGCTGTCATCTGCGAAGGAGATCCATTTTTTTATGGGTCATTCATGTATTTATTTGAAAGGATTTCAGATCGATATAAAACTGAAATAATTCCTGGGGTTTCTTCTCCAATGGCATGTGCTGCTGCACTGAAAATACCACTTGTTTACCGCAATGAAATTTTGACTATTTTGCCAGCATCCATAGAAGAGTCTGAACTTGAAAATCGAATTTTGAACACAGATGCTGCCGCCATAATCAAAGTTGGCAAGCATTTGCCAAAAATACGGAGGGTACTTAGGAATTTGAGACTAGAAAAATATTCGCTCTATATTGAGCACGCGACTATGAATAACCAGAAAATTATTCAACTGGAAAAAATTGATTCACAAAAAGTTCCTTATTTTTCGATGGTAATCGTTCGAAAAATTAGGGAACGCGAAGTTGCTGGTGTCAAATGAGTCATACTATTGCAGTATTTTGTCTGGGTGTAAGCGCCTTTCCAGTTGCAAAAAAAATAGCCAAATTTCTGGATGCAGAACTGCATGGAAAGACTGGGCGAGTTTCACAGGCTGATGTTTTTTTCACTGATGCAATGGAACATCTGTCAAAGTTGTTTCAGGATGGAATCCCAATAGTAGGAGTGTGCGCTTCGGCAGTATTGATAAGGGGAGTTGCAAGGTCAATCAATGATAAGAGAAACGAACCTGCTCTGGTTGCTGTTGCGGAAGATGGGAGTGTTGTTGTACCTTTACTTGGGGGACATCATGGTGCAAATAATATTGCAAGAAAAATTTCTAAACTTTTGGGAGTAGATCCAGCAATTACTACTTCAGGAGATATAAGGTTTGGAATTTCTCTTGATGAGCCTCCTGAGGGTTTCGTTCTGGCAAATCCTGAAGATGTAAAAGAATTTTCTGCAAGTTTGCTTGCCGGTGAGTCCTTAATGATTTATTCAGATGAAAATCATTCAAGTCTTGATTATTTGCTGGGAAATAAAAATTTAGGTTCAGATCACAAACAGGTTTTTTATAACTGGCTTAAAGTCAGTAGTTTAACTTTTTCTTCAATTGATAATTTACGGATAACACTTACCAGTAAGACTGTCTCAGGTAACAAAGAAAATCTGGTTTATCACCCAAAAACAATTTCAGTAGGAGTAGGTTGTGAACGTGGCACTAACAAGGAAGAGTTAATTTCTCTTGTTGGTAGTACTTTGAAAAAAAATAAGATTTCTCATGAAAGTGTAGCTGCTGTGGTCTCAATTGATTTGAAATCAGATGAACCCGCAATTCATGCATTGTCAGAGAATTTAACAGATAAGACTGGAAAATCTTGTCCTGCAAGATTCTTTGATGCAGTAGAATTGGAAGAACAAGCTCCAAAACTTCAGAATCCTTCTTTAATAGTGTTTAAGGAAGTTGGTTGTCATGGTGTTGCTGAAGGTGCAGCTTTGGCTGCATCAGGAAAGACCGGTAAATTGGTAATACCCAAAATAAAATCCAAACACGCTACTTGCGCAATTGCTGAGTCTACTGAATTGATTGATCCGCAAAAAATAGGGAATTCTCAGGGAACTTTATATATAGTTGGTACAGGACCTGGATCACCAAAATGGAGGCTTCCAGAATCTGAAGAAATTCTTAAAAATTCAAGTGACTGGGTGGGTTATGGTCTATATTTGGATTTGATTGCTGATTTAAATAAAAACCAATTTGGCAAGGAAAAGCACAGATTACACAAATTTGAACTGGGGCAGGAAGAAAAAAGGGTGCGACATGCATTGAATTTGGCTGCTCAGGGAAAAACTGTGGCTTTGATATCATCTGGAGATCCTGAAATATACGGTATGGCAACTTTGGTTTTTGAAATGCTGGAAAGTGCTGATACTGAAACTGATCAGAATTCGAATTGGAATAGAATAAGGATTCTGTCAACTCCAGGTATTAGCGCGATGCAGGCTGCAGGAGCACTTGCAGGGGCCCCTTTGGGACATGACTTCTGCAGTATTTCTCTCTCAGATTTGCTTACACCATGGGATACAATAAAGTCTAGAATTATTGCTGCTGCTAAAAGTGATTTTGTAATAGCATTTTATAATCCAGTTTCTACTAAACGTATTAATCAACTGTCTCAAGCTCTCGATATTCTCTTGAAACACCGCAGTCCTGATACTCCTGTGATTATCGCAAAAAATCTTGGCAGGATTGGAGAATTGGTAAATGTAGTCACACTTGCATGCATTAATCCTTCGGAAGTGAATATGCTTACGATTGTAATTGTAGGATCTAGTCAATCAAAAAAAATTCAGCTCCCAAACGGAGTGATTAGGGTATATACGCCTCGTGGATATCACAATAAGATTAAAACTTAAAATACCTAAGCATTTTTTGAAATACGCCATCATAAAAACTAATTTAAACTCCAGCATCTTAATCTAAAAATTTGTTCAAATGAACATAATTTATTTTTTTGAAAGCGAATGAATGACGTAGAACTTCTTTTTGACTCTGGAACATTGCTAGGTGAATGCCCAGTCTGGGATGTAAAGGAAAATGTTCTATACTGGGTGGATATAGACGGATACAAAATAAATTGTTACGATCCTTCATCTTGTAATAATACAAGCAGGAAGTTGCCATTAAAAGTAGGATCTCTTGCAATTAGAAAGCAAGGTGGGCTTTTGTTGGCGATGTCCAATGGCTTTTACAATTATGATTTTAAAAACGAAATTTTGGAATCTAGAGGATGTGATCCGGAGCCTAACAAGATACACAATAGGCTTAATGATGGTCGCTGCGATCCAGAAGGACGCTTCTGGGTGGGAAGCATGAACGACTTTAAAAGGACACAGGGTCAATATGATGGTAATCTTTACTGCTATCACCCTGATGGCGAATGTGTTCCTCAAGATTTGTCTGTGGGTGTAGCTAATGGCTTAGCATTTAGTGCAGATGAGCGTTATATGTTTTTTGCTGATACAATGCGTGAAAAAGTATGGAGGTTTGATTATGACAAAGACCATGGAAAAATTTGTAACCAACAAGAATTTTTAAACCTCAAAAAATTGTCCGGCAAACCTGATGGAGCTTGTGTAGATGCAGATGGTTGTTATTGGTTGGCTCATATCTATGGCTGGAGAGTGGCTCGTTATACTCCTGAAGGGAAACTTGATAAAGAAATTATGCTACCATTCCCCAAGCCAAGTATGTGTGCCTTTGGAGGCTCAAAACTTGATATACTTTTTATTACATCGATTTCAAACAAGCATGACAAATCAATCGAGGAAAACAAATATTCAGGGGGGTTGTTTGCAGTTGATCCCGGAGTAAGAGGTATTCCAGAACCACATTTCTCTTCTTAGAGATTAACATAGTCAAAAGCATATTAATAATACGGTCAATTCTTTTATGATAGTCTATTAATATACAATCTATATTTGATACAGAGTTTAAATATTTTTAATGTTAATTAAAAAAGTGTTGGAGATTAATTTTTTATATTCAATCTAGGTAAAAGATGACAGTGCATTTTATTGGAGCAGGACCAGGTGCTCCTGATTTGATTACAATTCGTGGCAGAGACATTATTTCCAAGTGTCAGGTTTGTCTTTATGCAGGTTCTCTTGTTCCGAAAGAAGTAGTGGCTTTTGCTCCTAAAGGAGCAATTGTAAAAGATACTGCATCCATGAACTTGATTGAAATAATAAATGAAATAAAAGATGCAAATGCGCAAGGAAAGGATGTAGCCCGTGTGCATTCAGGGGATCCGTCAATTTACGGCGCAATAGCCGAACAAATGAGGATGCTTGATAAGCATGGTATATCTTATAATGTAACTCCGGGCGTCCCATCCTATGCTGCTGCAGCAGCTGAACTTAAACAGGAACTGACCTTACCTGAAGTTAGCCAGACCATTATTGCCACTCGGACCGCTATGCATGCCTCAGCAATGCCAGAAGGTGAGGAGTTAGCAAAACTTGGCGCTAGCCGTGCCACATTGGCAATTCACTTATCAATAAGGAATCTTAAACATGTACAAGATAAGCTTATTCGGCATTACGGTACTGATTGTCCAGTTGTTGTTGCTTATCGTGTAACATGGCCGGATCAAAAATTTATTCTAGGTACACTTGCAGATATTCGTCAAAAAGTACGTGATGCCAAGATAAGCCGTACGGCATTAATTTTGGTGGGCTGGGTTTTTGACAACTGTGATTTTCGGGACAGTTATCTTTACGATCCAGAACATGTACATGTTTTGAGACCAAAGAAAAAATAATAAAAAATAGCCAGTGTTCTCCTCTCTTAATTCTAAGAAATAAAAGATCAGTATAAGTTTTTTTAAAGCCTTAGATAATTCCCTTAAACCATATTTATATGCTTAAAAAGTTAAATCTTTACTTTGAAACCTTGCCTGAAAAACTGATTCCATGGCGATGGTGGGTGGTAGCGCTTTACATTGTATTGATGGCGTTCCTCGCAGCAGGAATCCCACGTTTTGCTTTCACTTGGGCAAATGATGATATGTTTGGTAAAGATGATCCTGTACAAATTTCTCTAGATAGAATCAAAGAGATGTTTGGCGGAAATGTGGTACTGGGAATGGCTTATATGCCCGTCGATGGTAATCTTTTTTCAGTAAGGAGTCTGGGAGCTTTGAAGTACGTTCATGAGGTACTTGATCAGGAAGTAATCCATGCGGAGAATGATCCTGATAATCCGCTAGAATTGCTGACTGAAGTAGAATCATTGATCAATGCTACCTACATTGAAGCTTCAGGTGACAGCTTAAGATTTCGGGATTTTATTGGTGAGAAATTGCCTGTCAGTGAGGAAGAAAGCCTCTTATTATATAATCAGGCAATCAAAGAACCTGAATATCCAAGAGTGTTGATCGCGGATAATAAAAATTACGGAATGCTTTTGCTACGTACTGATTTAGATGCAATCCCTATTGAGGAAGATGATACCGAAGTACTTGAAGGTTTTGACGAAAATGATGCCATTTCTAATGACAATCAGGAGATTCAGTTTGTTGAACACGGACTTGAAGATTATGCTGAATTTGAAAAAACTGTCTGGAATCTTCTCAGAGAGGAACGTTTTAGTAAGGACCTGGTATTTATGCATCCTAGCTGGGGTGCTTTTTACCAGAACGATGTCTGGGCTGCAGAATATCAGCGTGCACTTGTAATTTCAATGATCTTCTGTCTGCTAATTACAAGCTTACTTCTTGGGTCCTTGAGAGCAGTTGTATGGCCAATACTTATTTTTATGTCAAGCATAGTTGGGGTTCTAGGACTTGCTGGATGGACAGGATGGCCGATTGACCTGACGCTATATATTGCATTTGGACTGGTAAGTGTAGCAGCCATAGCAGACGTAATGCATGTAATGTCAGGATACCTGTTTTTTTATCAGAAGGGACAGCCTCATCAGCAGGTGATGCGTTCTGTTTTCAGTAAAACTGGTCTCGCATGCCTACTTACCAGTGTTACTACGTCTATAGGTGTTTTTTCTCTATTTTTTATCAATCTGCGTGTAATCCAGACAATGGGACTTCTAAGCGGAATCGGGGTACTGTTTGCGTTCATACTTACAATTATACTACTACCTATCCTGTTGAACTGGTTTCCTCCACGTCCTTCCAGAAGAGGGAATGATACTAAAATTACATTTATTCAGAGGGCAGTGCAGAGTTTTCTTAAGCGTATAGAAAAATTGGTTTCGGCTTATCCAAAATTAGTAATTGTGCTATTTGCTGTTGGGG
This sequence comes from uncultured SAR324 cluster bacterium, assembly GCA_902564345.1. Lineage (GTDB taxonomy): Bacteria > SAR324 > SAR324 > SAR324 > NAC60-12 > Arctic96AD-7. The sequence goes on from CACFAY010000024.1 coordinate 8,906, forward strand.
GAGTACTGCTAGTTATTGGTATCATGCGAATAGAAATCGATACAGTATTTTCTGAGTATTACCCTCCTGAATCTCCTGTTCGTAGGACAATCAATTTGATGGATGAACAATTCTCAGGGACAGAAAACATGGAGATTCTACTTGAAACTAAAACTGAAGGATCTTTTCGCGACCCGGAGATGTTGTATGCCTTGGAATCAATAAAAACGTGGCTTGAAATACGCTATCCGGAATTGGTTACTTACAATTGGACAATGAATAATCAACTGAAGCAGACTCATAAAAAGCTGATGGGATCCGACGAAGAAGCTTATAAGATCCCTAAAAGCCCTGAGCTGATCTCTCAGCTGTTGCTTTTAATAGAAAGCGGAGATTATGAGGACCTTGAGAGAGTGGTTTCAATTGATTACGCTAATGCCAGGATGAGTGTTTCACTAAAAACTATTGGCTCTAAAAAGTCAGTTGAACTGATAAATGTGGTACAGCCTGAATTAGAACGTATTATTGCGCCAATGAAAAAGAGGTACCCAAGTCTCAAAATCACAGTTACTGGAAGAGTTGGAGCTTGGGCTAGAGTATTTGATGCAATCAGCTGGTCACAGATTCGGAGTTTTGGCATAGCTTTCCTGATTATTTCATTGATCATGGTAGGCATTTTCGGATCACTGAGACTGGGTCTAGTCTCTGTTGTACCAAATACTTTCCCGATACTGATTGTGTTTGGACTTATGGGCTGGCTTGGATTTAAGCTTGATACTACTACACTCATGACCGCTCCAATCATCATAGGTGTTGCTGTGGATGATACAATTCATTTTCTGACCCATTACCGGCTTTCTCTGCTTCGTGGATCAAGCATTTCTGAAGCCTTAGGTTCCACTCTTCATGAGGTTGGTCAGGCAATTGTTTTCACCACCTTGATCCTAATGACTGTATTCCTTTGTTTCATTCCGGTAAACAATGTAGGCGTTTCTCGCTTCAGCATTCTAGCTTTGATTGCTGTACTCTCTGCACTCGTTACAGACTTGTTATTGCTTCCTGCGCTGTGTCGAGTTTTCAAGATTCGTCTTTGAAGTAAGATTAACGCTTTTTAGGATATTAATTCAATAGAAATTCCCTTTCAAAATTGTCAGGCAGTAGATTTTATAATTATGCTTTTAATTAAAAGAGCATTGTAGATGTAACCATTCAATTGCTTCATTAACTGTTTGGCATGACTTAGCCGTGATGATTTCTGGACGCTTCACCATCAATACAGGAATTTTCAAATGCCTTGTCGCTTCAATTTTTGCATAGGTTGAAGCACCTCCGCTGTTCTTTGAAACAAGCATTGAGATATTGTGTTTTTTAAGAAGCTTAATTTCGTTTTCCAGAGTATAAGGCCCTCGATTCTTTAGAAACTTTGCTTTAGGCCATTCTGAAACAAGTTCAGGTTTTTCCACTGTACGTACAAGGAAGTTACAATTGAGTGAGTTTTGAAATAGCCACAAGTCCTTATTGCCTGTGGTTAAAAAGATCAATCCCGTTGAAAAAAGAGAGCCAGGTATTTTTTCAAGATTTTTCAGGTATTTTACTGCATTTTCTAGTCTTGATACCTCAATCCACTGGTCGTTATATTTTTTTACCCATGGAGGTCTGTTAAAAACTAAAAGCGGGATCCCTATTTCTGACGAGGCAAGTAGAGCGTTTTTGCTGATACGTTCAGCAAATGGGTGAGTTGCATCCACTAACAGTGAAATCCTTTCCTTTACCAGAAAATTTTTTAACCCAAAAAAACCACCGAATCCTCCTGTACGAAATTTTCCTGCAGGGATATTTGGTTTTTTTGTAGTTCCGGCAAGTGAGCTGAGGAAATTTAATTTTTCCGAAGTAAATTGTGCATTCAAAATTTCAGCAAGCTGGTAGGCCTCTCTGGTTCCACCCAGAATAAGGAGTTTTTCAGCCATTTTCTTTTGATTCCCCAGCAATTTTACCCTGATTGTCAATCACTATAATATTTAACTCAGTTTTTGTATTACCTAAAGTCTTATTTATAACCAATCTTGCCTTTTCTGCAATACGGTCTGCAACAGAAAGTGATTCATTTTGTGCCAATCTAAGAACTTCGTTAGCAGTGTTTGCCTCCTTTGCCTGCCTGCATAACTCAGAAGTTGCGCCGAGATCCTTGAGCTGTTCAGCTAACTGTATAAAATCTACCTGACTTCTTCTTGAATGTAAATCAAGTTGGCCCTGTGCCAATTTTGTTAGCTTTCCAAATCCCCCACCTATAGTGAGTTTTGGAAGAGGATGTTTGCGAAAATATTTTAGCAGGCCTCCCACAAAATCTCCCATATCCAGCATTGCTATATCCGGCAGATTATATATTTCTTGTACTGCTTTCTCACTAGTGGAACCAGTGCATCCGGCAACGTGAGGCAAGAAATTTGCCCGTGCCACGTCAATGCCTCGGTGGATGGAATGGATCCATGCAGAACATGAATAAGGTATTACAATTCCTGTTGTTCCCAGAATGGAAATTCCACCTAAAATTCCAAGCCTTGGATTCCATGTTTTCTTAGCTAGTTCCTTACCACCTGGAACGGATACGGTAATTACTAGATCTCCGTAATCATTAAATTTATCAGCAATTTCTGTGACAACATTTCGCATTAATTGTTGGGGGACAGGATTGATTGCAGGCTCGCCAATTTCCAGCTTAAGTCCGGCCTTAGTAACAGTTCCAACACCGGGACCAGCTTTAAAAATTACTCCTGATCCCTTAACACCCCGAATGACTTTAACATTGATTTCAGCTCTGTCTGTCACATCAGGGTCATCTCCAGCGTCTTTAATAATGCTTGCTGCAGTAAAATCAGGACCTATTTCTTTTTTAAAAAGCTGAAAAATAGGTTGCTCACCTTTTGGTAAAGTAATACTTACTGTATCTAAAAAAATACCTGTGATCAGTGCCTGGTAAGCAGCCTTAGTTGCAGCAACAGCACACGCCCCTGTTGTCCATCCTCTTCGTAGTTTGCCTGATGTTTTTTGATTCATACTGAAATCTTATCTGTAATAATAATGCTGATCCTGCTATTCTTTCAAAAAAAGAATTAATCTTTGATTTTATGACTCTAACTTAAATTTAAAAATTTTTCAGACCAAAAAATATGGAACTGCTTCCCAAAGACCTACCAGATTTTAAGCCAGGATGGGTTTGGTTGGCAGGTGCTGGACCGGGAGATGTAGGACTTTTAACGCTTCATGCTTTAAATGCTCTAAGGCAAGCCGATGTTCTTGTATACGATGCTCTTGTTGGGAGGGAAATTATTGAACTGGTATCTTCAGAATGTGAGCTTGAGTATGCTGGTAAACGAGGAGGAAAACCTTCACCAAAACAGAAAGATATTTCTCTGCGTATTGTGGAATTGGCAAAACAAGAAAAGAGGGTTTTGAGACTCAAGGGGGGAGATCCCTTTATTTTTGGAAGAGGAGGAGAAGAGGCTTTGCATTTGTTCAAAGCTGGGATTCCATTCAGAATAATACCAGGAGTTACAGCAGGTATCGGAGGGACTGCATATGCTGGGATTCCATTGACCCATCGTGATTTTAATTCCACCGTTACATTTATTGCAGGACGTGACTCTGCTGGAGAATTACCTGTACGGCATAATTGGGAAGCAATTGCTAAGGGATCTCCTGTTATAGTGATGTATATGGCTACTAAATATATTCACGAAATTGTCAGTCGTTTACTAAATTACGGACGAAAACCAGATGAACCTGTAGCAGTGATTGCAAAGGCGAGCCTTCCCGAGCAAATAGTTCTTGAAACTAGACTCTGTGAATGTGTTGAAGAAATTAAAAAAAATAAGATTGAACCACCTGCTTTGATTGTTGTGGGGGAGGTAGTTTCTTTACGGAGTTACATGAAATGGATGGATTAGTTCTGTTTTTAATTCAATAAAAGTTGTTGAAATATAGATTATAAAATGGGAAGTAGAAAAAGCTCAGCTAAAACAAATTTAGTACTAGATCAGGCCATACTAATAACAATTCTGAGCAATCAAGAGAATTAATATTTCTGCATTTTGCTCTTAAACATAAAATCAGCAAGAAATTAATAGAATAAAATAATATGGTTAAAATAACTAAAGTATATACAAGAACTGGAGATTCCGGTCAGACAGGACTAGTTGGGGGAAAAAGGCTTCCTAAAGATCACCCTCGTATTGAAGCATTCGGAACTGTAGATGAACTTAACAGCTTGATTGGTATTGTATTAAGCTTTCTTGAGCAAAAAAAAGCATCAAAAAGGAGCTTGAAACTTAAACTGATTTTAAAGGCTATCCAGCAAAAACTTTTTGACATGGGTTCAGAATTAGCTACGCTTCCCGGAGATGAATACGAAGGACAGGTTAATTTGCAACCTGAGGATGTGAATTGGTTGGAGGAAATAATAGACGCAATGAATGATGAACTAGAACCTTTAAAGAGTTTTATTTTGCCGGGTGGTACTCCATTAAACTCTTTCCTGCATCAGGCTCGAACAGTCTGCAGAAGAGCAGAACGTGAAGTCATTAGACTAAATCAGGTTGATTTGGTGAGTCCTGAAATTATTAAGTATTTAAACCGCCTTTCTGATTTTCTTTTTGTGTCAGGACGTTGGGTGGCAGAAACATTAGGTGAAAAAGAAACCTTGTGGGAACCAGGAAAAAACTCACCAGATTGGAACTGGAATTAGTAGTAGAAGTTAGTTCTGAATAGAGTCTCCTTGAATTCTGTAATAAAAATATTTGCAAAATCAATTTTCAATATCAACGAATAAGTCATTAAAAGTTGTAAAGCAACATTTTAAAATGAAGTTCAAGAATTACATTAATGAGATTCATTTCAACTTATTTTGAGCAAAAGAGTATTAGAAAAAGGGGGATACTTTTCTAGGGTGAGAGGAATTTAACCGGGGTTCTTCACTTAAGGTATATTATGGTTTGGAAGAATTAATCATTGATTCTTCATGAACTACATAATATTAAGGTCTAGGATCCATCTTGAATTAAAAATTTTTAAACTTGTTGGAACGCAATGCATAGAGTTGCCACACTTTCCGGAGAACTGGATCACGAGCACAAATTCGAAGCAATAAGCAAGAATACGTTCGAAATTTTGTTCATAAGCACTGCCGATACTGAGCTTGCTGGTCTCGCAAAAATATGGAGCGATCGTTTCGGGAAAAAACTCGGTTTATTTCAGTCAGGTCAGCTGCTTCATCCAAAGTCTGCAGAAAATTTTGTTGATAATGTAATTTGTAAAGCCAGACTGGCGATTTTGCGTTTGCACGGTGGATACGGCTATTTCCCGCACTTGTTAGATGAGATAAGCCATGTAAAAAGTCATGGGGCCAAGTCAAGCATTCTTGTCCTGCCTGGTACAGATGAGTGGGACTATGAGTTGATGCGGTTTAATGATTATGAAGAACCCATAGTAAAAAGAATGTTTTCGTATTTTCGCGAAGGCGGTATTGAGAACATGGCGCTTGCTGCAGATGCAGTTGAATTGTTGTTGCGAAAAAGAAATGAGGGATTCCCAGAAGCATTGGAAGTTCCAAAATTTGGTTGGATTGAAAATAGATCGGCAGTCAAGATCAAAAAACATGAAACTGGAAGAGTCTGGGTTACTTTTTATCGTGCACTGCATCAAACAGGAGACATGGCCGTGATTGATTCATTGACAGAATCTTTGCAGGCACAAGGATTAGCAGTTTCAAAATTTTATGCCTACTCGCTTCGAGATCAGGGCGCACAGCAAGAACTGCTCAGGAAAGCTGAACAGGAACCACCGGACGCTATAATGACCATGCAAGGGTTTTCTATAGGAAGCGGACCTTCAGGGAACAGCAGAGATGATCGTGTTTCATTTTTGGAGACCCTCAATTGTCCTGTAATTCAGGTGCCTACTTCGACAGAAGATCGCGAGGCGTGGTTAAATAATCCGCGGGGTATTTCAGCTTCAAATGCAGCGATGTCGGTTGCGCTTCCAGAAACTGACGGGCGTTTTTTCGGCACAGTTGTTGGCTTTAAGCATGATGAAGTTTTTTCTTATGGGAAAGAAAATGATTCTGAATCGGAGTTTCGACTTAAGCGCCTTGAACCTGAAAAATCTCAAATCACACATGTGTCAGGTCTCGTTGCAAACTGGGTACTATTGCGCCTCACTGAAAATTATAAAAAACGTATAGCCATTATTCTGGCTAATTATCCAAACAAAGCTAGCCGAATAGGGAACGGGGTGGGACTGGACACACCTGCCAGTGTAGTTGCTTTTTTGAAAGAACTTGATAAACGAGGTTATAAATTAGTTTCTGATGAAGAAGGGCCAAGTGTTCCGGAAAACGGAGATGAACTGATGCGAATTTTACAGGAAGGAATTACCAACGATGATGAAATGAATTATGGCAAAGATCCTGATCAAAGTATAACCTCTGAAAGTTTATTTGATATAATTTCTAACCTCCCTGAGTCAAGTAGGGACATTTTTACCAAACAATGGATAGATAATCCTGACTATCAAAAGTCAAATTCTAACGTGATACCAGTAGCTGGGAAGTGTTTCGGTAACGTATTCATTGGTATCCAGCCTCAGCGAGGATATGGTCTCCAGACTCAGGCAATTTACCATGATCCTGTTTTGCCTCCTCCCCCTGAATATTTAGCTTTTTATCAGTGGATTAAGGAAGATTTTAAAGCACATGCTGTGATTCATTTTGGGAAGCACGGTAATCTGGAATGGTTGCCTGGGCGTAGTGTGGCACTTGGCCCTGAGGATTTTCCTCAAATTGCCTTAGGTAACTTGCCTAATTTGTATCCCTTCATAGTAAATGACCCTGGTGAGGGTACACAGGCTAAACGACGATCATCTGCAGTAATTATAGATCATCTCACTCCGCCTTTGACACGTGCCGGTCTTTATGAGGATTTTGTCAAGGCAGAGCGATTGCTTGAAGAACATGCGCACTGTGAGATTCTTTATCCGGAACGTGCCCACGAACTTGAGCACGAACTTGAGCATTTGCTGGAAAATTCTGAATGGAGTGAGGAACTCCCTAAAGATGAAGATCCTCTTAATGCCCTCAGCAACCATCTTTGTGAATTGAAAGAAAGTCAGATACGTTCGGGCTTACATATTTTTGGAGCTCTTCCTGAAGGAGAAAAACGCATAGACTTTCTGATCAGCCTACTCCGGATGTCTTCAGCGGATCGTCCAGGTTTGCTACAGGCACTATTAGGAAAGGATAATGATTATAATCTTGATTCACTTTCTGTCGGAGAAAGAGATAGTATCGAAAAAATGGCAAGAGAATGGGTGAATTTTGAATTATCAGCTCAGCAAAATGAGAGTTGTGAAATTTTTCCAGAAAATGAAGGGACAAAAAAACTTAGACAATGGATGCATGAAACACTATTACCAAGGTTCAAACGTTGTGAGGAAGAAACAAGAAGTCTTGCCTTGGCACTGGAAGGTAAATTTGTAAGTCCGGGTCCTTCAGGAGCACCAACTCGTGGAAGAATTGATGTTCTGCCTACGGGTCGAAATTTTTATTCTGTTGATCCAAGAGTAATTCCGACAAAAACAGCATGGCGCTGTGGACAAGATTTGGCAGAAGATCTTATTCAAAGATATCATGACGATCATGGAGAATTCCCAAAAACAACAGCCCTTGTAATTTGGGGAACATCTAACATGCGAACTGGAGGGGATGATATAGCTCAGGCATTGGCCCTTTGGGGCTGTGAACCGGTATGGGAACCAGTTTCTGGAAGGGTGATAGATTTTCAGATTTTGCCGCTTTCTGTTCTAGGGCGTCCAAGGGTGGATGTGGTTTTACGTGTTTCTGGAATGTTCCGGGATTCTTTTGGTGATGTGATGCGGCTTCTTTCAACAGTTCCAAAGAGGCTGGCGAAACTCGATGAACATAAAGAAATGAATCCTATACGAGCTTCATGGCTAGCTGATCAAAAGCGTTTACAAAACGAAGGATTTTCAGAGGAGAATTCAAAAAGAATGGCTGAATTGAGGGTATTTAGTTCAGGACCAGGGTCTTACGGAACCGGACTTTTACCATTGATAGATGCTGGCAACTGGGAAACAAAAGCTGATTTGACAAAAGTATTTTTGAAATGGGGAGGACATGCTTACGATTCAGACGGTACAAGTTCTGAAGAAATAAACCTCCTGCGTGAACGTCTCAGTTCTGTTGAAATAGTACACCAAAATCAGGACAATCGTGAGCACGATATACTAGATTCAGATGATTATTTTCAGTTTCAAGGTGGTCTTCAGGCAGCAATTACTGAAATTCGAGGCAATCCCCCTTCTACTTATCATGGTGATTCCAGCAATCCTGAGAAAATCAGAATAAGAACCTTAAAGGAAGAATTTAATCGTGTCTTCAGAAGCCGTGTACTCAATCCAAAATGGCAGCAGGCAATGCGTGAACACGGCTATAAAGGAGCTCACGAAATGGCCGCGACAGTCGATTATTTATTTGGATACGATGCGACCTGTGACATTGTGGCAGATTATCAATATGAAGAAGTTGCAAACAAACTCTTGCTTGATCCGGAACAGCAAAAATTCTTTCGTGAACATAATCCTCTAGCATTGCGCGATGCTTCTCAACGCCTGCTTGAAGCCAACGAGAGGCAAATGTGGCAAAATGCTGACTCAAAAACTCTTGAAGCCCTGGAATCTACTATTTTAGAAATTCATGGGGACATGGAATGAGCTGTATTTAATTTCACTAAGATCCAAAATGGCCTCCTCTTATATAACTGAAACCACAAAATATATTTGCTCCATATAAATAAAATGAAGTGTATTATTTATCACAACCAAAAATGCAGTAAAAGCAGAGAAACATTGGAATTATTGCAAAATAGAGGTCTTAATCCCACCATTATTGAGTATTTGAAAAATTCACCAAAAGTTGATGAATTGGAAAAAATTATCAGTAGATTGAAAATTAATCCAAAGCATTTGGTAAACTTTAAGGAAAGTAAGGCTAAGGAATTGGGTATCTCTGCAAATGATAGTCTTACTTATAAACAGTGGATGAAAATTCTGACTAAAAATCCAGAATTAATTGAAAGACAAATAATAGTAACTTCCAAAGGTGCAGTAATTGATCGTCCTCCAGAAAATGTACTTAAAGTGCTTGATTAAAATGCTGCCTTTTAAATAAATAGACTTTAGATGGAACTACTTTAGAATGAGAAAATTTTTAATTTCACCTGTTTCATCGACTTTAGATGTTGATCTAAAGAAAAAAATTGACGCAAAGACAAAACCTCCAGGTTCTCTTGGGAGACTGGAAAAACTGGCAGTACAGTTTGGAAGAATTCAGAACAGTCTTAATCCTGAACTTATAAATCCCACAATACTGGTTTTTGCCGGTGATCATGGAATTACAGAAGAGGGAGTGAGTCCATATCCTCAGGAAGTAACAACGCAAATGGTAATCAATTTTCTGAAAGGAGGAGCTGCAATTAATGTTTTTTGTAATCAGAACAATATCAGTTTACATGTTATTGATGCAGGTGTGAAAACTGATTTTCCCGAATGTAATGATTTAATAAAAGCAAAAATAGGAAGAGGTACAAAAAATTTCTGTAAAGAAGCGGCGATGAGCTTTGATGAATGTGAAAGGGCAATTGAGAAGGGTGCTGAGCTAAGCCGTACTGTTCCATTGTCTACTTGTAATGTGATTGGATTTGGTGAGATGGGAATTGGTAATACATCTTCTGCGGCGGCCTTGACCCATCGATTTACAGGGCTTCCTGTTGAGGAATGTGTTGGTAAAGGAACCGGACTTGATGAACCAGGACTTGAGCACAAACAAAATACTATTCGTCAGGCACTTGAAAAACATGCTCAAATTAAAGAACCTCAAGCAGTATTGTCAACTTTTGGAGGCTTTGAAATCGCTATGATGGTTGGGGCTATGCTGGAATCAGCAGTTTTAAAGAGGATTATTTTAATTGATGGATTTATTGCAACAGCGGCATTTCTTGCTGCTTTCAGAATTGTTCCAGAAATAAAGCAGTATGCTGTTTTTGCTCATAAGTCTGATGAACATGGGCACGGTAAAATTCTAAAATATATGCAAGTAGAGCCTCTCATTTCATTAGGAATGCGCCTAGGAGAGGGAACAGGAGCGGCAGTGGCGTTTCCTATTTTACAGTCGGCTGTTTCATTCTTGAATCAAATGGCATCCTTTGAATCTGCTGGAGTGAGTAGTCGTACTGATGTTAAAAATAATTAGAAAAGAATTGCAACGGCTTACTGGAGCTGTAATTTTTTACAGCAGAATCCAATTGCCTCCAAACTGGTTCTCAGAAGAAAATTCATATTCATCACGTTATTTTTCACTCATAGGTTGGATTGTGGGTGGTTTAAGTGTTGCAGTTTGGATGCTGGCTGAAATGATTATTTTCGGTTCACTTAACTGGCAATCATCTTCTGAAAGACCTGAACCGGTGGCAGTTTTGCTGGGACTTGTAATAGGAGTTCTTCTTACCGGGGCATTACACGAAGACGGTTTTACTGACACTTGCGATGGATTTGGTCACGGAGGTACAACAGAGGAAAAACTGAGAATAATGAAAGATTCTCGAATAGGTACATATGGAGCCCTTGGTATTTTGCTTTTAGTTCTGCTTAAATTTTTCTCACTTTTGCAAATTGAAACTGAATTATTGCCCTGGATGTGGATTTCTGGACATTCTTTAAGCCGCTTTCTGGCAATTTCCCAACTTAGATTCATAGCATATGTTCAGGACTCAATGAATAGTAAATCGAGTACCATGGCGAGTATTTCAAAGACTGACTTAGCTGTAAATTTTTTTATTGCTTTATTGCCTTTGCTGTTAGTCTGGAATCATGCTTGGCTTGGAATTTTTGCAGCGATTATTATGTGGTGGTTTTTGATGGTGTATTTTAGAAAAAAAATTGGAGGTATAACTGGTGACTGTATGGGCTCAACACAACAACTGACTGAAGTTATATTTTATATTTTTCTGGGATCTAATATTGGGATATAAATATATTATTTCTCCAAAATAAATATTTTGCAGTACGGTATAATCGATTTATTGAGAGTAAAATATTCAAGAATTTCCCTTGGGGAGGAGACTAATTCTAAAAAAGTATTAAAATGTGAAAGAAATTAAAATAATTAGAAGATAAAGTATCCCCATAATTCCTGCTTTAACTTTAGTGAGAGTGTAGTTATTACTCCAGAAAAAATAAATTGCTAATAATGTTGCACCAATCAAGCTCCAGATAAGACCTGTTTGAGGAAGGTCAATATAAGTGGGCTCCCCACTCATTGCGAGTGCAATAAAAATTGGAATGCTTAAACATACGCAGATGTCAAATATATTGCTGCCAAAAACGTTTGAAACTGCGGCATCATAATGTCCTTTTTTAGCACTAATAACAGAAAGTGCTGTATCTGGGACAGAGGTTCCAGCTGCAATAACAACAAATCCCATTATTACGCCATCAATTCCTAGCATATCCCCTAAAGCAAGTGAAGATTCCACGAGCAGATGAGAGGCTCCTCCCATTACAAACATCATTACCATTATCCAAAGCCACGCTTTTTTTTCAGATTTGAGTTCCAGTAAATCTTCTTCATCTTCTTCATCTTCCTCAACTTCTTCATTAATAATTTTTACCTTTTCCTTGCTTCTTGATTTCTTAAAGTCTCGGTGTAAAAGTACAACATAGGCTATGTAAGCCAAAAGGAATAGTAAAGCAACTCCTGCCCCCCACTCGTTGGGGAATTGCCATAGCATGGCTCCAAGCAAAAGAACTACGCCAAAATAAAAAATATTATCACGCCAGACAACTTCCTTGCTAATTATCATAGGGCTTGTGGCAACTAATCCTGCTGCTGCGGGAATTACTAGTACGTTATATAGTGCAGAACCAACAATACTTGAAATTCCAACTTCAGCACGGCCAATCAATAATACTGCTATAACAGCAACGCAGAATTCTGGAAATGAACTTGCAATGGCATCAATCACTGCTGCTTTAATGGACTGTGGGATTTCGTGTTTATTCTGAATGTAAGTTGCAGCAGACGAAAAAAAATCACCTGCTCTCCAGATAATAATAGTTGCTAACAATATTAGTGAAATCCAAAGTATATAAGCTGCCCAGTTTATTCCTTCAATTTTTAAATACCACGAAATGATGGACAGTCCGACTATTAACAAGGCATGTCGGAACATACCTTTTCCAAAGAAGAAAATTAAAGGTGATAATGGATTCATATTAAACATTTTTTAATTATTTATATTATTATTTTTACTTGCACTGAGTTGCCCTTCCTGTCCATTAATCAGACGCTTTATATTTTCAAGGTGCTTGTAAATAAGCAAAGATGATAACAAAAGAAATACGAAAAACACAGGCCAAATAAGCAATTCATTTTTTAACCATGGAATCAGCAGAAAAAGCCAAGGAAGAACAATAAGCATTGTGATTCCTGAAAGGCTAGAAATATGTTTCCAGAAAAACATTGCTAACCATATACTAGCGGCACAAATTCCAATGTTTAAATGCAAAACAGCTAAAACTCCAAACAAAGTTGAAATCCCTTTCCCTCCTTTGAAGCGTAAAAAAACAGAGAAAACATGTCCAAAGACAACCGTAAATCCAGTCAGACTTGAAAAAATTATCTGAGTTTCAATATCAATCTCCAGTGAAGGTAAAAAGGTCTTTGCAAGGATTACTGCCAAAGCTCCTTTTCCGAAGTCCAGTATAAATGTTAGTAATCCTGGTAACTTCCCCCCAACCCTCATCACATTAGTCATGCCTATATTACCGCTTCCTTTCTGACGAATATCTATTTTTAACCAGTAGCGGCTGATCAGCAAACCGAAAGGAATTCCTCCGATAAGAAAGACAAGTATAAAGAAACTTATCAGATACATTTACTTTTTTGAAACTGAAAGTATGGGTTTACCAGCTGGATGATTTACGACTGGTTGCAGCTTCAATACCTTTTTCTTGAATTACCTGCAAAAGTTCCATGTCGTCTCTATGTTTTACAAGTGTATGTGCACCTTTCAACTTTTCTATAACTTTTGATTCCACTACTTTTGTCTTAACCAAATACCCTATCCAGTCTAATATTTCGCTGGTAGAAGGTTTTCTGGTTAAATCTAGCTCACGTAGTTGATAGAAGATCTCAATAGCTGCAGACACAATTTTTTTATTTGCCTTAGGATGATGCATGCGGACAATTTCTTTCATCCTTTCAGGGCTCGGGAACTCAATATATGCGTAAATGCAGCGCCGGATAAAAGGTGCAGGTAAATCCTGTTCGTGGTTAGAGGTTATAACAATTATTGGCATTTCACCGGGTTTACAGGAAATGGTTTGCTGCGTTTCTGGGACAACGATGCGTCGTTCTGAAAGCAGAAACAGTAGGTTGTTTGGGAGTTCGCGTGGAGCCTTGTCTATTTCGTCTAGTAATAAAACTGACCCAGGCTTAGAGAAGGCTTGTGCAAGAGGACCCAAATGAACATATTCATTTAGATTTTCGACATGGCGTCCGCCTGTTTCGATTTGCATATCAATTCCAGCTTGTTTCATTTGGGCATTTGCAACAGCAGCTTGCGCATCCATAAGGCGTTGTACCTCATCAAATCTGGATACAAGCAGTGAAACTTTGCTTTCAGATGTGATGGGGACTTCAAATATTGGTACTTTTTCATGTCTGGCGAATTCCTGTGCAAGTTTAGTTTTTCCTGTTCCTGGCTCACCTTCAAGCAAAAGGGGTTTTTCAAGAAGTCTAGCGATGTGGAATGCCTCACTTAGCTTGGGATCCAGAAGATAGCTTTGAGTTCCTTGGAAAAGATTTGTGCTCATTAATTTTGTTAGTTGAATTTAGTTTCTATAAGGCTAGAGACTCAGGTGTTTTTAATTTCATATACTTTATCTTTTACTTGTGCATAGATTTCACTGACTTCTATTTCAGGCACGCTATCCCATTCCATTATTTTTAGGAAATGTTTCCGTAATTTGCCTCGAGAAAGCCCTCGATTCTGCCAACCTTCATATATTTCATCTTGAGTTGCTTTCAATGTTTTACCGTCCAGTTCTTTTCGAAGCAGAAACTTTACAGCACTGTCAGGACTGTTTAGTATGAATGATTTGTGTGCTTCGTCATTGATTTGTCCCGTTCCATAAATTACGTCTGAATCTTCGTCCACAGCATTTTCAGCCACATCAGTCAGTCCCTCATCGTTATCGTTTCCAAATGAATCTAATTCAGGTTCAAGTTCTATTTCTAGAGATTCATCTGATTCAGTTAAAGCTTCTTTTTCATCTGAAATTTCCTCTCTGGTAGTTTTTTCTTCTGGTTTATAAGGTACTTCTGTTCCGGGGATTTCGCCAATCTGCGGTTCAGTTGTTCGTTTATTAATTTGTTCTTTTGAAGGGATTAAAATTACTGAAAGTAAAAGCAGTAAAGCAACTCCAAAAGTAAAGCTATAAACCATCCCAAATAAATAGAAATCATAGCGATTTTTATCAAGGTAATACGTTGTGATTTCCATTCCTTTGCTGACAAGAAAACTTGCTTCATTCATTCCAGAATAGCAAATTATTATACCACCTAATGTAGCTAAAAGCCCCCCAAAGATTGAGAAAAGATATAAGTTAAGGTAATTAACAGGCATAAGCTCCTCATTTTATGATCAAAATTCTTGTAAATGAATACGTTTTTTATTGAACTGTTGATCTCAATTTACTAAATATAATGAGAATAATACGTATTCTATTTGATCAATTTTATCGGCAGAATTGAGAGAAACTTGAGAGTTAATTACCAAACAGTTTTCATAAGACCACCATCGGCAGCAAGGCTGGACCCAGTAATATAACTTGCCGCATCAGACAACAAAAATGCACCACAGCGTCCAAACTCCTCAATTGTACCATATCGTCCTAAAGGTATTAAAGCTTGATTAGACTTTTCAATCTGTTCAATTGAGATACCCTGTTTTTTTGCATTTATTGAATCAAGGTGCTTGATACGATCTGTGTAAATGCGTCCAGGCATAAGATTATTCAAACGGATTTTATCTACTGCAAGTTGAGTGGATAGGCTTTTGATCAAACTGGTTACTCCTGAACGCATTACATTCGACAGAATTAGAACATCAATGGGTTCCTTGACAGCCATTGATGTTACAGTCAAAACTGAGCCACCACCTCGCTTACGCATTGATGGTAGAACTGCTCTAATCATACGAACAGCACTGAAAAGATTTAGCTCAAAAGCAGCCTGCCAGTCCTCATCTGAAAAATCCTCAAATTTTCCAGCAGGAGGTCCTCCTGCATTTACTACAAGTTTGTCAACCCCACCAAATTCTCTAATTGTGGCATTTGTCCACTCTAAAATTGATTCGGGATTTGAGGAATCCATAACTGATGATAAAACTTCAATGTTGTTTGCTTTTCGGAGTTTATCTGCGGCAACTTCGATATCATCTTTTGTTCGACTTCCTATTGATAGCTTTGCACCATCTTCAGCCAATGCTTTTGCTATTCCAAATCCAAGCCCCTTACTTGAAGCTGCAACCATTGCAACTTTTCCTTTGAGTCCTAATTCCATTCTTCCTCTTTAAAATATTTTGTTAGTTGTTAAAGTATATTATTTTTGAAATATTCTTGCGTGAATATGTGCGATTAAAACCAGTACTAAAAATATTAATACAAATCCTATACGAAGCCATTCTTCGTAAATTTGATAGAATGAGAAACGTGATTGAAGTTGAAGTTTAGTAATTAAACCTCCTTCTTCAAAAAGCCCCAATTGTTTGCTTAGGTTTTTTCCGTCTGCTCCAATGAAGATACTTTCTCCATTGTTTGATGCAAAGACAACTGGGACTCTGTTTTCTATAGCTCTCCATCGTAATACTGCAACCATGTTGTCCGAAGCAGTTGTACGTCCAAACCATGCCAGATTGCTAAGATTTACAATAAGATTTGACCCTTTGAGGGACATTCCGCGTACAACTTTCTGAGAGAAAATATCGAAACAAATTGGAGCAGAAAGTCTAACTTTATCTGATAAGTTAAATACCTTGTAATCCTGACCCGGTTCAAACTCGGACATGTTTGCTATATTACTACGAAGCCAGGATGCTATTTCAGGAAAAATATTTGAAAATGGTATCATCTCACCAAAAGGAATAAGGAAAATTTTATTATATCTGTCTATTACTTTGCCATTTGATCCTACCAGCACGGATACTCCATGAAATTTAGTTTCGGTAAGTTTTTTTTCCCAGTCAATAGTTGTAAATAAGATTGACGTATTATTTTCTTCTGCAAAGTTTAGCACTTTTTCGCGGGCTTCTCTTACCTTGAAAAAAGGAATAGGAAAAACAGACTCAGGCCAAACAAGCAGTGTGGGCTCTTCAGTTTGTTTCGAAAGTTTTGATAAGTGTTTCTTTGAATCTTTAAACAAAATTTCTAGATTACCCTTTCGTTTTGAATGAGCAAGTTCTGCGTTTGAAGATAGATCCTGAAGAGAAAAATTTGGTTGTATAGTTATGACATTTAAAAATGAA
>CACFAY010000025.1 GCA_902564345.1 uncultured SAR324 cluster bacterium
AGAAAAAAACAGACGTTTTCAAGTAACTTACAAAATTATTTAAATCTCGATTCTTTAGTTGATATTGTTTCAAACAATGTGGGAATTCTTGTGATTTTGGCAGTATTTATGGCAGTTTTTTCATTAATTGATAAAAGTGAGAAGGTATTGTCTGAAGAACAGTCTTATAAAAAAACAGATAAACTAAAAATCCCATGGTCTCATGCAACTCAAAAAAATAGCCTCTTGATATTGCTAAATGATGACCGGTTATTATACCTTGACCGTGCTTTAGTATATAAGCGACTAAAAAATTATCTTTCTGACAATGAGCCCTTGCCAAAAGAATTAAATTTTGATGATTATTCAATTAAACTTACAACTGGAGGAAGACATTCACATTGTATTGAATTTTTGCCTTCGCCCTCAGCAGGACAGTGGTGGCATAATTTCTCTCGTCACGGAGGCATAATGCAGACATTGATGAAAAAATATCCTCCCGAACAAAACTACTTTTTTTTCTGGGTGAATACTGACAGTTTTGATTTATTTAGGGAAATAAGAAAAAATTTGTGGAAGCAGAATTTTGAAGTTGGCTGGAAGCCTATCCGAAAGGAGTCAGCTATAAGTTACTGCAGTGGTGATTCTCAGAGCGGAAGAATTAATCCACAATAGCATTTTTTATCCAAAAGGAATATGGTATCCGTCAGAAAAAAAGAAATATCCAAAAAAGATAAAAATCTGATTGCCGAATTGGACCAGCAGATTCGAAGTTATGTCCAAGAATACGGGACTTTCAGTGATTCAGAGCTCCTAAATCAGGCTATTTCTGACATCAAAAAACATCATGAAAATCAAACAAGAAAGTCAGGTCAACCTGTAATAATTCATCCTCTTAGAGTTGCAAATTATATTTGCCGGGCTGGATTGGATGCTCCTACAGTTGTTGCTGCACTCCTGCATGATATTATCGAAGACACTAAAATTACCCATAAGGATATTCAAAAGAGGTATGGGAACTGGTACGCAGATATTGTCAAGGGGCTTACTAAAATCAAAAAAAATGAAAGATCAAAAATTGAGGCAGGAAACAACATTGATGCAACTTATCAGCGTATGTTGAAGACAATGGCTCAGGATGTTCGTGCCTTGATAATTAAGCTATTTGACAGACTTGACAATATGAGAGACATGGAATTTATGCCTCGCGAAAAACAGAGGAGAATTAGTCTGGAAACGCTAAATGTTTATGTCCCTATAGCAGAGCGTTTAGGGCTTGCTCAAATCTGCCAAGAACATACTGAACTTTGTTTCAAGATTCTTTACCCGAAGAGATATCAAAAAATCCTGAAAGAGATTGATGAATTAAAACAGGCAAGAATTTCATCAATTCATGCAATGCAGAATTCTTTACATAAAACTCTAGAAAATCAGAATTTAGAGTTCAATCTGGTAGAACCACTTTTTGTACATCCTTCAACACAAATTAAGGAGCTAGATCCAATTGATCATGTGTTGGAAGGGTTTAGAGTTGTTGTTAAAAACGGTATGGCATGCTTTAACGCATTAGGGATTATACATACAAATTATAACGTAATACCTCTTAAAATCAGAGATTATATAAGTAACCCTCAATGGAATGGTTACGAGGGATTGCAGACTGAGATAAGAATTGAAGGAGAGCAAACGCGTTTAGAAATTGTCTCAGACGAAATGTTGAAAAAAAATCAGTTTGGAATAATTGCTCGCTGGCAGGGTAATCCAGCTGAAATTGCAGACTATTATCAACTTTACCTAAGCCAACTAGATCACATGGCTGGAGATAAAGATGTCCGAATGTCCGAAGTGTTGGGTTATGTTCAGTCTGACCAGGTTCAGATTTACTCACCAAAAGGTGATATGTTAGTGTTTCCTAAAGGTGCTACGGTGCTTGATTTTGCATATGGAATCCATTCAGACCTTGGGAACCACTGTATAGGCGCTTTAGTAAACCCTACATCTTTTGGTGCCAGCAAAAAAAGAGTCCCTCGAGAAAGACAATTGTTCACGGGAGAGGCCCTTCAAATAATCACTGATCCAGGAATTAATCCAAAAAAATCCTGGCTTGGACAGGTTAAAACAAGTAAAAGCCGTTCTCAAATTAAACGCGCTTTAGAGCAACAAAAAGTAGCAAGTGCAAGAAATTCAGGTAGGCTCTTGCTTGAAAAGAAATTAAGACAAAAAGGTGAAAAAAAAGTTGTTGAAAAATGGCTTAACACAAAACAGGTAAAGGAAGCATTGAAACAAGAAAAATTGTCAGCAAATAAATTTCTACAAGAAATAGGATTGCAAAAAAGGCCTTTACTAAAATTTTTACGCAAACATAAACTCCTTGATTTTAAACAAAGTGGCCGCTTAAAGGGTATGATTAGGCATGAACTGTGGGATAAATTTTTTGGTAGTGAGAAAAATATTTTCCTTATTGAAGATTTACATAACCCTATGATTAGGTTGGCAAATTGTTGTTTCCCAATACCTGGAGACAAAATTAGAGGCTTTATTCATGAAGACAAGGAAATTGAGATACACCATTTTAATTGCATAAATTATTCGAGCAAAAAAATCAAAATTCCTTTGAGTAAAATTCCTGTTGAAGTAGCATGGCGCATTCCGGAAAAATTAACTCAACAGCACATTCTTCATCTGCAGGTAATAGATGGCGCTGGAATTTTATTCCAAATAACAAAAATAATTAAAGACGCAGGTGTTACGATAATCAATTCTGAAACTGCAGCGAGGCAGAATAATGATGCTGATATTCGTATTGAAACTGAATCAATTACATGGCCTGTCTTCCATAAAATAGTTGAGAAGCTTAGACCATTAAAATTTGTTAAGAAAATTTGGGAAGAGGCGCCTATTTAATTCAATGAAAATATAAATATATTATATTTTGTAGTTAATCTTTTTAACGATTCAACATTCCAGAATATATAGTGAATATTCCTTTATGGTTGGAAACCGCCTTAGTTAATATCTGTGATTTAATTTTTGAATTGATCCCTCGTAAAATTCCATCATTTAAGATCTTGGGAAATTGTAAAATTGTTTCTCATAGAGGACAGCATGACAACAAGATAGTTTTTGAAAACACCCTTGCTTCCTTTGACAAAATTCTAGAAGCCAAAGAAATATGGGGGATTGAATTTGATTTTCGTTGGACTAAAGACTTATGTCCAGTCGTTATACATGATCCTGATTTAAATAGGCTGTACGGAATACACAAGCTCGTTTCAGATACAAATCTTAGTGAGTTAAAACAAATCTGCCCTCTTGTTCCGACCTTAGAAGAGGTCCTGCAGCGCTATGGGAAAAGATTGCATTTAATGATAGAAATTAAAGAAGAATTATATCCAGAACCTGCAAAACAGGTAATGATCCTTGAAAACATTTTTTCAAATCTTGATCCTTGCAAGGATTTTCATTTAATTTCCCTAAAACCACAAATGCTTGACAAAATCAATTTTTTAGAAAATGCAGCAAAGATACTTGTAGCTGAATTCAATGTCAATGAGCTAAGCAAAATTGCTATTGAAAAAAAATATGCTGGCATAGCTGGCCATTATATCCTTATTGGGAACAAATTGGTCAGGAAGCATCTCAACTTAAAACAAAAAATAGGTGTCGGTTATCCTAAATCAAAAAACAGTCTTTTCAGAGAACTCAACAGAAGTGTAGAATGGATTTTTAGTAATGACGCCGTCAGCTTGAACAGAATTTTTCAAACTGAATTAAAGAAGGTTCAATCACTTCATAGTTTTAGAAGTTTAAATTAACTGTTATTTAAATTTACGAAAAATAATTCCCAAATTTTGTTCTTTTTTAAACAAATACTAACTAAGGATTCGATAGTAGTTCAATATAATCCAAATAACCGATAGTTTACTTTTTTTATTGAAAAAGGGGGAGCTTAAGCACTTCAGTTATATAAATAAAATATGATCTCAAATCAAAGAGTACCAAGTCCGATTTAAAAATTTTATTGAAAAAATGACAAATCCATCCACTTTTAAGTTAAGTCAAACTTCCACTTCTTTTAATACCTTAGTAATTTGAATCCTTTAAAAGAATATGTTCATAAATCAGAATATTATTCATCCTTTATTACAAAAATATAAATCTTTATCTTATTAATCAAGAAATTCCACATGAGCCAATTACTATGAGTAAAACTCCTATCAGAATTCTTTTAACTGGAGGAGGCTCTGGTGGACCTACTTTGCCTTTGCTTGCTTTGGCCGAAGAAATTATCATGAAGAGAGAAGACTCAATATTTCTGTTTTTAGGTAGAAAAAAAGGACTTGAACGACAAATAGTAAAACAGGCTGGAATTGCTTATGAACATATTCCTTCCGGGAAGTTAAGGCGCTATTTTAGCTGGCAAAATTTTGTAGATCCAATTTTTATAATTGGAGGTGCTGTAAGTGGATTTTTAAAATTGCTGAGTTTTCGACCACATATCATTGTTTCTGCTGGCAGTTTTGTAAGTGTCCCTGTAGCTTATATGTCATGGATTTTGGGTATTCCGCACGTGATCTTTCAAATGGATGTCCGTCCAGGACTAGCAAATCGTTTAATGGCTCCTGTCAGCCATGCTCTAATTACTTACTTTGAAAAGACATCTAATCATTTCCCAAAAATTTTTTTAAAAAAAAATATAGGACCTGTCGTACGTAAAGAAATCATAAATGGCAACGCAGAACAGGCTAATTATCAATTCGGGTTAGATTCGAAAATACCATTAATCTTGATCACCGGAGGGGGACAGGGAGCATCAGGTTTAAATAATGCTGTTATGCCGATGCTAAAACATTTGTTAATAAATTTTCAAGTAGTGCATTTAACCGGAAGCAAATGGGAAGAAAACATTGAGAACAAATATTCTGATTTTTCTCACCATCACTATCATAGGATTACGGCTGTAAATCAAGGTATGGGGAACTTGCTGGCTAAGAGCGAAATAGTATTTAGCAGAGCAGGAATGGGAATTATTGGAGAACTTGCATATCTTAGGAAAGACTCTGTTTTGATTCCTATTCCAGGAACTCACCAGGAAGAAAATGCTTTGATACTTCAAAATAATAAAGCAGCTGTCTGCGTGTCTCAGGAACATCTAGAAACTGAGGGGATAAAATGGTGGGAAAAATTTATTCTAAAACGCACTCCAGGCGAAATGGGAGCAAGACTTAATCGAATACTACCTGACGGAGGAACAAGTGATTTTGCTAAAATGATCTTAGATATTGCAAAAAAATAGCTCAAAATGAAATTAATTTTTTTAAAGAATGACAAAGTTTTGTGGTTAACCTTTTTTATCCTGGTTTTATTCTTTATTTCATGTTCTTCAGGAAGTGGTAAGTTTTACGATTGGTGCGAAAAAAGGGAATTCCCTGCAATTTGTAAAAAGGTTTTCTACTAATTTGTTTATGCGTATAGGAATTATTTCTGCCCTTCAAAAAGAGCTCCAGCATTTTAATTTTTCTAAAAATACGATTAATAAGATTGGTGAGTGGGATTTTTACAAAAGTGTTCAAGATAAGCATGAATTGATATTGGTAAAAAGTGGATTAGGTAAAGTTAACGCAGCAGTTGTATCAACTTTATTGATTGAGAAATTCGACTGTGAATTGTTATTATTTTCTGGAATTGCAGGAGGTATTGATCCAAGAATAGAAATTGGAGAAGTTATCATAGGTTCATGCTTGATTCAACATGATTATGGTAAGCTCATAAACAAGGTAATGGTAACATTCAGGCCAGGAAATTTTCCAAACGGTGAGCCAAAAAATGAGATTGAGTACAGACTAGACTCAAAAATTAAAAGTAAAATTAAGTCCTCACATCCTAATGTCCGGATGGCCACAATTCTAACTGGAGATGTGTTTATTCAATGTGAGAAAACTCAAAAGAAATTATTTGAAAAATATGGAGCACAAGCAATTGACATGGAAGGAGCTGCTGTTGCCCAAGTTGCTGAACAATTCGGAATCCCTGCAGTTGTTGTACGCTGTATAAGCGATATGGCAAATGCAGACGGCGAAAAACTTTCTTCTAGATTTTTGAATATGGCTGCAAAACGATCTTTCAATACTACTAAAAAAATTTTGGAAATCTTATTATGAACTAAGTTTATTTAAAAATAACACCGAAGTTCAAGGTACGGGGAATCTGCACCTAGTTCCGGTTTAATTCGGAATCCATCTTTTGCAAATGGATATAATTCTTTGTTCTTGTTGTATGATCGATTTTTGTTATTATCCCTACAAATTAAAGTTACAACACTTTTTTTGTTGCCATTTAAGCATTCAAGTGTCTTTCCTTCTAAAAGCAATTCTGATTCAATTTTTGTCCAAAATTTTTGCAAGCTGCAA
The DNA here is from genome assembly GCA_902564345.1 of uncultured SAR324 cluster bacterium. Lineage (GTDB taxonomy): Bacteria > SAR324 > SAR324 > SAR324 > NAC60-12 > Arctic96AD-7. The sequence continues at coordinate 6,390 of CACFAY010000025.1, forward strand.
ATGATTTCCTCGTTTAATAAATCTATTTTTCCCTCAGATACAATCGGAATATTGAAACTTCCTGTGCCGTAGCCTTTTTCAGACACAAGAATCTCCCATTTAAAAAAATCAGCGAGCAAAATTGTTGAAAGAGAATAGTAGATTAAGACAAATAAAAATGAATTACGAAAATATTTAAAGTTCATTTTCTATATGTAAGTATTTCTAAGAAATTGAAAATTTTTTTAAAATTAAACTAAATATGATTAAAATTCAAAAAACAAACCTGAAACATTTTTTTACATTCTCTCCGGAGGTGAAATCCCTAAAAGATTCAACCCTTGCTGAAGAGTTTCTGCTACACAATGAAAAAGTAATAGCCTTGAGGCCTTAAGTTTTTCAGTTTCGGCATGCATTACTGAACATGTGTTGTAAGTCCTACTAAAATCCTTGGAAAATTCATATAACATTCTGGCTAAAAGTGATGGCCGAAAAAGTTCTGCGGCATTAAATACCGTTTTATTAAAATCGAGCATCTGCCTCAAAAGCTTTTTTTCATTAGGGTGAGATAATAAAGAATAATCAACATCAGGACTTACTTTGAGAGGAATTTTCCGTCCTATGCTCCGTATACGCACATATGCATAAACTAGATACGTTCCTGTATCTCCCTCAGAAACGAGCCATTCATCCATTGAAAAAACAATATTTTTATTGGAGTCCTGATTCAACATTCCGTATTTGATTGCAGCAACTGCAATTTTCTGGGATGTCTCTTCAAGCTCTTTACTGCTCCAATTTTTTCGATGTTCTGCCAGATGTATTGATTGTATACTTTCAACAATTTCTTTACGTAATTGAGAAAATAAAATCACGTTTCCCTGACGTGAACTCATTTTACCCTCAGGCAAGACAACTAAAGCATATGGCAAATGAAAACATTTTTCCGCCTGCTTGTAACCCATTCTTTTAAGTGTGGCAAAAACCTGTTTAAAATGAAGTGTCTGCTCTGAACCAACAACATAGATTGATCGTTCTACTTCAAATTTGTCAAATTTTTTCCTTGCGAGAGCTAGATCTTTAGTTGAATAAAGCGTATTTCCATCCGATTTCAGAAGCATGAAAAACCCAAGTCCTTCTTCATCAAGATCGACTCCAATCGCCCCCTCTGATTTTTTAAAAATTCCATTTTTTTCACCTTCAATTACAATTTTCCTCCCCTCTTCATCCACCTCAGATTCATAGAAGAAATGATCAAATTTTACATCAAGCCATTCATAGATTTCTCGAAAATCTTCCATTGACCACTCGCGTGTAGTTTCCCAGTCTTGATAAATTTCATGATCCTTTTCATCAATTTCCCGAAGCAACTGACTCAGCTCAGCTTTGAAATTGATTTTTTCCTGCCCATTCGAGGCTTCAAGTTTACTCACTGCATTTGTATACATCTCCCCCAACCATTCTCCACGGTGATTTTCAGGTGGATCTTGCGTGTTATGTTTCTTCAAGTACCATAAACATTTAGCGATATGAGAACCAATATCACCTATGTAGTTTGCTCCAATAACATCGTATCCATTGTAAAGGAAAATTCGGCAAAGACTGTCTCCAAGAGCTACATTTCGCAAATGACCGACATGGAAACCTTTGTGGGTATTTGGCTGAGAAAATTCAATCATCACCCTCTCGCGTTTTATATTAGACGGCCGCTTGAAATAATTACCATTAAAAATATCGGGCAGGATTTCTTCCGCGAAAGATGAAGAGGAAACTGTAAAATTTAAATAAGGTCCTCTTGCCTTTATATTAGTAAAGGGGCTTTTGTTAAGAAGATGCTTTTGAAGTTTGGATTCCAGTTCAGAGGCAATTACATCTGGCGAAAGATGAAGGGTTTTAGAAAAGCTAAAGCAGGGAAGTGCATAATCACCAAGATCTGGACTCGGAGGATACTCAATCAAGGATGAAAGTTCTAGAGAATTTTTGACATCGTACTTATATTCTGTTTTTAGAATGTCAGCTGTCAAGTCATATATAGCCTTTTCAAATATATTCATCAATTTTTAAGCAACAAATACTAAGAAAAAAAAGTTGATTCTAGGGAAAGTAAACTGTCTTTAATCCTGTTATGGTATTATTTATATCCCAATGCTCTTATTCATCAACCTTTTCTCGCCGCACTATTCTGCCGCGATTTAGATCATATGGAGAAAGTTCAATTGTGACTGTATCTCCCGGGAGTACGCGGATCTTATACATTTTCATTTTTCCAGATAAATGACCTATTACTACATGCTCATTTTCCAGTTTAACTCTAAAAATACCTTTGGATGACTCTATTACCGTTCCTTCTACTTCTAGCTTATCTTCACTCAAACTTATTGCTCCTTTTTTTAAATTATTTAAAGTTAGTTCATTGTTTATGGAGCCATAATTCTAATTTAGTTAATAATAATTTCAAGTGATTTGAAGAATTTAGAGTTTAAAGATTTAACAAATAATGTTTTTTTAAAAAAATGAAAAACTAATAACTCACCAATTAGCGTGAAAAAAACAATTCAATAAATTATAATTTACTTTCTATATTTGATATAAATATCATGTTAATTATTAAATAATTTTGCAAAATATGGTTTTAAAATGACCTTTTGGAAAGAACGTCGTGCTCCAAATAGTTTGCAGCGCCCACATGATCAAAGAGAAGAATTTGAAAGAGACAGGGCGAGAGTGATTCATTCTTCAGCATTTAGAAGGCTGCAGGCAAAAACGCAAATTTTAGGAGTATTGGAGGGAGATTTCCATCGTACACGTCTTACTCATTCGATGGAGGTTGCTCAAATTGGACGTGGCTTGGTATTGAATCTCGCTAATAGATTTCCACAGCAGAAAGACTTACTTCCTACTTTAGAACAGATAGAAACCAATGGACTTGCCCATGATTTGGGACACCCCCCTTTCGGTCATGGTGGAGAAATTGCTCTGAATTATTTAATGTCTGGTTTCGGAGGATTTGAAGCAAACGGCCAGACATTACGTATCCTATCCTCTCTGGAATCACATACTCCCGAATACGGGTTAGATTTAACAAGACGAAGTTTACTGGGAATTTTGAAATATCCTGTTCCATACTCAAGACTTTGTCGAAAAAAATTGCCTGAAGAAAATGGCTCAGATAATGAATCAATTTTAGTGCAGGACTGGAACCCCCCAAAATGCTATCTAGATACTGAAGAAAAAGTATTGGATTGGGTTTTTCTCCACCTAACTGATGCTGATAGAGAGCTATTTTGTGCACAATCTATCCCAACTGATCATAATCATGGTTTCTCACTGTACAAAGCTCTTGATACTTCTTTGATGAATCTTGCTGATGATATTGCCTATGGAGTTCATGATTTAGAAGATGGAATAGTATTAAGATTGCTAAATCTTGACCACTGGAAGATTGCAGTTAAAAATGTAGATCAGAAATGGGCTGCAGATAAAAATCTTCTAGATATTGAAAATCAGCTTTTCAACTCAGGAGAAGATTCTGGCCACGGTCGTAAGCAGGCTGTTGGAGCCCTTGTTCATGGGCTTGTGTCATCAGTTGAGTTAGTTAAAAATGAAAATTTTGAAGAACCATTGCTGCAGTGGAATGCCGTGCTACCGCAAGAACCAAATAATTTCCTAAAGTCACTTCAGGAAACGGTATGGCACAATATGATCCAGTTGAACACAGTTCAGGCAGCAACATACAAAGGGCGTAAAATTGTACTCTCTATTTTTGAAGCATTATCGTCTGACCCAGAAATGCTTTTGCCACGATCGTTTCAAAGCTTGTGGAAATCAGCAAAAAGTGAGCAGGGACAAAAAAGAATAATTTGTGATTACATAGCAGGAATGACAGACCAGTATGCAAATCGATTTTATCAGCGTCTGTTTCTTCCAGGACATGGATCAGTGTTTGATAGGCTATGAAATATTTATATCCAAATTTACCTTAATGGCAAACCAAATACTACAATTCTAGTATGCTACCTATGAGAAGATATACTAAAACTGTTTCAATAGGAACCATTAAGATCGGTGGTACTGAGCCGATAAGGATACAGTCTATGCTGACTTGTGATACCACAGATGTTAATGCATGCATTGAAGAAATTATACGATTAGACGCAGTGGATTGTGAAATAATCCGCTTAACCATTCCTAATCAAAAATCAGTTGAAAGTATGTTTTTGATTCGCGAGGAAATGAGGAAAAGAGGCATTGAAAGACCTCTTGTTGCAGATGTTCATTTTAACCCAAACCTAGCTGTGAATGTCTGCGAATTTGCAGATAAAGTGCGTATAAACCCCGGAAATTATGCAGACAGGAAAAAATTTGAAGTACGCGAGTATACTGATATTCAGTATCAGGAGGAACTGGATAGAATTGAGCAGAAATTAATTCCTTTGGTTAAAAACCTGAAAAAATATAGTAATTCGTTGAGAGTTGGTACTAACCATGGTTCTCTCTCAGACCGTTTGATGAACCGATATGGAGATACTCCAGAGGGAATGGTTGAATCAGCTATGGAATTTTTACGTATATTGAGAAAATATGATTTTGAAGAGATTGTATTATCAATGAAATCTTCAAATCCAAAGGTTATGATTGAAGCATATCGTCAGCTCGTCAAAAAAATGGATAAAGAAAATATGCATTATCCATTGCACTTAGGAGTTACTGAAGCAGGCAATGAACTAGATGGACGTATAAAAAGTGCAATTGGAATTGGCACCCTACTTTGTGATGGACTGGGAGACACTATAAGAGTTTCACTTACAGAACCATCTGAAAATGAAATCCCTGTTGCCAAGTCAATTTTACAATCAACACGATCCCGCATTTATAAAACTGATTTTATTTCCTGCCCTTCTTGCGGTAGAACATTTTTCGACTTGGAAAATACGACTAAGAAAATAAAGGCACGGACTTCTCATCTAAAAGGCGTAAAAATAGCAATAATGGGATGTGTGGTAAATGGCCCTGGTGAAATGGCAGATGCCGATTTTGGCTACGTTGGATCAGGACCAGATATGATAAATTTGTTTCATGGAAGAACATGCGTTAGTCGTAACATCCCCACAAAACATGCTGTGGATCGTTTAATTGAACTCATTCAAGACTGCGGAATGTGGTCTGATCCACCTATAAATAATTAAAAATAAACAGTACTTTTAGATGGATATAATGTTAAACCAAGTAATCAAATTAATTGTTGAGAATCATTATATTATATTTCCATTGCTTACAATTCTTTCAGCAGCATTGGCATTACTTACATGGAACCAGATACAGGTGGGATGGAGATTCTATTTCAGTAAACGCAGACTGATTCTGCAATTAAGTGAAAAAAACTTTTAAAATAAAAAATATTATCTTGCCCCAAATATAGCTGTTCCAAGACGAATCATAGTTGCACCTTCCTGAATTGCCCATTGGAAATCAGCTGTCATACCCATTGATAGTTCATTTATCTCTAGCGAACCAAACTCTTTTTGCATCTGATCTTTCCACATTCTTAATTTCTCAAATATCTTGCGGGTAGGAACTTCTCCAAGCTCTGGTTCAGGTATTGTCATTAGTCCTCTTAATTTTGCCCAATTCCCCTCCTGAATCGTTTCAGCAAGTTTGAATAGTTCATCTAATTGTTGAACTCCGAATTTACTTTTTTCCTTTGAAAGATTAACCTGAATTAAAACATTTAATTTATGCTGTTTTAAAGCACAGTGTTCTTCTAATTTTTTAGCTAATTCAATAGAATCTATGGAATGAACCCATTGGAAGTTTCCTGGACAAAACTTTACCTTATTTTTTTGCAAGTGACCAATCATATGCCATTCAATTTTAATAATATTGCTTAATTCTGACATTTTATTGATAGCTTCCTGAACCATATTTTCACCAAATGCAATTTGATTTGCCAATACAGCATCATTAATCATTGCCGAAGTCTTTTTTTTACTGACAGCAATAAGCAGGATATCTTCTAGAGATCTTCCAGCATTAGTTGCAGCCAAACTTATTTGCTCACGAATATAAGTTAAATTATCTTTAATAGAAACCATACTCTTTTTTAAAATTTTAAAATGAAAAAAAGAAACTATGCTTGACAAATTTTTGGTTAAGTTTTTCAGTATTCCCGCAATAAAAAATTACTGGGACAGAAATTATAAAGCACTTGAGTTTAAAGACATTCCATGGAAAAAACTGGAGAAACCAATTAAAGATTCCAAAATTGTACTTATAACAACTGGTGGAATCCATTTGAAATCCGATAAAAAATTTAATCTGATCGATCCTAATGGTGACAGTACATTTCGAAGAATTCCTAATAATACTAATTTAAATGATTTGATCATCACGCATAAATATTATGACCACTATGATGCTGATCGTGATCCAAACCTTGTCCTACCGATAGATATTTTGAATGAATTGCAGTCTGAAGGTATAGTCGGACCTTCATGCAAGTACCATTACAGCTTCATGGGACATATTAAGGAACCGCATTTAACAACATTAATCCAAAAAAATGCAGTTGAAGCTGCAAAAGAAATCAGACAACATAATGTTGACATTGCCTTGCTCGTTCCCGCTTGAGGCATTTGTAACCAGACGGTCGGTCTGGTCCAGCGAGAAATTGAACGACAAGGGATTTCTACAGTTGGAATCTCAATTGCGCGCAAGGTAAGTGAATCTGTAAAACCTCCACGCACATATTTCCTTAAATACCCTTTTGGACACGCCATGGGCGAAGCATTCAACAGAGGACAGCAAAAACAGATTTTTCTCGATTGCCTAAAAATTCTAGATATAGCAGCTAAACCTGGAGAAATATTTGACAGCAAGTACCTTTGGAAAAGACATCAGTTCTATTAAGGGGAAAGCTAAACTAACTTTAGCTTGCAAAAGTGGTTACTCCTTTTGCAATTCTTCTTTCCAAAGTCCCAACTGTTTTTCTCTTGCTTCATTTTCTGCAGTAAAAAATTCCTCATGTTCAGGAGGATTTTCCCCCCCTAGAAGATAAAATGACCAGCCATTACGGATTAACCAAAGATTTATATTTGTATCACCTGACCAAATCATACCGTCAAGCCGATACAGCTTTTCAGAATAATCATAAAAGACCCTTACTTGTCTATTATAGAACATTTTTTGCAGTTCATAAGCGGATTTTTTTAGGAACCATTCATTATATTCTTTACCATGGCTTACCGAAAGCTTTGGCGAAACATATTTTAACCATACCCGCACCTCCTGGCGCTGCAAGTTTAAATTTTTCTTGGAAAGTTTGAATGTCCATTTTCTGTATTTTGAACGATTATCAATTCTAATCCAAACACTTTCAGAATCAGCAACCCTAGTGAAAATTCCTGAAAATGTTTTTTCACTGACTTTATTGAGAGTTTTTGATTTTTTTCTCTCATCCATTCGTTCATATAATTTTTTTCGTATCGATTCCGTTTTTAACAAGTTGCTTTGTGCCACTACAAACTTTTCGTGTCCTATTAGTATTACAAAAAGAATTAAGTTTATAGTTACTAAAACTCTAAAAAAAACCATTAATCTCACCAATTTTACTATTTTTTGAAACAGAATCTTTAGATTTACTGTTCAGGATAATATGATTTTGCAAAAATCTAACCGATTTGCTTGATTAAATAGCAAATTTATATTTCAATTTTTAATAAGCATGGTATCAGAGATGCAATAAGTTTGCATGTGTTGCCTTAATTCATATAAAGTACCAGTTTGCTTCGTATTTCATTAGATGGAGCTTTGTATTTTGAGATCCCACAGAATAAAATCCTGCTTGAACAGTCCAGTTTTGGCGTTCTAATTTTTCAACGCCAAATATGAGTCAACTATCTTTATACATTTTAAAAAAACCAAATAAACTCCTGAATACTACCAGTAATGGATCAAAAAAAACTTATTTTTGCCTAATGAAAACAGTTATCCGAGTAATTTTTTGGTTTTCAGTTTTTTTAAGTAATTACCCTTTTTGCGGTATTTCACAAACCAGACTTGAGGCACCTCAGCTTTCTATTCAGACACAATCATATTTCCATAATCCAGATACCGGTACTTATCTTTACCGTAATGCAAAAGTGGAATGGGAGGGAGTTACAGTAGAAAGCACAGAAATCAATTTTCATCCAGGAAAAAATAGATTAACTGCATCGGGATATGTCAGGGTGACTGAAGGAAGTATTGTTGCAGTTATGGACGAGTTAGAAATTAATGTAAAAAACGGGAATGGGATTTTTCGGAATGCAATAATTTTTGATTCTTCAAATAAAGCATATATGTCAGCTAAAGAAGTACGAAGGTTAGGAAAAAACCATTTTGTTGCACAGACTTGCACATTCACCACTTGTGATCCTAAAACCCCTGCGTGGCAAATAACTGGCAGTGAAGTAAATTACTATTCCCAAAACTTTTCTTCATCTCAAAGAACATTCCTTAAAATTGGGAATGTTCCGATATTTTATTTCCCCTACCTCGCATGGCCGACAGTAAAAAGTCGTCAATCTGGATTTCTTTCTCCAGAATATATCATAGTCCGAAGTAGCTTAAGAAAATGGGACCTAGGATATCGTATAGGAATTCCTTATTTCTGGGCAATTAATCCAGAACAAGATTTAACAATAACCTATGACTGGGTAGAAAGGCGTGGTCCTGGTTTGCGTCTTGATTACCAATATGCATTAACTAGGGGAATGAGAGGTCAAATAAAATACCAGGAATTTTTTGAGCGGGATGCAAGAGAACCTGAAAATGAATCTGGAAGCTTAAGAGCTGAAGATATTGATTCTTCAGAATTGAATCCAAAACGTTTTAAATTTGAATTCAACCATAATCAACAGATAGATGGTCAGAGCAGACTGATTGCCTCCGCGTTGGCCTACAGCGACAGTCAATTTCAAAAAGAATATGAACTAATAGAAAACCCTGACCCAAATACTGCACAAAAACTCTCTGCAAGCATAAACCGTCAATTTTCAAATGGATCTATATCTTTGTCGGCAACACAAACTCGTTTATTCAGTGAATTAGCATTGCTTAACAGAAATATTGATCTAACACAGGTTCAACACCTACCTGCACTTTCATTTCAATTCAGAGATACATTTTGGCGTTCAGGCAGAGCATCACTATCTCCCGAGATAAGTGGTTCTGTTGTAAGGTACTATAGGGTTCAAGGATACAACGGAGAAGGAGTAACAGCCAATCCAAGGCTTAATTTTAATTTTCCATTTTTTGACCATTTTGACGGTAGTATAAAAATTGGGAAACAGTTGTCACATTATAAAGTTCGTGATCCAAATATCTCCGGAAGTGAGGATGAATATGGATTTGAAATTTTAGATAGCGAAATAGAATTTAACACTGTATTTTCAAGAATGTTTAAAAATGAAACCGGAACTTTTACTAGATTCAAACATTTGTTAACACCACGAATTCAGTACAATTATATTGAGGACGTGCGACAAGAATCTAATTCTGGAGTTCCTTTTGGAGGTGGTGTATCAGTAAGGAGATTAGCCACAATCCGACTTGAAAATATTTTACTAGCTAAACGGCGTTACTTTGAAAGAAGTATAAAATTAACTTCCCTTGCTTTAGACAAAATGCGGAGAGATCAAATAGATCCAGCACTAATTCGCAAATTAGAATTAATTAAAGACCAAGAATTCCCTTCAATACAGAAATTTGAAAGACAGCTAGATAATCTGTTTGGAAAGGAGTTAATTCCCGAGCAAAAAGCGAAAATTATTTCTTATTTAGAAAAAGGAGTTATACCCCTGCAGAATAAGGAGAACCGTGGTCAATTTCGTGAAGGTAAAAGCAGTTCTATAGCAAATCTTAATTTCATTCAGCACTATGACTACTTAAAAAAAAATCGATATTTTCAACCCATTGGTCCAGCAGTTAAGGGAAATGAAACAGAACCGGGTCATGCTCTTTTACCTCTACGTACAATCTTGAAAGTAACCCCAGGAACAAATTTTTCCTTCAGTATATTTAACCGCTATCATCATCAGAAAAGTCGTGTAATTGAATATTCTGCCGACGTGAGCGTCGGACTAAGTAAACACAACAAAGCTTCAGTTCATTTCAGAAATAATGAAGAAGCATACCAGACTCCATTTGGTGAAGACATTGCTGCAGCAAACACTTTTAGTTTCAGCAACAATTTTACAACCAGTGATAAACTGGCTTTTGGAGTTGCTGGTACAGTAAACTTGGATGCAGACAATTACACTTTCAGACGTCGTCTTACATCAAGTGTTTTTAGCATGGAATACAAGCCTGACTGCTGGAATATTCGACTATCATTATCTGAAAATGTAGATAAAACGACGACTAGTAGTGGAAGAGAAAAAGAGTATATCGATAGAACTCTTTATGCATATATAAATTTGGGAGGAGTTGAAATTCCAGAGCAGATTCTTCCTAACCTTGAGTAGCTTATGTACAAATTTTCATTGAGAAAATTTATCAAAATAAATATTTTCCGTTATACAAAAAAAATTATATGCATTTGGCTTTTGATCATTGTTTATTTTTTTTGTTTTTCTAAAACAATTCTCGCAGAAGAGCCTTTGCCTTCAGAAAAAAACAAATCTGATATAGTTTTTTTTGAATCAAGGCTGGCATACCCTGAGCCAGATTTTTTTTTATCCGGCAGTTCTTCTGAATTGAAGGGATTTTATTTTGGAGTGGGATTCAGGAATGTAAGTCTTATAGTTAGTGATGATGTCACCATCTCCAATTCTGATGGAACAGCAAATGGAATTGGAACCAATTTAGGCTATTTTTGGGAAGAACAGGCTTTAGAATATGAACGTCAAATTTCGATAATTGATCATACTGATTCAGTTTCATACAAAACACAAACAGGGGAGAAACTGGAAATAATTCAAAATAATTTTTGGTATATAATTTACCCAAAAATAAGCATGAAATTTTATTTGCATTATGGTGCAGGGATCCAATTTACGAAAACTCGTTTTGCTTCAGTTGATAGCATAAAATCTTATGAGGATGAAATTGCTTTTGGTGCTGAAACTGGTATATCTTTTTTTCTTATGTCCAATTTAAAATTGTTATATAGATTTTCTGCGGGCAGAAAAATTCCTTTTCTTGAGACTTCAAATTCAAGTACTTTTTTGAAACAAAGCCTTCTTCATACGATCTTCCTAAACTACTATATTCCTCTTTAATATAGATCAATCTCAGATTTTTGATTAGAGAATGCGCCAACTTTCTTTGGCACATTATGAATAATTATTCATGTTTATTAACTTCACAAACTCCAGCTTTTATAAGTTCATTTATTTTTTTCTGAGAATATCCCTCTCCTTTAAGCACCATTTCCGTCTGCTCACCAAGTTCAACTCCAACATGTCTATATACTGCTTTACAGGATGAAAACTTAAATGGAGATGCTATCTGTCTCTGAGTAACACCATATGAATCAGGCACATCCACAAACATTTCTCTGTCTTTGAATTGTTGATGTTCCATTGCTTCTGAAAATTCCAGAACCAGCTCAACACAGGCATCGCAATCAGCAAAAATAACTTCCCACTCCGGCCATGAAAGTTCCAAAAAACGTTTTTTGAGGATCTTCTTTAAAATTTTTTGAGATTTTTGATCAGATAATGAAATTTCCAATAATGTCTCAGGAAGTTCCATTGCTTTTATCAATAAAGCAAAAAAATGAGGCTCTAAGCTGCTTACGGAAACTATGCGCCCGTCTTTCGTCTTATAATAATCATATAGGGTGCCCCCATTAAGAAAAGTCGATTCAGGCTCTGCCCCTACTCCATTAACCAACCAGTTGTCACTTTCAAATATATTCATGCTGAACATTGCATCGGTCATGCTGATATCTATAGCCTGCCCTTCACCTGTTAACTGACGATGAATTACTGCTGACAAAATTCCTATGACCACATGATATGAACCTCCTGCAACATCGGCAATTTGAACTCCAAGTGGCACAGGCAGTTCATTTTTGCGTCGACTGTAGTTACTAATCCCTGAAATTGACATATAATTTAGGTCATGTCCAGCACGATATCTGTATGCTCCTGTTTGACCATATCCAGTAAGGGAACAAAATATAAGTGAAGGATTTTGAATCCTAAGTTTCTTGTAATCAAGACCAAGTCTCTTCATTACGCCTGGACGGAATTGCTCAAGAACAATATCATATTTTTTGACCAGTTTATTTACAATTTTGACTGCTTCAGGGTGTTTTAGGTTTAACCCTATTGAATGTTTTGAGCGATTCAGTGATGCATGAGCATTCATGAAACTCTTTTCATTTGTCTTTGGGCTCCTTGTAATGTCAGGACGTGACGAGGTTTCTACCCTTAAAACATCTGCCCCTAAATCAGCTAGAGTTTTTGAAGCAAATGGACCTGGAAGAAGGGTGGAGAAATCTAAAATTTTTAATGAAGAAAGGGGTGCAGGCATTTTATTCTAAAGCAATCACAGCCTCAGCAATTATTGTCTGGGAATTAGGGGTATGAGCCTGCATTTCAATTCGAACAAGTTTTTCATTTTCCTTTTCAAATTTTTCTGTGACTTTTCCAGTACACGTTATGCTGTCTCCAATATGGGTCATAGCAGTAAAACGATTTTTTATGCTCCTGATTGTGGATTGAGGCACCCAGTTTGTAAGCATTCTTCCGAGATAGCCCGCAGAAAGCATACCATGTGCAATCACATCTTCAAGCCCTACTGATTTTGCATAATCTAGATCAACATGAATAGGATTATGGTCTCCAGAGGCACCACAATAAAGTGCTAATGTATGCCTTGAAACCGACTGAATTTTTAAAGTTGGAATTTCATCTCCTTCTTTCAGAGATTCAAACTTGGGTATTTTCATATGCTTTGCGTATTTAAAAAATTATTCAATTTATATTTTTAGTGTCGAAAAACGTAATTTGTGAGAGTTTCAGCGACCTTTTTGTCATTCTGATTAGTAAACTCAGTTTTAGAAATAACAAACTGTAAAGCTCCTCCTTTTTTATCAATAATATCAGTAATTTTTTTACTAACAGTTATTTCGTCGCCCGCATATATTGGCCCGAAGTAAGTAAAATTTTCTTCTCCATGTAACAATTTCCCAAGAGTCTCTCCAAGAAAACTGACCAAGTCAACTAATTCCAATGCTTCGATTTCCAAAACAAAAGGGTATGTTGGAGGAGCAAGTAGTCCCGGAAGGCCTGCAACTTTTGCCGCATTAGGATCAACATAGATTCCTTCAGTAATTCCGAGAGCCTTTGCTAAGAATTTAAGCCGTCCCACTTCAACAGTTAAAGTCACGGGTCTGAACTCATGACCTATGTGTTTTTTTTCGATCATAATTTTAGTTTAACGATAGACTTCAAAAATTCAGGAGTCTTAAATTCTCCTTCTTATCATTATTTTAACGCTTCAGTATCTGGAAAAAATTTTAACTCCAGTTTTTTTAACTGTCAACTAAAACATACTACTTAATTTTCACATTCGCCTACATAGAGAAGACAAATGCGGCAATCTTCGACTGCAAAGAGTCTGAACACAGGCCTCAATTTTTCCTAGATAAGGCTTTGCAGTTAAAGGAAGGCCATTAAATCGATTACGAACAGTTAAATAACACTTAAGGAATCTCTGTTCGTGTTTTATGAGTTGTAATTTACCAAAAGCACATTGTTTACGAGCTTCTCTGAAAGTAGACCATTCAGGAAGTTTTGACAAATCCATTAGAAGTGATTTCCTTATAGAATGAATTTCTTCCACATATGCTGAATTTTTTCTAGTCGAACTGCATGATTCATTTCTTTTTGTTCCCAGCTCATTTACTTTAGGAACATGAATGATTGCCAAGTATATGAATATTAAAACAAAAATTGACACTACAGCAATCAAAAACATCTTTAGCCATTTGATCCAGTTAAAATATGATGTTTTTCTCAGTTTCCCTTCCCTGAAAATAACTTGGAAAAACTGTACCTTCCCTTCTGATGACTCTTGATTTAGAATTGGGGTCTGATCTAGTTCAAGGACTGCTCCAACTAATTTTATCTCCAAAATTTCTGGTGAATACATTCCCTCAGTCAATGTAGAAAGTTTTGCAACCTCATTTGCATAACTTATAATTATCTGCATTACTTCTTTGTTTTGACGCCAATTCCCTCTGGTTACATCAGGTGCTGTCACTTTCGCAAGATCTGATTTGGAGAACATTCTGGCCTTACGCTCTCTGTTAGAGCCTGAGTCACAGACACCTATAGGTCTCCATTGTAGATATTTTAATTGTGATATTTCAGACATTTTACGGGGAATAGATATCCCCTTTGCATTGGAGCTTTAGGAAGATTGAAGAAGATAAACTCTAATCATTGGCTGGGGCGGCAGGGATCGAACCTGCGAATCACGGGATCAAAACCCGTTGCCTTACCACTTGGCTACGCCCCAAACAAAAATAAATTTTGAGATTTTATTCTAACTTTGCATGGATAATTTACAAGAGTTTTAAAAGGTATTAATTTATTCCTCAACTACAAATTCAAATCCCAGAATCGTCACTGTAAAAAGAACTATGTCAAATCCAGCTAGCAATTTCCACCATGACCAAAATTCCTGCTGGTCTAACCCGAAAAACAAATTTTCCATCAAACTTACAACACAGAGAAGGCTTGGAACCATAAGGGGGAAGATAAGAATCGGCAGCAAAATTTCTTTGCCCCTAACAGTTGAGGTCATTACAGTAAGTAATGTCCCTAATGAACTGAAACCGATAGTACCAAAAAGTAAAACAAAGAACAACCAAGTCCAACTCATTACATCAATTTCAAATATAAACAAGCATATTGGAACAAACATAATTTGGGTGAAAAGAAGAAAAATGGTATTGGCCAGCATTTTTCCTAAAAACAAAACACTACGGTCAACTGGTGAAATCAACAACGCTCCTATACAACCTGATTCCATTTCTTGAACAAAAGATTTTCCTAACCCCAATACCCCACTCAACAAGGTAACTATCCAGATCAATCCTGGTAGAGCAATCAAAAATAATTCGGGAACTTTTCCAATAGCAAATTGGAAAACCAGTAAGGACAGTATTGCAAACAATAACATGGACAATAAATTGTCTTTACGCTGCAAGTCAATTAATATATCTTTCCAGACCAAAATTAATATTTGCTGGAAATATAAAAGCATAAATATAAATGGATTTTTTTAAAGTGGCAGCAGAAAATTTTAAGCGGCTTTTTCTTTGCCAGTAGATTCTGATTTCTTGCTTGTATTTGATTCTTTGTTTGAAGTAGTATGAGATTTTTCAGGAGTTGACTTTTTATCCTTTGCAGATGATTTATTTTCTGAATCGGCTTTAGTTTCTTTCACAGATTTTTCTGTTTTTTCAGATTCATTACTTTTTCCCGAATATCCATCTTTATACCATCCTCCACCTTTGAGGTGAAATGCACTCATTGAAATTTGGCGACTTGCGCTTTTTTTCCCACAATTAGGACATTCCTCAACTGGTGGATCATTAAATTTTTGAACTTCTTCAAATTGATATCCACAATTAGCACAGAGGTATTCATAGATTGGCATATCTGTCCCATTCTGTTACAATTTATTTTGGTTTAACATAGTCAGACTATAAAGAAAATTATTGATTTTGTCAATGTGTTTTAAGGGGATATGATTAGATGGTTAGTAAACTTGAGGCTACAAATCTAAAAAAATCGTATCAGGGTAGGCATGCAGTAAAAGGTATTTCACTTCAGGTATCTCAGGGACAAGTAGTTGGTCTGCTTGGTCCAAACGGAGCGGGAAAAACTACTGCATTTTATATGATAGTTGGTGTTCTTCGACCTGACGAGGGATCTATAGAGTTAAACGGCCAAGATATCACCAGCTTCCCTATGCACAAAAGAGCTAAGGCCGGACTTGGATATCTTTCCCAAGAACGTTCTATTTTTCGCAAACTTACAGTAGAGGAAAATCTAATTGCTGTGCTAGAAATGCTCCCTATAAGCCGTTTTGAAAAACAGGAAAGGCTTGATTCTCTGTTGTCTGAGCTTGGGATTCAACATGTTAGGAAAATAAAAGGATATGCACTTTCTGGTGGAGAAAGTAGAAGAGCTGAAATAGCCCGTGCCCTGGTACTTGAGCCATCAATCATGCTTCTAGATGAACCTTTTGCAGGAGTTGACCCTATTGCAGTTGCTGATATTCAAACAATTATTCAACAGCTTGCAAAGAGAAACATTGGAGTTTTAATAACAGATCATAACGTTAGAGAGACATTCGGAATAATAGATTATGGATATATTATGAACGAAGGTGAGTTGCTAATTGATGGAACTCCGGATGAATTAGTAGAAAATGATCAGGCTAGGAAAGTATATTTAGGAAAAACATTCTCCATGTAGGTTTGACTTTTTTTCAACTTGGAGCAAAACTATAAGCATTAGTATTAATGCTATTAATTTTAATTAAAGTTTTTTAATAATTTCTTAAAAACATTTAACCCTATATTTAGAGGATCTATGGCTATGCAGATGAAAATGCAGATGAAAATGAGTCAACAGCTCATTATGACTCCTCAATTGCAGCAAGCCATAAAACTTCTTCAACTTTCTCGAGCAGAGCTTGAGGAATTAATTGAACAAACTTTAATTGAAAATCCAGTTCTTGAGGAAGGTATGGATATGGATACTTTCCCTAATAAAACTGAAGAATCTAAGGAATCTTCAGAAACTGAGGAAACTCCTGAAGTGGTCTCAGATACAGAGGACTTCGAAACTGCTCGTGAAAATGAACAAGAGGATTCAGCAGCACAAGATGAAATTGATTGGCAGCAATATATTGAACAAATAGAGCAGTTTGGAGGCTACAATGAGCGTCGTTACAACATAAACACTGATGATGAAGATGGACCCTCAATTGACATAACAGCTGCACAAAGCGAATCTCTAGCAGATCATCTGATGTGGCAACTGGATATGCAGAAACTTACCCCACTTGAATATGAGGTTGGTGCTCACCTGATCGGAAATATTGATGAAGATGGATTCCTAGTAACCAGTATTCGAGAACTCATGGAATTACAGCATGATTTGTATAGTAGAATCATTAAAAAACATAAAAAAGGAGAACTTAACAAACTTCCTGAAATTGATTTAAATTTGTGTGATCTGAAGTTTCAGTCAGGTAAAAATTCACATAAGAAAAAAAATACTGCAGAAAATGAGTCCAATTTTAATGAAGACGGTAGAATGAAAGATGAGGAAATATCAAAACTAGATATTTTGACTCCTGCCTGTGCATTTGTAGAATCAGTATTGCACAAAATCCAACAGTTTAATCCAAATGGAGTTGGTGCAAGAAGCTTACAGGAATCACTTTTAATTCAACTTGATATGATGGGGGAGGGTGACAGCTTAAGTTCTCGTATTGTGAAAAATGATATGCAGTTTCTGGAATCTAAGGATCTTAAAAAAATTTCGCGCAGGCAAAAGCAAGATATTGAGCAGGTAATTGACTCATATCGCCTCATTATGTCACTTGAGCCTAAACCTGGCAGGGAATTTATTTCAAATCCTTCCCACCATTACATAATTCCAGATGTTTACATATATCAGAAGGACAATGAATACAAAGTAGCCTTAAATTCGGTTGGAATGCCACGTCTTCGAATAAGCAACTATTATAAGGATTTAAGCAATTCTATGGAAGATGACGGCAGTCTCACTAAAGACTACATAATGGAGAAAGTTAAGGCCGGTCAATGGCTGTTAAAAAGTATTGAGCAGAGGCAAAAAACTATCTATCGAGTTACAAAAAGTATTTTGCGTTTCCAGAAAAAATTCTTTGACAAAGGTATTCATTTTTTACGACCTCTTGTACTTAAGGATGTTGCAGAAGATATAGACGTTCATGAATCAACTGTAAGCAGAATTACTACAAACAAATATGTGCATACTCCCCAAGGAATTTTTGAATTGAAATATTTCTTCACCAGTGGAATTGATCAAGCAAGAGGAGAAGCAGTTTCATCCAAAAGAATTAAAGATATGATTCTGCAGATGGTACAGAAAGAAGATTTGAAATCTCCTTACACCGATTTACAGATAGCAGACGTACTAGAGCGTCAAAGTGGAATTAAGGTAGCTCGTAGAACTGTAGCAAAATATAGGGAAGCACTAAATATTCTGCCATCAAACAAAAGGAAACAACTTTTCTAAATATATTTTTCTTAAACGGATATGGGAATACTTACAAGAATATTTAATCTTTTTAGGGCAACAACAAGCGACCTGCTTGACAAAGCTGAAGATCCAGAAATAATGATCAAACAAATGATTTCTGATCTTGAGGCTCAGAAAAAAAAAGCAAAAGAGCAAATGACGGATGCTTTAGCTTTACAAAAACGTTTGGAGCGTGATACAGAAAAAGAACACCGGGAAGCAAACAAATGGGAGCAAAAGGCAATTCTTGCAGTACAAAATGAAAAAGATGATTTAGCCAAGGAGGCGCTAACACGAAAAAATGAACATCT
>CACFAY010000026.1 GCA_902564345.1 uncultured SAR324 cluster bacterium
ATTGTTCCATTATCACCTACTGCCACAAAAGTATTATTCCCAAAAGTAACTCCATGTAAATAATTCGAAGTTGGAGAAGTAGCATTATCCCAAGATGATCCGTTGTCCGTAGATTTTATTATTTTACCAGAACCACTAACTGCTACGAAAGTACTGTTTCCAAAAGCAACTGTAGAGAAATTTTGGTTATGTGGAGAAGTAACATTATCCCAAGTTGATCCATTGTCAGTTGATCTAACAATACTCGCACTTTGCCCAACTGCTACGAAGGTATTATTACCAAAAGTTATCCCGTTTAGTTTATTAGAAGTTGAAGAAGTCACATTATGAAAAGATGATCCACTGTCAGTTGATCTCACTATTGTCCCTTGTTGCCCCACTGCTACTATATTACCATTCCCGAATTTAACTGCATGCAATCCTATTGAAGTTGGAGAATTTACACTATCAAAAGATAATCCATTGTTCGTGGATCTATATATTGCACCATTATATCCAACTAATATGATTCCAACCAAAGTCTTAAAACCATTTCCTGTTTGATACTGACTACCCAAAGAATTGCCTGCAGAATCTTTTACTTCAGTTGTGACCTTTATTTTGTAAGTTGTACCCAATGATAAATCTTCATATGGATCTAGAATAAATGTCTTGTCTGAATTTGAACTTGAAATAGATGAGGACATCTTAACGCAAGAACTAAAATTGTCAGATGAAACCTGAAATGACCCAGAACAGGAAGTATTTGAAGTGTTGGTTGTGACTGAAGTAGTGTCCATTGCCTCGGAGAAAGTCACCGAAATGTTGTCACTAATAGAAATCCATCTTTGACTGTCAATGGGAGAGATTGATGAGACTGTTGGAGCAGTAGTATCAGTAGTTGTACTAGAAGAGGATGTGTTGTCAGTAGACGCAGACGAACCACCATCATCACTACCACAGGAGATAATGGTGAGACTAAAAAGGAAGACTAATAAAATGTGTAAAATCTTGTCCATCTTATCCTCCATAAAATAAAGAGAGTTTGAAGATTTACTTTTCCAACATTTTACAAATAGATTTTTGATTCAATTCGATATAATTGCGCATAGTAGACCTAATTTCATATATTTCAAGACTTTTTGTTTTAGAGGGGGATTTTACTTGAGGCAGTTTTTTAAAGTGAGTAAAATGGTCCCAGTTTTTGACCAGAAATGGTCACAGTTTTGACCAAAATAAGAGGAGCAGGATTGCGGTTCAATCGTTGTGAAATGCACTAGTAGGGGGTCGAGGACTCAGGTCATGTCGAGGTTCTCTCCACCCCGACCATACACCGAACCCTCATTCGGTGTAATCATATGTTATCATAATACTTTTTGAGAAAAAAGTTCCTCACCAAATACCCCACTACGAACCCTTTTCCAATTTAGTGTCCATTTAGTATCCAAAGTTAGGTATCCTTTTAGTGCCCATTTGGATGTCCAATCGTGAATAATGTTTGTGTTGATTGTCTGATTGTGAAGAATTAGTGGGGGGATTCACAGGAGATGATGTGAGTTTATTCTGAGTAGGTAACATCATTTAGAGAGATCGAAGAAGTATTATCTGCACAGGAACTACAGGTCACAGAAGTTGAGGTCCAAGTGATTCCATCTGAAGATGTAAGTATTGTAGCAGCAGTATCACTGTCCATCGAACCACTAAAGGTCAGGAATTTACTGTTTCCGTAGGTGACTCCAATGAGATTAGATGTTGTGCCAGATGATCTATTATCCCAAGATGTTCCATTTGATGAGGTGAGTATTCTACCTGATTGTCCCACTACAAGAAATGATGCAGTAGAATCAGAAGAAGTGGTGGTTGTGTTGTCAGTGATGGTTGTAGCAGTTGTAGTATACTCCTCCTCATCCTCACTGCAGGAGATGATGGTGAGACTAAAACAGTAAATTAGGAAAACGAATAAAAACTTTTTCATCTTTTCTTCAATACCAAAAGTAAAATACTACAGTTTTGTAGTAGGAGAAACCTACTGAAACCATAGTTTGGAAGATTTTACAAGAATCGGGGATTTTACTTGGAGGTGTTTTTAGGAGGGTGTAATATGATTACCAAACGGAAACTTGATTTAGGTATCCTTTTGGTCAAGTAAGAGGGTTAGTTGTAAAATAGCATTTGGTTTTTCATACTATTGATATTATAAAAGATTAACCAGATTTAGAGGGTTCGTAGCGAGGTCAGGTCAAGTTTCTCTCCACCCCCGTCCATTTATTGAACCACCAACTAAGATAAGTCATTAAAATCATTTGATTATTTGTCCTCTTACCACCACCTAATACCCCCTTGTATTGAACCACCAAAAGTAAAAGTGACCATTTTGTCACACTAAACAGTCACCATTTAGTCACACTCTGTTGGAAAGTTCTTATCAATTTATTTGGATGACTGCCCAACCACAGGAGATGAAAGAAGAAAGATTGAGAGGATGATGAGGAGGTGTTTCATCGTTTCTTGGTTGGTTTTAGAGATAGGTTATTGTTTTATTTTTCAAATTAAGTTTTATATTGTTTTATAAATTTCCCATTCACCCATTTGTATTTTATGATTCCATCTTCATCGTAATATTCACCATTCCAGTGTGATGAGACACCACCAATAATCTTCCAACTCCCAATATACTTTGTTCCGTCAGGTTTTGTGTATGTTCCCTGACCTTGATATTTACCATTTTCCCAACCACCCACATAACTACTTCCATCAGGGTAAATAATATCACCAAGACCATTAGGTTTCCCATCCTTTACCTGACCTTGATACTTTGGTTGAGTATCTTTATCTCCAAATCCTTTCCAAACATAATTAGGGTATTTACCCCATAGATAAAGAGTTTCACCCTTGTGATTATCTCCAATCACAGGAGAAGAAAGAAAAAGTATTGAGAGGATGATGAGTAGGTGTTTCATAGGTTATTGGTGTTCCTCACAAACTTTATTTAACATAAATTCTTTTGAAGTATTGGGTTTGGGATATTTCCACTCATCTTTTGGAGTATAACTGTATAAAATTCCACCTTCACCCATTTGTTTAGTATAAAACTCAACTTTCAAAGTCTTATATTGGAAAATTGAACATTCTATTTGAGTATATGAGGTATCCGACAAAGAATTTTGAAATTGTTCTTTCAAATCGAATAACTCCCAAAAATAGATATACTTTCCACTTTTTCTTACTCTATCTTTATCGTAAAAATATTTACCTTTAATACTATCTACAACATAACTCCACTCACCCCAACTAGTGGTTGAGATTAGGAATGTGAAGATTATGACTGATAGTAATGTTATTTTTTTCACAGAGTTTCCCACTAGTGGTTTAGGAGAACTTTATATATACCAAAACTTGGGGGGTTTTACAAGAATGTGGTGATTTGTATTGGAAATATTTTGAAAGGGAGTTGTTATGGAGTCACACTTTATGACTCATTTAAGTCACACTTAGTCAAGTAGGGTGGTTCAATACAAGTTTGCGTAAGTATTTGTAACCATTTGAATCTATTTAGGTTATCCATATCTTTGGTGGTTCAATACTGAGTGAGAGTTAGTTCCTCTCCACCCCGAAGATAATATCAGTTACTTAAGAGTATTTAGGTTACTGGCTCCCAAAGTAAAACAAATTAAAAAACCTTTAAAAAGCCAGTTCAAAGTAAAAAATATGCAAAAAATTATTAATCCAAAAGACTACCACCACCCATCATCTGGGCTTCAGTTGAAGTGAGCGCACCAGTCAAAAGACCTCTGTTGATAAGCGACTGAATGAACTCTCCCTCCCTGTACTTTCTTTAATTGTTTCAATCGTTCTATAACTCTCTAAGGAGTCACCTATGGAGACAATACTTTGGTGACAGTAGGTGATACTGGAACCACCCACACCTCATCAGATGGAATTAGTTGGACTTCAAGAACTTCTGGTATATCAAAATACCTATTTGGAGTTATTTACTCAGATTAATTTCCATTTAAAAATCTCCATTTAATTCTTCGCATTAAGAAACCCTACACAATATCACAACTGTTATCTTGTTAACTAATTTCACATTCTATATAATTTATTAAAAAATGTTTCTGGTAAATTTCTATTTTTTTTAATCTAAATTATTTCTTAATTATGTCTCGCATAAAATTCGTTAAATTAATTTTGTTTCTAATTACTTTATTTTTCTTTACATCATGTACCAAAAAATCTGATGCACCACCACCTGTGAAAGTTTCAGGGTTCACATCAAGTAATGCATCTGCGACATCAAATGTATTCTTAATAAAGAAAGTAACATCAGAATTTTCTGTAGGAGATATTGTTACCATTGGGGATTCCAAAAAAGAACATGAAATTGTAGACGTGAAACCATTGAATAAATCAAAGTCTGGAAATTCTCAGACTATTATTCTTATGGATGGTGTTGGGTTCGTAGTAAATAAAGGATGGAAGGTTTCAGTTGTTTATGAATAAGCACGTGATCATCAGCAAGAAGCTATGTATTTGTGATATAGAAGTAGTAGGGTTAGATATTATAAATCTTCCTATATGCATTTCCTTTAGAAAAAAAGAGATTAATTTCCGGTGAAAGGATCTTGAGACTACTAAGTTAACTAATAAAAGGTTTTTGTCAAGTAAGTGCATCGATCTTCTAAATAAGATTTACTGTTAATTGCACAACTGTTATTTTATTACATTATATAAATCAGCTTGTTTTTTGGTCATTCCTTAAAAATCTAGAAATGAAAATTTAATTTTCAGTCTGAATCAGAAAGAAAAAATTACTTAAATACCTTCTCAAAAAAGAATAATGAAAAAAATTTTAGTAACAGGAGTCTCAGGTTTTTTAGGCCACCATTGTGCCGTTGAATTATTAAAAAGTGGATATTTTGTAAAGGGATCTCTTAGAGACCTTAGTAGAAAAAATGAAGTATTAGATGGTATAAAAAAGGAAATAGATCCTGGTGAAAAAATAGAATTTGTTAAGCTCGACCTTCTGAGTGACGATGGTTGGGAAGATGCAGTCAAAGGCTGTGAATACATTTTACATGTCGCGTCGCCTTTTTCCGTTGAAGTACCAAATCATGAAGATGAATACATCAAACCTATACTAGGCGGAACCATCCGTGCATTAAAGTATGCACAAAAGGGAAAGATCAAAAGATTTGTTTTAACTTCCAGTGCAGTCACAATGATGGGTGTAGTATACGATAGCAAAAGTAATACAGGAATCGTTGACGCGAAAGATTGGACGGATCCTTACTCAAAAAAGATAAATACCTATATCAAAGCTAAAACTCTTGGTGAAAAAGCAGCTTGGGATTTTTACGAAAAACAACCTTATGATTCTTCAATGGAAATGACAGTTATTTGTCCTGGAGGAATATACGGGCCGACACTGACTGGGAATATAAGTGGTTTTTCATTAAAGGGAGTGCATAGGATGCTAACCGGACATTTTAAAATGACAATGATCCCGCCAGTGGGTATCCCTATGTCTGATGTTAGAGATCTTGCGAAAATTCATGTCCTGGCCATTACAGAAAAAAAAGCAAATGGTAAGAGATTAATACCTACTACACCAACAGCACATTCGTTTATGGAAATTGCAGAAATTCTTAAAGAAAATGGTTACGGTAAAGTCAGCACGAAAAAAGGGCCAATATTCATGATAAAATTAATGAGTTTATTTGACAGAGAAGTAAAGGGAATGGTGCCAATAGTTGGTAAAACCGTTAGTGCAAATAATGCAGAAACAAAAAAAATCTTTGATTGGGAACCAATACCTTTTAAAAAAACGATTTTAGATTGTGCCAAATCAATTGAAAATCAGATTTGATTTTAATTTTATGCTTTGTAGCAGATATTTAATATTTACTGGTATTTTTCTGACGCATTTAATTCATTCTATTCCGAATTAGCTAAAAGTACATTGATAATAAAAAAATTTAGGCTAGTTAATGCAAGTAGTTGATTTAACAATTACTATACCTTCTTTTGGAGAAGAATATTGGAGTTTCAAATCTCTCCATCACGACCAAAAATTGAATTACCATCCTATTCAATATACAAATATTAAAAAATATTCTTAAAGTGCCTGCCACTTAAATTTCTTACATTGTGTTGAATTCCCAACTATTTTAGTCATAATTTATGCTGATTTAGCATTTATTTAATCTTAATGGAAGGCAAGGTTTTCGGGGGTTAAGACCTCACAACCCCACCGAGGTCAAATTTCAATTTAATTTATCCTCTCTTTACTAAAACTTTATGCTAATCTTACGTTTAAGTTTACAAATGAGCTGTACATAGTTATTAAAAACTCACAATTGGGAAATTTTCAAATTAAAGAGCAACTAATTCCGAGAAATGATAAAATTTTCGTTTCTTTTGGCGAAACAAATTATGAAGATAGATTTTGTTTAATTCTTGAAACAAAAACAATATCAGATATAGATTTAGTAATTGTTAAATTAATTAAATCTATTCCATATTGGGTAATTTCACTTTTAAATTTACGAAATAAAATAGCAATTATTTTTGGATTAAAAACGGGTAAAATTGGAAATTTTTATAATAATCCACAAATAAGTAATTTAAAAACATCTCAATCGATTGGAGATATTGTTATAATTCTAAAGGAAAAATATCACTTAATAATTGAATTAAAGGATAAACATTTAGATTTTCGTTTTTCAATTTTAATTGGTCAAGAAAATAGTTTAACTAAAGTTTCTTTAAGTACAATAGTAAAAATAAACAATTTTTTTGGGACATTATACTTCTTTATTATTACACCATTTCACAGATTAATTATAAAAAATATTCTAAAAAAACTTAGTAGTGAAATGTGATTATTAGAATAAATAATATTCCTTAAATTGAATTATCATACAGTAAAAGCTATTTTTAACATGTGCATCCCATTTTACTTATACTTCTAAAAAGTCCATACAGGACTCAATATATGTATACCTATAGGAAAGAAATAATTAATATTTTTAAAATATTAATGGTAAAATTAAAAACAAATTTAAATTATATAAAATGCTTTTAAAGATGATATAGTAATTTTTAAAATTCTAATTAAGTTTAAAAATACTTTTGGAACGTTATAAGGTTATTCATAATTATTATTTTGCTCCCAAATCCTGTTTTATTTAAAGCTCAAAATGTTGATACTTTAATTTATTGCAAATCTTTCGTTAATATTTAGACTGTTTGATTTAGAGAAATAAACAAAAATATAAAAAATGTAATTTAATAAATATAAATCATAGAAAAAAAATGACTTTAAGAGATATGTTTCCTGAATGGTTATGTAAAGTAACACTTAGTTTTCCTGAAACTTGCTCTGAGAAATCAAACTGGTTGGATTTCACAATTTATGAATTCATCTTCACCTTAGTTATACTATTAATAATTAAAAGGATAATTTATCATTTATTTTATATCTTAAATCAAAATAAACCTGAAAAAGAAATTGATTCAACAATAATATCCCCTTCACTTTTATATAAAGAAATGGATTTAACAGACGATGAAATTGAAGATATAAAAGATCAAGATATGAAATTTGATTCTGATATTTTCAGTTTGGAGGAAGAATCAATGATTTTGACAAAAAAAGAAGACAATTCTGTTGAAAATATAGACAAAGAGGTAGAGACAAGTATTCTAAATATTACCAAGAAATGAATTAAATATTTAAGTCCCAAATCATATCCTTTTTTCGTCTAATCCATAAACATCTGTCTTAAAACCAATCTTAACAAAGGTTTTAAACTCTGCTTTAATAGCCTGTGGATATAAAAGCAAGTAATAAAAAATTTTAAAATAATTTATTTGTCGACCAAATCAGGTACTGCAAACCATATCTTTCCCACAACACGTTGGTGATTTTATCTTTCCGTGATTATTTGGGCATTTTGAGATTTGTACTTGATTACTTTCATCTATTTTAAGCATATCATTCACAAGTGATGCATCACATTTCGCACATGTTGCATTCACAGCCATTCCGCATTCATTACACTCATAAGTTGCCATAATACCCACTTTCAAAATATTAATTATTTTAAGAAAACGTTAATTAAGTCATACTTTTTTTAGGTTGAATCATTCACTACATTTGGTCATATTTGCAAGTTTTTTTTTAAATTGTTGTAATTATTGATTAATATTACTGATCAATATATCATTTTTAATATACAACTCAATAATTTCTACTATTTAAAGAAATTCAAGTTAAAGATTTTTTTAAATTATTAAAAACTTAAAAAATATTTTTGTTTGTTTGTTTTAAGGCAAATATTCCATGCAAAAATGAATTAGAACTAAATTAGCCATGAACTAAAACAGGTTGTAAGTAAAATAATTTGTATTAATTAAAATATACCTTGACGTCCTTTGCCCAGTTCAGTTAAATTATTACCATGAAGTTATTAAACCCGCCAATTTTCTTATTTACATCATTCAATTGATATGAAGAGTTTTCTTGTAGCTGGACAAGCTTTATTAATTATATTTCTATTTGGGTGCTCTAACAAAAGTGTTTATATTGGAGAACTCAAAGATGGTAAACCCCATGGACAAGGAATAAGTACTTGGGAAAACGGTGTTCAGTATGTTGGTGAATGGAAGGAAGGTAAAAGACATGGTCAGGGAAGAGTAACTTGGAAAAATGGAGTAAAGTATGTTGGTGAATGGAAAGATGGGGGGAAAAACACCAATGATATAATTACTTACGATTTTGAGGTTATCTGGATAGGCGAGTTCAAGAATGACCAACCTTGGAACGTCACCAGTTATGATAAAGATGGGAATGTAGTTGGGAAATATGTAGACGGGGAGCACAATCCGTACTACTAGTTTCTGGTATTTGCTAACATAAATTTATACATTTAATTAAAGAATATCTTCATTTTTTCCTGAAAATGTCTACGAGATTATGATATTCATACTTTTAACTTTCAGAAGCGATTAGGACAAATCCAGATTAATACTGCAAATGTAATTTTATAACGAACCTAAATATCTCTCTACCCCAGCCAAGAAAATTTTTAAATCTTAAATTATCCTCAAAAGCTAAATTAATTTGAAAGAGGTGCTTTAAATTAAGAATTTTAGCAATCAATACAATACAATTTCATCATACTGCATTATTCTCTAAACTCGTAAAGCCTTTTTCCAGAACTGTTGAAGCACAAGTATCGTTCAGCTTTAATTCTCAAAGTGTCCTTTTGATTCCATAATATATGCGGAGAACAACTGACCTGGACAGTTGTTCCATTTTCTAAAGCTACACAAACTATCTGAAAAGAGCCTGAAAATTCAACAGATTTAACAATTCCATTAGAATGTTCAATAGAGGCAGTCTCAATTTTAAAATCCTCCGGACGAACCATCAAAATACTTACTTTTGAACCAATTTCTGAGGGCATGTTGAATTCTCCCAAAGGCGTTTGTAATGTATCATTTCTCCACTCAACTGTCAGATGATTTGCTTCACCTACAAAAGAGGATGCCCAAATAGTCTCAGGATGATGGTAAATTGCTGAGGGAGTTCCTTCCTGCACTAACTCACCATTTTGCATTAAAAGCAATCGGTCTGAAAAAGTAATTGCTTCAACCTGATCATGCGTAACAAATAAAGTAGCAACACCTTCATGCTTTAAAATTTCTTTAATATCACGCCGTAACTTTTGCCGTAGTTGATAGTCCAAATTGCTAAAAGGCTCATCCATCATAATTAAAGATGGCCTTGGAGCAAGAGCTCTTGCCACAGCAATACGCTGTTGCTCACCTCCACTGATTTGATCAGGCATTTTTGAGGCAATATGAGTTAAGCTGACAAGTTCAAGTAGTTCTTGAACGCGTTGTTGTTTTTCATTTTTGGAACCAACTGCCCCATAACCAATATTTTCACTTACATTAAGGTGAGGAAACAAAGCAAAATCCTGGAAAATCATACTAAATTTTCTGTGTTCAGGTGGTACTATTATTTTCCTACCAGAAATTTCCTGACCATCCAAAAAAACCTGTCCCTGGCTGGGCACCTCAAGACCAGCTATCAGTCTCAATAAAGTTGATTTACCACAACCAGAAGGGCCTAGTATTGAAAGGAATTCGTGTTCATATAGTCTTAGACTAATCCCACTGACAGCCTGCACATTACCATAAGTTTTAACGATATTTCTGCACTCAATCATTGTTAATTTTCACAATTTTTTTAGCTAAATCCAATCTCAAATGATTTTTTTATGAAAAATACTCCAAAAGAAATTAATAGAAAAAATATTACAGCTCAAAAAAGAGTCTTAATTTAAAAACTTCTCATCCAAATGGCTTGGGTCTATGCAATTTATACTAGTATTGATATTTAAAGGATGCAGTAAAAATATGACCGTCAATTCTATCAATTTAACTGGGATTCATAATAAGAGAGATTACCGTCAAGGGCAACAACTTACCATTTTCAGCTTAAACAAATGTCAGTTGGCTTTATAAATGATGGTAAACTATTTCTAAATCTAAGACTTTATTATTACTGGCTGGAAGAGACTTTACTTAGCGGACCTCAAAAACGAAGATCTTTTCAGCTACATGAAAAGGTAAGGAGGTAGAACCCTTTTCAGATTCCAAGGAGATACTTCGCAAAACATTTGTTTTTTCAACAACTTTGTGTATATTACCAGGCATTATATAATGATCATGCAAGATTTTCATCAAGTCAATAGAGTCCTCTAAAGCCTCACCAATCATTGCAATTTCTACAGTCGTTCCTGGCTTAGATTCCATTAAAGCAATCGTATTTTCAGGCAGTTCTTTACCTGGCATTGGAGTACCATGTGGACAAAATTCTGGTTCACCCAAAAATTCAGCTAATTTTTTAACTACAACTGGAGTCATTGCGTGCTCTAGTAGGTGTGCGTGCTGATGCACTTCATACCATGGTATTCCAAGTGTATTGCATAGAAAATACTCAGAAAGATTATGACGGTAGGCTATGTCTTCAGCAACTTTTTTACCTTTTTTAGTTAAAGTCATTACTTTTGATTTATCTACAATGACCAGACCATCTCTCTGCATGCGAGAAATTGTAGCATGAACTGTTGGAGGACTTGTTTGTAAGCGAGTTGAAAGCGTAACAGCTTTAGCCTTTTCGTTTGAACGATTAATTTTGTAAAGAGCCAAGAGGTATTCTTCAATTACTTGCGAATGTGCAGCTACCTTCATTTCAAAACCATATTAAATTCACGAATATACCTAATTACACTTTAGGAATTTTACAACCAGAGATTCATCTGGCAATAATTTCTTTATTTATCAAATTTTATTTTAAATAAAAGGGATTTACTTGCTATCTAGATCTTGATTTTTACTATAGAAAAACTCAACTACATTTCTTAATAAAAAAACCTTTTTCAAATGTTAATTGTGATGATAACACTCACACAGAATAAAAGCAATAATAGAGTATAAAACCAATTAAACATTTCAAATTGCTCTATTTCTATATCAGAAATTATTTAAATAATTTTTATTAATATATAAACATTCTTATTATAAAGTAATAATTTAACTAAATATACACTAATATTAAATCAATTTAAATGTATGGCGATATAATTTTATTTTAAATTTAATATGCAAAGAAGGCATAATTAAAAAATACTTGAAAATTACTTGGATTTTAATGAGCTTTTTTTTCTAGTATTACGTTAATTAAAGTTCACGATGCAGAAGAAATTTTTTCTGCTAAATGGCAGGCAACGGTATGATTATGGCTGAATTCCCTCCATTCAGGAACCTCCCTTTGGCATCGGTCTTCGGAAAAAATGCAACGGGTATGGAATTTACAACCTGAAGGTGGATTTGCAGGACTAGGTATCTCCCCCTCAAGTTTTTGTGCTTTTTTATTATCATCTGGGTCAAGTGATGGAATTGAAGATAATAGAGCCTTTGTGTAGGGATGTAGAGGGTTTGAAAAGAGTTTTTTTGTTGGTGCTGATTCAACAAGTGTTCCCAAATACATAACGCTAACATGGTCACATATGTGGGCAACCACACTTAAATCATGGCTGATAAACATAAAAGTCAATCCTAATTGGCGTTGCAGAGATTTTAGAAGATTGAGGATATCAGCTTGAATGGAAACATCGAGAGCGGCTACACTTTCATCTGCCACAACAAAGTTTGGGTTACAAACCAGAGTACGAGCAATTGAAATCCGCTGCCGTTGTCCTCCTGAAAAAGCATGTGGGAACCGCCTTAGGTGTTCCAAGTTTAAGCGACATTTTGAGGCAATTTCTCGTACACGTTCATCTGTTTCCTCACGTGATTTAGTGATTCCCATAACCTCTAGTGGTTCAGCTATAATGTCCCTAACTGTCATTCTAGGACTTAAAGCAGCATAAGGATCCTGAAAGATAAGCTGGGCCAGTTTACGATAATTTTTAAGGTTGGTCTGAGATATTTTACTCAGGTCATAGCTTACCTTTCCGTCATCAAATAATATCTTTCCAGCACTGATTGGTACGGCTTTGAGGATTGCACGGCCCAAAGTAGTTTTTCCTGAACCTGACTCACCTACCAATCCATAGAACTGTCCAGGCATTATGTCCATAGAAACTCCGTTTACAGCCTTAAGCATAGGAGGTTTCCCAAAAAGTTTGCGGCCAAGAGGGAAGTCCACACTTAGATTTTCGATGCGTACAAGAGGCTTTTCTTTCATACAGTCTCACAAACATTTTCAATTGCAAAACAAGAAGCTATATGCTTTTGACCAACATTGGAACTTCCTGGAACTGAAGTATTACATAGATCCACAATTGCTTTTGGACACCGTGTATGAAACACACATCCATTAGGACGTTCAAGAGGACTCGGGATATCTCCAGGTACAGGAGTCAGTGGTTCATCCAAAGCATCTAGTTTGGGCAGTGCGTTAAGAAGACCCTTAGTATAGGGGTGTGCTGGTGCATGCAGGACTCTTCGCACAGGTCCACTTTCAACAATTCTTCCCAAGTACATTACGGAAACTCTATCTGCAACCTGAGCGATTACTCCTAGGTCATGAGTAATAAACAAGATGGCCATACCAAATTCCTTCACTAGGTCTTTCATTAGCTCAAGTACCTGAGCCTGAATAGTCACATCCAAAGCAGTAGTAGGCTCATCTGCAATAAGTATTTTTGGCTTAGTTGAAAGGGCCATAGCAATCATTGCTCGCTGGCGCATACCTCCAGATAATTCAAATGAGTACTGATAAAAGCGCTTTTTTGGTTCATTTATACCAACCCTTTCCAACATCTCCACAGACAGTTCAACGGCTTGGCGCTTTGTCATTTTGGTATGAATCATAAGTTGCTCCACCATCTGGTTTCCGATTGTAATAGCAGGTGCAAAGCTTGCCATAGGTTCCTGAAAAATCATTGAAATTGAACCGCCGCGAACAACAACCATGTCCCTTGCTTTTTTGAGGGCTAGGACATCCAATTCCCTATCGCCATTTTTTAGTAGTATGTTACTTCTTTCTCCATATATTGTGTTCGCTGGGTTAAGTTGCATTAGAGATTTAGCAGTCACAGATTTGCCTGATCCAGATTCTCCCACTAAACCCAAAACTTCACCTTCCTTCATATCAAATGATACATCATCGACAGCAGTTATTATTCCATCGTCAGTGTTGAACAATACATCAAGGTTTTGTACAGAAAGAATAGTCATCTTTTTTTAATCATGTTTGGGTCTGCAGCATCCCTTAAGCCATCTCCAACAAAAACAACAGTAAGAACGAATGTTATAAAGAACAGAACAGGTATGAAATACCATTGATAATTCATAAGGACATCCGCTTTAGAAACATTCTGCATCAAAGATCCTAGAGAGCTGACAGGCTCTATCAGTCCTAGTCCTATAAAGCTCAAAGCTGTTTCAAGTCGGATCATGTATGGAAAGGTTATCATTAGGTCGATAATAATATAGCTAGTGAAACTTGGAAGCAGATGCCGACGAATAATATGGTTTGAAGACGCTCCACATAGCTGTGCTGCTAGAATATAATCCTGACTCCGTTCACTGAGTATATGTGTCCTGATCCTCCTAGCCAAAGTTGGCCACCCTATAAATCCAAGTATGGTAGCAATCACGAAGAAAACTGCTTCTGCACTCCATTCCTGTGGCAAGAATGCTGCTAGTGCCATAAACAAAGGAACCTGTGGTATCGTTCTTATGGCATCAGTAATCATCTGAAGAAATTGATCAATCCATCCACCATAATATCCTGAAATACCTCCTATAATCAAAGCAAGAAAAAAAGCGATAAGGACTCCAACCACTCCGCATTTAAGGGAAGTAAAAATGGCAACCATTGTACGTGAATAAATGTCCTTACCGCTTTTATCAGTTCCAAACAGATGAATACCACCTTTATCAACGCCAAAAAGATGAGTTTTGAAGGTGAGTGTCTTAAAATCCACATCAAATATTTTTCCTGGCAGATCCCACTTAAAGTCTATAAAACTGTACTGCCATCCTTCTACAAAAAACTTAAGATATCTCCGATCCTTTCGATCTTCAGTAACAACCCATCTAAAATTAGTTTTGATTGAACGTTCTCTTTTTGTACCATAAATAAAGGGCCTAAAAGAAAACCCGTTCTCGTCCCAGAATTTGGGAATTTGAGGGGGACCGTTCTCATATTTCTTGTCTCTACCCGCCATCGTAGGAGGATAAGGAGATAGAAATTCACTGAATAAACCTGCTAGAATCATGATTGTCAGAATCCATCCTGCAAACATAGCAGTTCTATTACTCCGATATCTTGATCGAACTAGCTGCCATTGTGAGGCAGTAAAATATGCCTCTTTGAGGCTTTGTTCGTCCAGATACTTATTCTTTTTCCAGAAAACTGCCATTTATTATCCTATCAACCCCTGTCTGACGCGTGGGTCCATCAATGCAAGAATTATATCAGTAAAAAAATTAATTATAACGATGGTCGCGGTAAGAATAACCAAAATAGCTCCAGCAAGCTGTTGATCGTTGGAATAGGCGAGGGCGTCAAACAAAAGTGCTCCCATTTCAGTCAGAGTCATGATCAGAGCAACGATAGGCAACTCGCTGAATATTCTGTTAAGGTCGAAACCAATAGAGTTAATAACAGGTCCAAGTGAGTGCCTTCCTGGATAACGCCATAAAAGTTTTCTTCCATAAATGCCTCTTGCAGAAGCTGCAGTAACATAAAGCTTATCTATTTCATCAAGCATCAATGCCCTCACTGTCTGAAGTGCAAATGCCGTTGCAGCCCACCCAAGAATGAGTATCGGAAGCCAGGCCCTTGTCATAAAATCCATAAATTTAGCGAAAGACCAAGCAGCATCCCTGTATTCTTTTGAGAAAAGACCCGCCATAGATTCTCCAAAAAATATTGTAGTCGTCAACATGATCACTAATGCAAACAGGAAGCTGGGCAATGCCAGTCCAAGGTAGCTTATGAGTCTTACCGAATTGTTCGCTATAGGATTCCTAGAAACTGCAGAATATATTCCGATGGGTATGGCAACAAGATAAGAAAATAGAAGAGCTGCTAAACTAATTCCCAGACTTATCCAAACTTTATCACTCAGGAGATGATTGATATTAAGTCTAAGAATGCAACTGTCACCGAATTCTCCTTTAAAAAAAACATCTCCCATCCAGCTAAATGAACGAACCAAGAAAGGTCTATCCAGTCCAAGTCTACGCTCTTCCGCCTGAA
This sequence comes from uncultured SAR324 cluster bacterium, assembly GCA_902564345.1. Classification (GTDB taxonomy): domain Bacteria; phylum SAR324; class SAR324; order SAR324; family NAC60-12; genus Arctic96AD-7. Next base: position 15,773 of record CACFAY010000026.1, read on the forward strand.
TGTCTTCAACAGTAATATTCTGTCCCTGAGTATTCTTAAAGGCTATGTATCGCTCCGCACAGTTACCGGGGACCAACTCCATCATTGAGAAGACTATAAATGAAACTGTAACTAACGTAAAGAGGGACGTCAATGCCCTTGTCAGCGTGAACTGAAGGAACTTTAACATTAATGAATGCAGGCTGGCTAAAAAAAGACCGGACGATTTGGTCGTCCGGTCTGATAAGAGTGTGTTTTAAAACAATTTACTCATCAATATACCACTGCGTACCCCTATATGGATAGGTGCGGTAGTACTCATAGGAATGTGTTTGGAACTCTACAAAATTCTTCAGCACATTACGGTGGTAAATCGGGGCAGGTGAAAGCGCAATTCCAATTTTAATTAAATTTGTTGTGTGGTTTTTGACTAATCTTTCTCCCAGTTCTTTAAATCTTGGAGAACCAATGGGTGTAGTCTGAAACTCATTTATATCAGAAACCATCTCATAAACATATTCAGGAGGTTTGACACCCTTGGCGCCATTGGAGTCCAAATATTCCGCCCACAGCATTCCAGTACGGTGACCAAAATAGTTTTCAAACGGTGGAATCCAGAGCTCGTTGTTACCAAGCACTATGGCTAAAGGCTGGCTTGAACGCCAAAAGCCTATGTCAAGCTGGTTCGCAGACTGTGCTGAACGGTATTCATCAGGCGTCACTTCCTTGACAGAATTTTTTACACCAACTTCATCCCAGTTCTGACCAACCATTTCAACTACTTGGCCAGCTACTCCCTGGGTTGCAAACTGCATGTTAATAACTAACTTTTCACCATTAGGCAACTCTCTGTAACCGTCACCATCCTTATCCACCATCCCGATTTCATCAAGTAGACTGTTTGCCATGTCTGGATCATACTGGATCATATAAGTTTCCCATTTTTCATCAACAAAATCAGGTCTCGGAGTGAACCCAATGAATTGTTTAGGCTGCCCCAAACCGAAGAATGCAACCTCGTTAATCTCTTCACGATTGATTGCTACAGACATTGCCTTTCTAAAACGCAAATCTGCATATACCTGCCTCTTCCCCAAATCAGGATGCGTTAAATTAAAAGAAAGATTCGCAAGTCCTATCTCCGGCCGAAGGTCAACTTGATACCCACCTTTCTCCTTGTTTTCCAACAATAGTGGCGCCGCCGGCAGTTGTAAAGACTGAGCTTTGTAGTGTACTTCACCGTTGATAAGTTTAAGTAACCGTATTTCTCTGTCATTGATGTATACCTCATCCTGCTCACTGATATAGGGCAATTGGTTTCCTTGAGTATCAACAATATGGAAGTACGGGTTAGCTACAAGATGTCGGCCTTCTGTTGTATCTGTAATATATATATGACTTTCAAGGGTTGGAATAACGTCTGCAGGAAGTTTCGATACCTTGTCTGGAGAATTCAACAATGGTGATGGAGTATCAGTCCAGTCAGAGTTTCCAAAATAAGCTTTTATTACAGCTAAACCATTTTCAAAGCCAGCTTTTTGTGCTTTCTTATCCGCATTAGGATTTAGTTCTGGATGAAAAGGAGCTAAGAAGTGCTTGGGTTGAAAACCTTGTGCAAATGAAAATGCGAAGTGAGCCAGAAGTCCTGGTTTAGGAGCTGGCAAATTAAATACTACCGTTTGTGGATCAACCACCTCGACATTCATAGGTTTTCCATTGACAAGCACATAATCCTTAGGTTTCTCCATAATTAGAGGTGAGAGGGCTAAATGATCATACCAAAATTTGACATCATCTGCTGTAAAGGGCTGTCCATCAGACCACTTGTGTCCTTTTCTCAAGTAGAAAGTTAACTGCGTAAAGTCGCTATTCCACTTCCAGTCCTTAGCAATATTAGGAACAATTGTCTGCAAATCATCAGAAAAACGTACAAGATTAACGTGTCGTACAGAAAGGAAATCGGATGTTCCTGCTTCGGTAGCATTAGAGAGCACATCAAGTGTCCCACCATATTTACCAATTGAATGATAAGGTGCGTAAACTAAAGGTTCTTGTGGAAGACGCATTTTAACCGAAGGCAATTTACTAGGATTACCCCTGATTTTTGCGTTCAGTTTGGAAATGTCTGGATTTTCTTTGAATTCAAGCTTACATCGAGCCAGACGTTCGAACTCTTTGAGTTCAAACTGCTGTGGATATTTACCTTCTTTAACACCTTCCATATTCGCTACAGTTGCAGCAGGGCAGGCTGCAAAAGCAGTGCTTAATGAACAAATAAAAAGTATAGTTGAAGCAGTGACCGCACAAAATCCTGCTATTAAACTTTTAGTTATTGAGTACCACATATTTTCCCCTCAATTAGTAGTTGTACAGATTTATTATATTATTCCAACCTTGTTGATTAGGCTTTTGGACATATGATCACCCACTGTATCTGGCTGGTAGACAGGCCATAACTTATTATAGATTTATTAAAAATGCAATATAATAAAATTTGTTTGGGAAGTAATCACAGTAAAAAAATATTTTATTCCTATTAAATTGTAAAAATTAAATTCAATTTAAATGGAGAATATTTCAGCTCAAACACCATGCCATAAAACTTTTTTTCTAAAAAATATATTTTAAATAATTGATATTAAATGATATTCTGCATACTATTAAAAAAATTTTATTACCGGGAGCAGGTTATATACTGTATGATATTTAATCACTATATATAAAATAATGATTAAATTATCAGCATATTTTAAGTGCAAACCGTCAATATGTTTTTATAAATTTATTATGCACGATTGGAAGTAAGTCATTAGCATTTCATTATATAGGAAAACTTAAAAAAAAATCAACACCAGTTCTGTCAGAGTAATGCTAAAATTTTATTTAAAAGATTTAAATTATAAATTGAGCATAGAATCCAATAGGTCATAAACTAAAACGATTAGCGCATACTTTCAAATTCATTTGTTTTCTCGTTTGACTCACAATTTAATACTTTTTTTATATAGCCATAACTTAACTTGATAAATATTTTGAAAGTATGCAAAGCTTTTAAAAAATGTGATTTTATTATTTTTTAAATTTCATACCAAAGCCGAACATACTCACACTAAATCATATTAATAAAAATATTTATACAAATATCCAGTTTGTATTTCTTAATAGTTCACTGAAAAAAGTCTAATTATAGTTAAGGAGAATCATATAAGAATCTTCTGCAAATTAATTCAAATTATCGTGTCGCGTTATAAACATGACCATTTTTATTAACGTAAAGCTGCAGAACTTTTTTACCTTGCTCACGAAGTAGCTCTGGAAAAAGATTAATCCCCCTAAGTTTTAACTGTTCATTATAGTTTGGGGGAGTTGGGCCTTCATCAAAGCCTGTTATTTTCTCAACATCTTCAGGCTCAGCAGATGAGACAACCTCCTTAACCCCAGACCAGCAAACATTGCCCAAACACATGGCACACATTTTTCCACTTGTTACAAGACGATGTGCCATAAATCTGGAATCACCTAGGTCGTAGTGTCCGATCTTTTTTTGTGCTAGCATCAACGCCATCATTTCAGCATGCGCTGCAGAACAGTTTTGTTTTACGACAACATTTACTCCAACGGATACAAGTTTTCCTGATTCCTGTTCAAAGACTGCAGCACCAAAAGGTCCACCTGTTTCTTCTAAGATATTACGCTCAGTAAGATCGAGGACAAAACGCATTTGAGTCTCCATTGAAAGCATCACTGTGGGATACTCAGTTAAAAAAGAGTCAATCCAGTCAGGTAGTTCTAGATTTAGCTGATACATTTCGATTCCGGAATAGAGTTTCGGATATGTTTTTTACCAAAAAGCTTATCCCGCTCATAAAGAAGCTGAGCTGTAATGCTGACTGCAATCTCCTTTGGATGATTCCCTCCAAGAGAAAAACCAAGAGGGCAAAAAATTTTTTCAATTTGCTTTTGTTTAAAACCTTCCTTTATAAGTTCCTTTTTAAGGGTTGTGGCTTTAGAACGACTTCCGATTACTCCCAAGAAAGGCTGATTTCTCTCTTCAATAAATTTCTGAACTACATAAAAATCACTACGGTGTCCATGTGTCATTATCAGTACAAAAGCATTTTCAGAAGATTGCTCGGCATTTTCCTCAAGATTCTGAACACAAAACTTATTAAGTTTTGTTGATTCAGGAAGTTTATTCAACCATTCCTGGCGAGGATCAAAACATGTAATCTGACAATCCAACGTCAGAAGCAAAGGGATTAAGGACTGTGCAACATGACCTGCACCAAATATTATGATTTCCCAAGGATTTGTATTAAAACGTTCAAAAAAAAGCTTTACAGAGCCTCCGCAGCTCATGCCTACATCACGGTTAAGATTCCATTGAACAAATTTTGTTTGACCAGATAGTTCATTTTTTTGCAAAAATTCTAAAGAGAATTCCATTGCTTTTGCCTCAAGCAAACCCCCTCCAACTGTTCCCGAATGAAGACCTGATGCAGTGACCAACATTCTTCCGCCTTGAGCCCTAGGAGTACTGCCTTTGACTTCAACCAATGTAACACAGACAAATGAAGTACCCTCTCCAAGTAAAGCCTGCATATGCCCAAGATGATTTTCCATCGATTCTATTTATGCCATCTAAATTTGAGAATTTAATCGTATTTTCTCAATCACATATACTGCAACAATTAAGAATAAATTTCTTTCTTTAGCCACTTCTTAAGGTAAAGTTTTCAAACTAAAGTATAATTTTTTGGTATATATTAGAATTTTACCTTCAAATCAATTAAGTCGAGAATATACCAAAAAAAAGACCAAAGCGACTTTTCATCAATTTGAAAGGGTTTTTTGGAAAAGGAACATCTTCTAAAAAATTTACCGGTCCATATTGAGAACTTATACCCATATTCCCCGAGGAGCGTTGAAGTTTCAATGCCATCCACTCATTAAATTTTTTATTATATTTAGATTCACTCAAGTTTTCCTTTGCCAATTCTAACACAGATTCTACTGGCATCAATATAGCGTTTTTTTCATTATTAACTTCATTTACCATATGAGATAAATATTTTTTTGACTGCTTTTTTGTGGGAAGATTGATTTTTCTTGATCCACATTTACCATCAGCAGATATACACAATCCAATTACACTTGCTTCGTCATTTATTATATTTGCCTCGCGTAAAATAACAACGTTCAGAAAATGACGAAGCCAATCTTTTTCTTTAATTTGACTTTCACAGAAATATATACATTTCCAGTTATTCGAATCATCCTTATACCACCATTCAGTACTACCATGTATTTCAATACTTTTTTTTGCCTAATTCAGTTGCATCAGGATAATTATAAAGCAAACTCGGTGGACGAATAAATCTGTATGAACCTTTAAAATCTTGTTTTACCAATTCTTCCCTAAGACCTCCAAAATGGAATCTAAATATATTTCTAGCTATAGTATCCCAATTTGTTTCCAACGCTGCAATTATCTTTTTTTGCCAGCTTTTAAGAATCCTGATGTGTTTCGCTTGGTTTGCTTCTCCAAAAATGCCCCCTGGCATCTTGCCCTCTAGCATCATACGTCGAGTTTGAAACTCATAAAAATTTTCCCAATCATTCTCAGTTTCAAGGGATTTCAATTTGTTATCCCAGATTTTTCTTAACATTGACCATTCGCTGAATCTATCTAATGACAAAGGCTCTTCTGTTTTTTCTTCAATATCTTCGTCATCTTCTGACATCCCAAATAAATGACTTGCTGTAGACTGTAACGGTGATTCTAGAAATTTTCTCAGCCTTGTAATTGAAACTGATGTAATTCGGTTATTCGAAGTGTATTCCTGAGAAACCTCGTTGTAAAATTCCCAATAAAAAGAATGTTTTATTTCATCAGAAATAAAAACAGGAGAAATACGCTGAAAACCCGGAAAATTTTTATCAAACATCTCTCTAAATCTTAATGCTTTTGCATGTTTAAATGAAGCAGGATCATAGTTAGGCATAATTTTTTTGTTAACTGGTTCATTATTTTCTGAATCATTCAGTTCAGGGAAATATTCTAGAGAGTATGATTTTATAGGATGCTTAATTTTACTGAATTTATTCTTTAAATAACCGTTTTCCAGTTCATCAATTAGAGTTTGTACTATTGAAGATGGATTAAGTTCATCATCTGTTCTGTCATTACGAGAAACGAAACTCATAACTAGGTGTTTCCCAGTAGATACCAAAGTCTCCAGAAACATGTAACGATCTCGTTCTGTGACAGATACATCTCCCAATCTACGTTCTCGGAATATACGTCCCTGAACTTCTGAATCAATATGGACTGGTTTGTACCTTAAATCAAGTGTATCACGTTGATAAGGAGTCGGGAAC
>CACFAY010000027.1 GCA_902564345.1 uncultured SAR324 cluster bacterium
CCTCAGTAGGAATGAAGGTACTTGAGCGTGCAGCTGGACACGCAACAAGTGTTTATACAATTCCTTCAGTCGAAATCCTAAGTAGAGCAGTTTATACTAATAATGTACCCTGCGGAGCTATGCGTGGGTTTGGTGTTAACCAGATTAATTTTGCAGTTGAAAGCTGTATTGATGAGTTATGTGAACTTGGAGGATTTGATAGATGGCAAATCCGCTTCGATAATGCTTTAAAACCCGGTGAATGTACATCAACAGGTCAGAAAATAAAATCAGGTATAGGAATTCAAAAAACGCTTTTAGCAGTCAAAGAAAAATTTCAAAGTGCTAAATACGCAGGGATTGCATGTGGTATGAAGAACACCGGAATCGGTAATGGAATAGCAGATGAAGGTAAGGTAAAGGTGGTTATTGATTCTCCTAATAATGTTACTATTCACCACGGATGGACTGAAATGGGACAGGGAGTTTTTACAATGGCCGTTCAATTTTTGTGCGAAGCAACTGGGATTAGTCCAGAACTTATCTCAGTCAAAGTCGATACCTCAAAAGAGGCTCCAGCAGGAATGACAACCGCTTCACGAGGCACCTCAATTATTGGTAACAGCGTACTGGATGCCGGTTCAAAAATTAAAGTAGACCTTGAAACTCACTCACTAGAAGAACTAGTTGGACGTGAATATGAGGGAGAATGGACTTGTGACTGGACAACATCATTATCATCAAATAGCGAAGATCCAGAGACACATTACTCATATAGTTATGCAACGCAGGTAGTTACACTTGACGATTCAGGACAAATCGATACTGTTTTTGCTGCACATGATGCCGGAAGAATAATTAATCCTGTCTTGTTCGAAGGACAGCTTGAAGGATCTGTACATATGGGTCTCGGTTACGCACTTTCTGAAAATTTTGAAATGCAGGAAGGAATACCAAAGCATACTAAGCTTGGTAAACTTGGTATGATTAGAGCCACTTCAACACCAAAAATAGTAGTTATAGGTGTAGAGGAACCGGATGAGTTTGGACCATGTGGGGCAAAAGGTGTAGGTGAAATTGGTCTTGTTCCAACCGCATCAGCAGTTTCGAACGCTTTTTTTCAGTACAACGGTCAGCGTCAATACGAACTACCACTTAAGAAAATGAGCCTAAAGCCTGATAAATCATGATGGGAAAAAACAAACTTATCATTTTTGCCTTAGGAGGAAATGAAATATCCCCTGTTGAAGTTGATCCAATTACAGGTAAGCTGATAAATCAGAATATACGCGCTCAATGGAATAGAACTGCAAAAACATGCGAAATTTTAGCTGATTTTATAAAAGAAAATCAAAATTTTTCTTATATAATTACTCATGGCAACGGGCCTCAAATTGGGAATATATTATTAAGATCAGAATATTCAAGTAAACACCTTTTCCCTCTGCCGCTTGACGTCTGTGGAGCAGATTCTCAAGGAGCTCTTGGATACATGCTGGCCCAGCTTTCAAACTCACTTAGTGTCAGGGGATTGGGAATAAATACTGCTGAAATAATTACACAGGTAATTGTTGATGCAGATGATCCTGCCTTCCAGAATCCAATCAAATTTATAGGTCCTCCATTAACAAAAGAGGAAGCAACGCAGATAATGAGTGAAAATCAGGACTACTGCGCAAAATTTTATAAGAATGCTGACACACCAGAATTAAACTCACTCATAAAATTCTCAGGTAAAACAAAGGCCCCTTTGGAAATTTGGCGACGTGTGGTACCGTCTCCAAAGCCAATAGGAATTGTGGAAATTGATATTATTGAAGCCTGTTATTTATCTGGCCATATACCTATTACAGTTGGTGGTGGAGGAATTCCAGTAGTAAAAGTTTCTCCAAAAAAAAATAAAAATCACGAAACATATGAATGCAATTACGATATTTCATATAAAAGAGAAGTCTCAAAGGGCGAATCTCAAGCTCAAATATACAAAGGAATTGAAGGCGTAGTTGATAAAGACCTTTCATCCAGTTTACTCGCAAAAATGATTTTAGAACGTTCAGTATCGAGAGGGAATCCAATTGAAGTTGAATTAGTAATTCTAACTAATATTGATTCTGTTAAACTAAATTTTCAAAAAACAAATGAAGAAAGCATCCCAATCCTATCTCTTGAAGAAGCAACCTCTCTTTATAAATCATCTCAATTTCAAGAAGGTAGCATGAGTCCTAAAATTGAATCAATAATAAATTTTCTAAATGCTGGGGGTAAAAAAGCCTACATTACAAACGTTGATTTGCTTAAAGAGACTTTCTCTGGAGATGCTGGCACAACTTTTTTAAATTAAATATTTTATTTGATTAATATGTCATCAAATCTGCGTGTAGACACAGAACGACTAGTTAGTCGTATCGAAAAACTAGGAAAGATCGGTTCCATAGATGGAGGAGGCGTTTGCAGGTTAGCGCTTAGTGATGAAGATCGCAAAGGCCGAGATCTAGTTGTAGATTGGATGAAGAAACTTAATTTAGATATATCAATTGATCAAATCGGAAACGTTATAGCACTTCGTAAAGGTAAAGAAAACGTTAGACCAGTAATGACTGGATCTCATATTGATACTGTTGCAACTGGAGGGATTTATGACGGTAACTTAGGAGTTCTTGCAGGATTAGAAGTAATTGAAACACTAGACGATGCAGGAATAGTAACTAGAAAACCTATTGGAGTAGGATTTTTCACTAATGAAGAAGGTTCCCGATTTGCTCCAGATATGATGGGTAGCGGAGTTCATCAAGGATCTCTAGATCTTAATTCAATGTTAAAAGTAAAAGATTTGGATGGTAAAAGCGTCGGTGAGGAACTTGAGAAAATAGGATACTGCGGTAAATCACCAACTAATAATTTTCGTGCAGATAGTTTCATAGAGCTTCACATTGAACAAGGGCCAATATTAGATTTAGAAAACTATGAAATCGGTGCTGTAGAAGGTGTTCAAGGAATTTCGTGGAATGAATATAAAATTTTTGGAACAGCAAATCATGCTGGAACAACTCCCATGAGACTCCGGCACGATGCAGGTTACGTAGCATCAGCCATTTCTGTTGGAGTGAGGCGACTTGTAAAAGAAATGGGAGGCCATCAAATTGGGACTGTAGGAGTTACTAAACTTAATCCTAGTTTAGTTAACGTAATTGCAAAAGAAGCATTAATAACTGTCGATTTACGAAATACAGATGAACAAAAATTAAAAAAAGCAGAGCTTGAAGTAAAATCAATAATTGAAAAAACCTGTTCAGCTGAGGGAGTTACTTTTAAATCTAAGACTCTTGCTAGATTTGAACCTGTTTCCTTTGATAAAAACATGGTATTAATGGTATCAAATCTTGCTTCAAAAATGGGTTACCGAGTAAAATCATTACCATCTGGTGCTGGTCATGACGCACAGATGTTTGCGCCTAATTGTCCAACAGCAATGATCTTCGTGCCAAGTAGAGATGGTATAAGCCATAACGTGAAAGAATTCACCGAAAAGAAACACATTCAAGCTGGTGCAAATGTATTGTTACAAATAATGTTAAATAAATCTGAGGAAGTAATTTAATTGACTAGAAAAATAAAAGTTGCTGCTGCTCAGTTAGGTCCAATATCAAGGGAAGAATCTCGTTCCTCAGCAGTAAATCGTATGATCTCCCTGATGAGGGAAGCTAAAAAGGAGGATGCCAATTTTATTGTTTACCCTGAACTGGCATTAACTACTTTCTTTCCCCGCTGGTACTTTGAAAAACAATCTGAAATTGATAAATTCTTTGAAAAAGAAATGCCCAATGAAGCTACACAGCCATTGTTTGAAGAAGCATATAAATTAAAAATGGGCTTTAATATTGGTTATGCTGAACTTCAAATTGAAGATGGTATTCATCACCACTACAATACAGCAATTCTCGTTGAAAAAACTGGCAAAATTGTAGGTAAATATAGAAAGATTCATCTTCCTGGTCATGAAGAATTTGAACCTTGGCGTCCTTTCCAACACTTAGAGAAAAGATATTTTGAAACTGGTAATTTAGGATTTAAAGTTCACCAAGCCTTAGGGGGAAAAATTGGAATGTGTATTTGTAATGACCGTCGATGGCCAGAGACATTTAGAGTTTTGGGACTTCAAGGAGCAGAACTGATTGCTTTAGGCTACAACACTCCAGTTCATTACCCACTTGCACCAGAACATGATCACCTTCAGGATTTTCATAACCATTTGGTTTTACAATCAGCAGCATATCAAAATGGAACGTGGATTGTAGGCGTTGCAAAGGCAGGGGAAGAAGAAAAATGCGATCTAATAGGTGGGACATGCATCATCGCGCCTACAGGTGAACTTGTGGCAGAATGTAAAACATTAGGAGATGAACTTATTGTTGCAGAATGTGACCTAGATCGTTGTAAGGAAATTAAAGAAAACATTTTCAATTTTAGTCTTCATAGAGAGCCTCAGAACTATACTTTAATATCCGCACCTAAGTAAGAGCCTGTCAAAAACATTGAATTAAAATCCTCGTAAGGGCAGATCAGAATTGCGCTGTAACCAGTTCCATTCAGGATAATCTGCACTTGCTTCAATAAGGTGCATAGTGAAAGCATGGCGCGTGAGGTTGGAACGGTTTGCATAGCTCATATGAGGCAAAAGTCCGTGCAGTATTACCATTGTTCCTGCATTCACCTCCAGAGGCACCAACTTTGATGTCTCCCATTTAGAGCCATCTAAAATTTCTATCTCAGTTCCATTACCTTTTTTATTTCGGTAAAAACGGGATTTAAGATTATATCTATGGCCCCCTGGGATAACCCACATACAGCCATTCTCCTTGGAAGCATCTTCCAGTGCAAACCAAAAACCTTTCACACTTACTGGTTCAGTATAGAGAAAAGTTGCATCTTGGTGACAGCTAACTTCTCCTCCAATATTTGGTTGTTTGAAAATGTACATTGATTGCAAAATTCTAGGATCATCAAAACCAACATCTTTTGCAACAGTCTCAAGTTCTTCTGTCCTAGAAAATCTATCAAAAATAGGATCAAGGTCATGCATAGCATGGCCAATTTTGTTGATTGATAACTCCTTCGGCTGTTTTAATTTCCCATTTTCATCAAAGGCCTCCTCTTCAAAAAAGCAACGAATTTTGTCTCCAGATTCTAAGAAGAAGAGGTCTGAGTGTCTTGTTTGTTCATTAGTGGTAAAAATGGTAACTGATTGGTTATAATCGAAGTCATTAACTATTTCTGACGCTCGAACACGCAATTTATTGCAGTCCTCATGAGAAACAAAGTTCTCCAATACTAAATAACCATTTTGTTCAAATGATTCAATTTGACTTTGTACTAATGACATACATCCCTTGAAAAAAAAGCCATAATATTATAAACTTCTCCAGTCAGAATACGTTAAATAAAGCATGCATACTGGTCAAGTCAATGTTATGCCGAAATTATTTAAATCAAAAAAAGGCCTGTTAAAAAATGGTGCTGGAAGGACTTAAATTGATGATTGTGGGTATGGCCTCAGTCATGCTTTTCCTTTTGTTAGTAATTACCTCAATTGAGTTAATAAAAATTTTTACACGTAATTTCTCAATTAACCAGGAGAAGTTATTACTTTTTAGTCGTAAATCAAACTCAATAAAATATAATTCTGTCCCTAATTTCGAAGTGCCTATCGAAGTATTTGCTGCTGCAATTGCAAATTATGAATCCGATAACAATACTTCATAACCAATTTCTCAGCATTATATTAAAACAAAAATAAATTAGAAAAAACATCATGGCAAAGAAAAAAATTGAATTTATGGAGACATCCTTCCGTGACGGATTTCAATCTGTATTTGGAGCTCGAGTAGCAACCAAAGATTTCCTACCCGCATTGGAAGCAGCCGTAGAAGCAGGTATGCAGTATTTTGAAGCAGGAGGAGGGGCACGTTTCCAAAGCCTTTTTTTTTATTGCAATGAATCTGCTTTTGACATGATGGACGCATTTAGAAAAAAGGTTGGAACGCATGCTGACCTGCAGACACTTTCAAGAGGTATTAATGTAGTTGGCTTACGCCAGCAGCCTAGGGACATGATAGATCTACACGCTAAAATGTTTAAAAAGCATGGTATCACTACAATTCGAAATTTTGACGCCTTGAATGATTTGCGAAATCTAAAGTATTCAGCTGAACGTATCACTGCTCATGGCCTACATCACCAGATTGTAATTACTATGATGGATTTGCCCCCAGGATGTGAAGGTGCTCATGACACAAAATATTATTTAGATACTTTAAGAAATATTCTGGATTCTGATGTACCTTTCAATTCAATTTGCTTTAAAGACGCAAGTGGAACAGCAAATCCAAGGAAAGTGCATGAAACTATTAAAGGTGCCAGAAAAATGGCTCCAGAAGGAACAATACTGCACTTACACACGCACGATACTGCAGGAGCTTCAGTTAACCAATATATGGGGGCAATTGAAGGTGGAATTGACCGCATTGATTTGTCAATGAGCCCTGTCAGTGGCGGAACAAGTCAACCTGATATCCTTACCATGTGGCACGCTCTTAAGGGCACAGACTATACTCTGGACATTGATCCCAAGAAAATTATCAAGACCGAGAAAATTTTTGCTGAATGTTTTGAAGATTATTTTTTTCCTCCAGAATCCCGTATGGTATCTCCTATTATTCCTTTCTCACCAATGCCTGGCGGCGCTTTGACAGCTAATACAATGATGATGAGAGATACAGGCACATTACATCTTTTTCAGGATGTGATCAGGGAAATGTCTGAAGTGGTACGCTTAGGAGGTTTTGGAGCGTCTGTCACTCCTGTGTCTCAATTCTACTTTCAGCAAGCATACCTCAACGTTATAGAAGGCAAGTGGAAGAAAATCAACCCTCAATACGGTAACATGATACTTGGATATTTCGGAAAAACTCCCGTGGAGCCTGATCCTGAAATTGTAAAGCTTGCTTCCGAACAACTTGACAAACTTCCTTACAAAGATGATCCTCTGGATTTATTGGAACCAGGAATTCCAGCAGCTAAAAAAATTCTAAAAAATAATAACCTGCCTGATAGTGAGGAAAACCTTTTCATTGTTGCCAGCTGTGAAGAAAAAGGCCTCGATTTTCTCCTTGGAAAGGGAAAAAACTTAATCAGAAAAAAATCACAAGAAGTCAAAAAAGACTCTACTCCAGCAGTTGTAAATACAACTGCACCTGTCAGGCCTCTAACTGCTTCTGCAACTCCAGCATCCGTAACTCGTGATTACTCGATAACTGTAGAAGGGCGTACATACAATGTCCAAGTCAGCTCAGGTGAAACAATTTCTCCTGCTAAGGTTGAAGAAAACATCCCTGTTAACCCTCCATCTGCAAGGAAATCCTTTACAATAGAAATTTCAGCACCCACTCCCGGAAATATAGTAAGAGTTGAAGTTACTGTTGGAGAAAAAATCTCAAAAGACCAAGTTCTGTTGGTTATGGAGGCCATGAAAATGGAATCAGAAGTTAAATCATCACAGTCAGGAGAAATTAAGAAAATTAACGTTCAACCTGGAGACACTGTCCAAGCTGGAGATGTTTTACTTACACTTGATTGATGAAAAGATGAAAAAAAGTCCTAAAAAAGATTCCATTTCCTTCCATTCAAGAAGTAGCACAAAAAAACATAATTTTTTCCTTTTTCAGATTTTTTCTTTATTTTCTATTTTAGTTTTGTCCGTAAATGTGTTTGCTGAATCGGGAAAAGATCTGAAAAATATTGTAATGCCAACCGATGCTAAGGTAATACGCCTTGATGTTAAAATCGGACAATGGGTTTATGCAGGAAACTATCTGGCTCTTTTAAGGGATTACAAAGGTTCAAAATTAATTCTTCGTTCTGGAGTTTCAGGGAAAATTGAGTCATTTAATCTCCAAGTTAATAAACAGTATGTTGAAGGACAAATTGTCGGTGTCCTTAGAACTTCGCCACTAATCATAGAGAAAGTGGATAGCGAAACTTCAGTTGATGCCCTGCCATCATTTGGACAAATGTTGCAGAATCTATTTAACTCAACTGGAATATCAAGCCTTATAAATAGCCAAAGACTAGAATGGACCGCAGGAATTGGTAGAATTATGATGATTGGAGTTGGTTTTACCTTGCTTTATCTAGGAATTCGCAAAAATTTCGAACCACTTCTTCTGGTTCCAATCGGTTTTGGAGCAGTACTCACCAATATACCAATAGCAGGTCTCTCTGAGCCCGGCGGCATCCTTTACTATATTTATGAAATAGGAATATCAACTGGAATATTTCCACTACTGATCTTCATGGGAGTTGGTGCCATGACAGATTTTGGACCGATGCTTGCCAACCCCAAAACCGCTTTACTAGGTGGTGCAGCACAGTTTGGAATTTTTGGAACATTACTAGGAGCACTCGCACTGAACACAATTCCCGGAATTGATTTCTCACTTCGTGATGCGGCATCTATTGGAATAATCGGGGGTGCAGACGGTCCCACAGCAATATTCCTTGCTAGCCAGCTTTCTCCACGCTTGCTCGGTGCAATCGCCATTGCTGCTTATTCCTATATGGCTCTTGTTCCCATCATTCAACCACCAATCATGAAATTACTGACTTCGCAGAGAGAAAGGAGAATTGAGATGAGCCAGTTGCGTTATGTTTCGAGCAGAGAAAAAATTTTATTCCCTTTGGCTACACTGACTCTTTGTGCATTACTTCTACCCTCAGCAGCACCATTAATAGGTATGTTCATGTTTGGGAACCTGGTTAAAGAATGCGGTGTAATTAACCGCCTTTCGGAAACAATTCAAAATGCCATTATTAACACAGTCACTATATTTTTGGGACTTGGTGTGGGAAGTAGGCTAGCTGCAGGCGATTTTCTGAACATTGAAACAATTGGAATCCTTATCTTGGGGGTAATTGCCTTTTCACTTGGAACAGCTGCGGGAGTTTTGATGGCAAAACTTATGAACAAACTTTCCAGCGTTCCAATCAATCCTTTAATTGGAGCTGCAGGGGTTTCGGCTGTACCAATGGCAGCCCGTGTAGTAAACCAAGTCGGTTTAAAAGAAAATTCACAAAACCATCTACTGATGCATGCTATGGGTCCAAATGTTTCTGGGGTGATTGGATCAGCTGTAGTCGCAGGTGTTTTATTGGCTATGGTTTGAAAATCTACCCCAGTTATATACTATAATTATACAAAATGCTACGTTAAAAGCATTGGATTTCAGCCTACCTTATAATAAGCATTTAATACGACAGGGTTATTCTATTTAGATACAATTGCTCAAAATAAATTTGTGCCATAAAATATAATTCTTATAAAGACATCTGTAAAAATTTTAATGAGTGAATAAATACGGTTAGCGGCAGAGAAAAAAGAAATAAAACAGGAGAAAACTCTGCCGCCAAAATTAAGATGTAAAACCTCTCTACAAAAATTAATTAGACGCCTTGCCTTTCCACAAATTCTGGATATGCTTGTAAGCCAAATTCATCCACATCAATGCCATTATATTCTTCTTCTTCTGAAACCCTAATACCAACAGAAAATTTTAATACTGCCCAGACCAATAAACTACTAAAAAAAGTAAAAATACCAATCACAACTATTCCTTTGATTTGTGCAAATAGGGCCACATCCGGTTTGAAAATCCCTACTGCTAGAGTACCCCAAATACCATTTACCAAATGAACAGATAAGGCTCCAACTGGATCGTCAATTTTGAATTTGTCAAAAAATTGTATTGCAAAAACCACAAGTATACCGCCAATAGCTCCAATAAAGATTGCTAGATTCATGCTTGGGTAATCAGGTCCAGCAGTTATCGCCACGAGGCCAGACAGAGCTCCATTTAGAACCATCGTCAAATCAACTCTTTTGTATAATAGTTGAGTCAAAATCATTGCCGCCAAAGCTCCTGCACAAGCTGCAATATTTGTATTTGCGATCACAGCTGATATAGCATCTACATCTGCTTTTGATCCTAAAGCCAATTGGGAACCGCCATTGAAACCAAACCAACCCAACCACAACACAAAGGTGCCCAAAGTAGCCAAGGGTAAATTAGAACCAGGAATCGGATAAATAACTCCATCAGAGCCAAATTTTCCTTTTCGAGCTCCCAATAACAATACGCCAGCAAGTCCAGCCCAACCACCAACCGAGTGAACAATCGTTGAACCGGCAAAATCGCTGAATCCATCTAACATACCACCTAAGCTCGTTCCTCCCCAGCTCCAATGACCCTGAATAGGGTAAATTACTGCTGTTAAAACTAGAATGAACCCCATAAAAGGCCAAAACTTGATTCTTTCAGCAACCGTCCCGGAAACAATCGAAGCCGCAGTAGCAACAAAAACTACTTGAAAAAAGAAATCCGAAATTAAGCTGTGACCATCTGCCGAAGTTCCAGACATCATCACCCCACTCCCAACAAAACTGTTACCACTTCCATACATTAGGTTATAACCCACATAATAATATGATATGCAAGCAAGTGAGTAGAGGGTGATATTTTTTGTCAGGATGGCTGTTGTGTTTTTTGTACGAACCAATCCAGCTTCCAACATTGCAAAACCAGCAGCCATCCACATCACGAGGCATCCACTGATCAATAACCAAAAGCTGTCCAGTACATATTTCATTTCTTCTGAAAATTCCATTTCTTCCCCTTATTATGTTAAATATAAGTTATTATTAATAATGATTAAATTGCTTCATTTCCTGTTTGACCTGTACGGATTCGGATTGCCTGGGAGACATCATAAACGAAAATTTTTCCATCACCGATTTTTCCTGTTTTTGCTGTTTTTTCAATTGTTTCAATAACCAAGTCCGCCATTTCCTCTGAAACAATGATTTCTATTTTTGTCTTAGGTAAAAAATCAACTTCATATTCTGCACCTCTGTATAGAGCAGTGTGTCCTTTCTGCTGACCAAATCCCTTGACATCTGAAATTGTCATACCAAAGCTGCCTATTTCTGCGAGTGCCTGTTTTATTTCTTCAAGTTTAAAGGGTTTAATTATCGCTTCTATTTTTTTCTGCATAATCTTCCTTATAAAAAAATTAAATTAGGATTTCCTTATTTGATTAGCAATTATGAATATGCATTGTCTTCAGAAGTATTTTTTATATTACTTAATCAAACAAAACATTTTTAATTCCTTACTTACCATACTCAAAGAGTATGCCCGTTTATTTAGATCACTAAATATTTTTTTATAATGTTGATATAATAGATAAAATTATTTTTATGATTAATTACTAAACATGCATAATATTTTAATATGATTAAATATTAATCATATTAAAATAGTGTTTGCGATGAATTTTTAATCATTATAATAAGCATATAAATTCCTGCAGCCCTTAATAAAGATATCCTGATCTCTATTTGTTCTTAGATTCTCATGGTTGAAAAATTAAGATATTTATGGTAAATATGTAACGGTTTAATTTTTTTTCATTCATTTTTAAAAATTCTGCAGAAATCTACTCATACCCTCCGAGTAAAAATACAATTTCTGTCCAAATAGGAGACTCATGAATTCAATTTCCATTACCGGGAAGATGCATCCTGGATTTGAGAATATACTTAATGAAGAAGCTCAGGATTTTATTCTCAAACTGCACCACAAATTTGGCGCCAAAAGAAACTTGCTGCTGGAAAAGCGTAAGGAAATTCACAGTAAAATACTTTCAGGTAAAATGCCTGGATTTTTGAAAGAAACAGAATCTATAAGGAATGGAGATTGGCAGGCTGACCCGGTTCCAGATGATCTTAATGATCGTCGATGTGAGATTACCGGACCTGCTGAAGCAAAAATGATGATAAATGCCCTAAATTCAGGCGCTACAATTTTTATGGCAGATCTTGAAGACTCAATAACACCAAGCTGGTTTAACCAGATACAAGGTCAGCAAAATCTGATAGATGCTTATGAACGTACATTAGAATTTACAAGCCCTGAAGGCAAGGAATATAGGCTTAACAGTAATGGTCTGGCAACATTAATATTACGTCCGCGCGGATGGCATCTGGATGAAAAACATATCCTTATAGATGGAGAAATTGCTTGTGGTGCTCTGGTCGATGCAGGACTATATTTATTTCATAATATTAAACGTACTCTGGAAAAAGGTACTGGCCCTTATTTTTATCTACCTAAATTAGAAAACCATCTGGAAGCGCGTTTATGGGATGAAGTCTTCACTTTTTCTGAAGAAGAACTTGGAGTAAAAACAGGCACCATTAAGGCTACTGTACTCCTAGAGACTATTTTAGCTGCATTTGAAATGGAAGAAATTATTTACGAATTACGTAGGCATATGTCCGGAATAAATGCTGGACGATGGGATTATATGTTCAGCGCAATCAAAAAATTCCGTAATCTGCCAGATTTTATATGGCCTGACAGAGCACAAGTTACCATGACTGCTCCTTTAATGAGAGCATATACTGAACTGCTGGTAAAAACATGTCACACTAGGGGAACTTTGGCAATTGGAGGAATGGCTGCTTTCATTCCAAGCCGCCGTGATAAAGAAGTCAACCGGGTTGCTTTGGAAAAAGTGCGTCAAGATAAAGAGCGAGAGGCTAAAGACGGATTCGATGGTTCATGGGTAGCTCATCCTGATCTTGTTCAGGTTTGTACAGAAGTTTTCAGCAATGCTTTCGAAAATGGACAAGTTAACCAAATGAACAAAATGCGTGAGGATGTTCTAGTATCCTCAGAGATGCTGTTGAATTTTCAAATTCCTGAAGGAAAAATAACTGAAGCTGGTTTACGAAATAACATCAGTGTAGGAATACAATATATTTCAGCTTGGCTTAGAGGCACGGGAGCAGTGGCTATTTTTAACCTGATGGAAGACGCTGCAACAGCAGAAATATCTAGGTCTCAGGTCTGGCAGTGGTGTCAACATCCTGATGGAAAGCTTGATGACGGGCGCAAGATCACTGTTGATATGGTAAAAAGCATAGTTCCCGAAGAACTTGATAAAATTAGGGAAGCTTATGGGGAAGCATATGACGAGGAAAAAACTGATCAGGCAAAGGAATTGTTTCTTACATTGGTCACTCAGAAAGAATTTGAAGAATTTCTAACAATTAGGGCATACAATCAACTGGATTAAAAAAATAGACAAAAACTATCTTAATAGTAATATTATTTTCTGTAACTTTTCACTTACATTCATTGCAGTAATAATGTTATCCTCCTGTTCATCCGTGAAACCTGTAATGAGCAAGGCTGGTGTAATGACTCATCCAGACTGTGCTAAGTTCAGCACTGAGGAAGCGGTAGCAACATGCGAGGCTGGGTTACGCCAGCGCGGAGGAGGATCTCGTTTCACCTTCGGCTTCGGTGTTAGTCGTAATCTATAAATAATGATTTGAAAATATGGAAGCTCTCAGTTTGTATTGCCAATTATCTTAACAGGCAAATTGTCTTGCCCCTCATGATTTAAAAGCCAGTTTTCCCAAAGATCCTTGATTCTAATTCCTTTTTCAGGATGCAGCCATTTTGGATTCAATTCAAGCATCGGCATTAAAACAAAACTTCGATTCTCGATTTCTGGATGAGGAATTATCAGATCATTTTTTTTAATTATTCTGCTGCCGTAGCTGAGAATATCGATATCAATTTCCCTTGAACCCCAGCGCTCCCTGCGGATACGTCCCAAAATAATTTCAATCTGCTGACATTTTTTAAGCAGTTCTAGTGGTGAAAAAACAGTAAGACCACAAACCACCATATTGAAATATTTTGGCTGAGACATCCTCAAAAGAGGCTCACTTTCATAAATTGATGATACCCTAAATTCAGTCATAACCTTAGACCGCAAATGACTGCACGCAATTCTCAGGAATTTCTTGCGATCTCCCAAGTTGCTCCCCAATCCAAGATGCACTAAGATAGCTTCAGAAGTCATTCTACCTTCACCTAAAAAAATATTTCATTGAGATTATCACAATTGGGGTGAATCACAAATAAAACTAAAGTCAAATCGAAGGGTGATTCGAATTATTGCAGGAAAATATAAAGGGCGAAAATTGAAAGTTCCACAAGGCATATCTATCAGGCCTTCTTCTAATAAACTTAGGGAGGGGCTATTTAATATGCTATCTGGTCTTGCAGACATTAAAGGCATGATATTTCTTGATCTTTTTGCTGGAACTGGAGCTCTTGGACTTGAAGCATTGAGTCGTGGAGCCAAAAAAGTAATTTTTATAGAAGCATCTCAAAAAAATATGGCAGTTCTCAAACAGAACATAGAGTCAATTTCTCCAGAAAAATCCTCCTTTGAACTTGCTAAAGATAATTCAGCACAATGGCTATCAAGATTTAAAGACCCAGGACACCCTTGTGTAGTTTTTCTCGACCCTCCATTTTATGGGAATGAATATGAACTAATTCTAAATAAACTGCATGTTCTTAAATCCATCCGACAAGGATCTCTAATTGTAGTTGAGTCAAATCAGGCACGAGAAATACTTTTCCCTAAGGCTTTGCAGTTGCTTAAACATCGTCGCTACGGATCAGTCAATCTTGATATTTTACGTAGGAAGTAATTTAAAAAGAAGCACAATAATCTTGCCTTGAATTCACTAGTATCTTAGCCTAAACCGTGTACAGATTATACAAATTTTAAATGCAACCATAATGAGTTATCTAGACAAAATTGATCAAAAGGCCTTACCTCAACATGTTGGGATAATTATGGATGGAAATGGTCGTTGGGCAGCAGAGCGTCATATGCCGAGGATACATGGTCACCGTAGTGCAGTTAATGCTGTACGCGAAAGCGTAGAAGCCGCTGCAGAGCTAGGATTAAATGTACTTACTTTATTTGCCTTCTCAACGGAAAACTGGCAAAGGCCAAAAAAAGAGGTGTCTGCTTTGATGGAACTTTTTTATGAATTTCTGGAAAAAGAACTTCATACAATGCTTGAAAATAATGTTCGTTTCCAGCTAATTGGTGACAGGGATAAATTGCCTGATTTCCTTCAGGAACGCCTGAGTAATGCTCTGAATTCAACATCAGATAATACAGGGTTGCTGTTAAATTTAGCACTAAATTACGGTGGCCGGGATGAAATATCACGTGCGGTGAGAATAATTTCTGAATTGGTAAAAAAAAGTAAACTGCAGCCGGAAAATATAGATGAAGCATTAATCTCTGCTAATACTTACACTGCAGGATTACCAGATCCTGACCTTATAATCCGTACCAGTGGGGAGCTAAGACTTTCCAATTTTTTGATTTGGCAGGCGGCATATGCTGAGTTCTATTTTACTGATGTACTTTGGCCCGACTTCAAGAGAGAAGATTTACATAAAGCACTTATAGAGTATCAGAACAGAAAACGAAGAATGGGTCGATCAACAGCTTCTGCTGTAGCCTCCAAATCAAAAAAGAAGGTTTCGAGTATTGTTAAAGACAAATCAAAAAAAAGTATACTAACTGAAACTTCAACTTAATTAATTCCTATGAGTGAAGCACATGCCTCTTCTGAATTAACCAAAAGAGTCAGAACAGGGATTCCACTTGCAGTGGGTATCGCGTTAATATTACTAGCACCAACTTTTATTGTAGGACTGGTTGTTCTTATCTTGGCGTTCATCGGGGGACAGGAACTTACAGTTATGCTGGCAGGAAAGGGAAATGACTCTGATTCTAGTGTTATACTCCCAGATTGGATGCTACCGTTCGCAGCTGTTATGATGGGACTTGGTGCGCTTGGAGGAGAGTCAGGACTTCATGCCACATTGTTGATTAGTGCTGCAGGATGGATAATTTTTGAATTAGTTTTTACACCAAAAAATGAGCTCTCAAAATTTTCTTCTTTAGGATTCGGTTTATTCGGTATGGTCTGGATAATCTGGAGCCTTGGACACATGACACTGATAAAAAATCTTCAAGATGGAACGACGTTGCTTTTCTATCTTTTATTCGTAATCAGTTTTAGTGATATATTTGCGTATTTTGGTGGAAAAAGATTTGGTAAATCATTGCTTGCCCCGGCAATAAGCCCTAAGAAAACATGGGAAGGATGTTTTTTCGGTGTTGTGGGAGGAGGCCTTGTAGGAGCAGTTTTTGGAGAGATTACAATGTCAATGTTCTGGGTTAACGCGATGCTTATGGCGGTAATTTTATCAGTTTTTGGTCAGTTTGGTGATTTAATTGAGTCAAAGATTAAAAGGCTCTGTAATGTAAAAGATTCAGGAAAAATTCTCCCTGGTCATGGAGGCATACTTGATAGAATTGATGGACACATGTTTGCCGCACCAGTTTTTTACTATCTTCTTAAACTTGGGTGAAATTTGGTTGAAAAAAACCTGAATATTAAAAAAATATTATTTAAATATAAAATATTGTTAACTACAATAAATCAGTTTAATCTTTAGTGATTAATATAAGAAAACTGAAAATAACTTAATAAAGTCCTCTCTTTTTTTTCCTGCCAAATAATAATTCTATTTGTTATGAAAAGACTTACCATCTTAGGATCAACGGGTTCAATTGGATTAAACACTCTAGATATAGTTAGAAATTTTCCTGAGAAATTCAAAATTATATCATTGTCCTGCCGTAGTTCAATTGAGAAGCTTATTGAACAAATTAGAGAGTTTCACCCCAAGATCGTTTGTGTTGAAAAAGATGAACAAGCTTGTGATTTAAGACAAATATTTTCTGATACAGAATTCGTATTCGGTCTAAAAGGCCTTATACAAATCTCTAAAGACCCAGAAACAGATCTGATGGTGTCTGGAATTGTCGGTGCTGCGGGATTAAAGCCAACATTTGCAGCCTTAAAAGCAGGTAAAACCGTTGCGATAGCAAACAAAGAACCTCTGGTGATGGCAGGAGAATTATTCATGCAAACAGCTACCAAATCTGGAGCAATACTGCTACCTGCCGATAGCGAGCACAATGCTATTTTTCAGGCACTTAAAAATGAACGCCCCGAAAGTATTTCAAGACTTATTCTTACTGCATCAGGAGGTTCATTAAGAGACAAGCCGCTTAATGAATTTAAGAATATAACCCCCGCTCAGGCACTTGATCACCCTAACTGGAAGATGGGCAGCAAAATAACTATCGACTCTGCAACAATGATGAACAAAGGTTTGGAAGTGATCGAAGCACAGTGGCTATTTGATACTCCAGTCCAAAACATAGAAGTGGTGATGCATCGAGAGAGTATTATTCATTCCATGGTTGAATTTGTTGACGGTTCTCTCTTGGCTCAGATGGGACTCCCTGACATGAGGATCCCGCTATCTCATTGCCTTGGATGGCCGGAAAGACTGCCCCTGAAAATTCCACGTATCGACCCCAAATCTCTCAAAGCACTTCATTTTGAGCCAATCAATTATAAACGATTCCCATGCCTTTCAATTTCAATTAAAGCTGCCAAGCATGGTGGTGCAGCACCTGCAGTTCTGAATGGTGCAAACGAAAAAGTAGTTTCTTCTTTTCTCGAGGAAGATATCAATTTCTTAGATATCTCCAAAAATTTGAATTTAGTGATGCAGCAGTTTTATAAAACAGTTTTACTCCCTGAAGTTCCTACATTTCTCAAAAAAATTCAAACCATTGAAGATGCAGTAAGAGCAGACAAGTGGGGCAGAGAAGAAGCGATAAAACTAATGTCTTAAGTATGGCAGTTAATAAAAAATTAAAAATTTACTACCACACCAAATCTTTTTCTTTCTTTGCTTTAAGAGACTTTCAAAATATTTAAAATTTTAATTGATGCTTTGACTCATAAAGTAATACTAAAATAAATATGTAGAGCGTTGGAAAAACAGACGTAAAACTATATCTAATTTGACCTGAATTAATCAGAGTTAAAAGCCTAAAAAGAACTCGCGCGAGGGAATGCCTATAATTGAAAGGGAATCTATTCTTCAATCTAACTAGAATTTAGATTCACATTTCTGCTATACTTTTCTTAACAATTGTCAAAATTTTTGAAATTTTTATATTTGATACATTTTATTTTTCATCAAAATTATAGGAATCGTATCTTGTAATAAAAAAATTATTTAAGCTAATTAAAATTTCAAATAACTTCATCCAAAAAAATTAATTCAACATGCTTATAACACTAATAGCATTTTTGATCGTTCTTGGAATTCTGGTATTCATTCACGAACTTGGACATTTTCTTGCCGCACGTCACGTAGGAGTAAGAGTCGAAGCGTTTTCAGTCGGATTTCCACCTACACTTTGGGGAAAAAAGTATGGAGATACAGAATATCGGATTTCATGGATTCCAGTTGGAGGATATGTAAAATTGTTTGGACAGAACGTAGACGATGAGGATCCAGATGATCCAACAAATTATGCTTCTAAGACCATTTTCCAGCGCTTCTATATTCTTACTGCAGGACCGATGATGAATCTTTTGTTTGCCTCAATCTTCATGCCATTGGTTTTCTGGATCGGCATGGACACTCCAGCATATCTAGATGATTCACCTAGGATTAAAGATGTTCAAGCTGGAAGTTACTCCCAGCAACTAGGAATTCAGGCAAAAGATGAGATAATTGCTGTAAATGGAACTTTTGTTAAAAACTGGCAAGAACTTCATAACGCAATGGGTCGAATTTCTCCTGCAGAAACCATGATTTTTGATATTGATCGAGGAGGAAACTCCATATATATAGAAGGTTCCGCAATTGAAATGCACAGGTCCGGATCAATGGGCTGGTCTCCCTACCTTATACCTGTTGTAGGAGGATTTTCTACACACTCTCCTGCTGAAAGATCTGGTATAAAAGTTGGTGATAAAATCAATAGAATTAATGGTCTTGTAATTCGAGACTGGAGTGATATTTCTCCTACTGTTCAAAAACTTATGAGGAAAGAAATTAAAAGTCCAAGTTCAAATCTTATTGTTGAAATTGTAAGAGAAGCCGAGGTTGAGCTTGTGGAAGTCACTCCATTTTTTGAACCTAATTCACAAAAATGGCTTCTGGGCATGAGCATGTCCAAAAAATTTCGATCACACTCAATAGCCGAATCTTTTTCACTTGGAATTTCACGTTTATGGTTCATAACAAAGGCTACTTTCAGTTTTCTGGGACAAATGTTCCAAGGTGAAGGTTCAATGAATGACCTTGGAGGACCTGTCAAAATAGGTATGGTAATTGGTGATGCAGTTAGAAGCGGTATTTCAGACCTGTTTTTTCTGATGGCATTTATAAGTCTTCAGTTGGGAATTTTCAATCTCCTTCCTATTCCTGCTCTAGATGGGGGGCACATCCTAATGCTGCTGCTAGAAAAAATAAACGGGAAACCTCTAAGTACAACTATTCGAGAAAGAACTCAGATGATTGGTTTTTCAGTTCTTATGTTCTTAATGATTTTTGTAACATTTAATGATTTAGTTAGCTTAATGTGAATAATTATATAATTTTTAAAAATAAAATATTAATTTTAGTAAAGTAAGAGTTTTTGAGATATTTAATACTCATTTTTACCAGTTAATTGTTTCTAACAGTTTGAATCAAAATATATTCATCGAAAAATGAAAATAAGCGATCCTATTTCGGCAGATTTCGAAAAAAAATCAGGGTTTTTCCCCCAAGCGACTGGTTATTACTCAAAGACATTTAATGAATTGGAAGGTATGTATGAAAACGAAGGTGAATTTCAAAATATGTTACCAAAGTGGAACAATAAAGTGGTCTACGAAGTATGGGAACATCGCTCATCTAAAAACAATGGAGATTTAGTTTTTGGAACTAGTGTAATGAAACCGGGCCGTGTAGGAGAGGAATTTTTTTTAACCAGAGGTCATCAACATCAAAAAGCGCGTTGCGCCGAAACATATTTTTGTCTTAGTGGTACTGGTATTATTTTGATGGAAAGTCCTGATGGAGAGATTAAAGCATTGGATCTTAGTAAAGACCAATTAGTTTATGTGCCTCCACTATGGTTTCATAGGAGTATTAATATAGGAGAATCTGAGCTTATCACTTTGTTTACATATAATTCTGATGCTGGACAAAATTATGAAATTATTAAAAAGCGTGGAGGAATGCGAAAAAGGGTGGTCCGAAAAGATAGTGGTAGTTGGACACTAGTCGCAAATAAAAAATATCTTCTATCTTAATGATCTAAAAAACCATTCAATTTACTGTATTAAGTTCGTAAAGAAATTTATAATAATTTCATGAACATACTACAATACTAAAATTTAGAACAGTTTATAGCTGATTCACGGGCATTCCTATCAAAAAAATTGGGAAAGACATATCAAAAAAAGCAATATAGAATCGAAAAATTAAAAAATCTTTTACTTAAAAGAAATAATAATTCTTTTGTGCAATTTTAAAAATTTATGAAATAAAAAATAATATTGTGATGGATACAAAAACTCAAACAATGATTCGTATGTATACTCAAATGCTACGAATCAGAACTTTTGAAGAGCGAGTTGGTGAGCTTTTTCTAAAAGGAGGAACAGCAGGTTCTATGCTTCATCTATCTATCGGAGAAGAATCTGCTGCAGTGGGCGTAGGTGAGGTGATGAATTCTGGAGACGGTTTTACCACTCATCACAGAGGTCATGGTATTTTCCTAGCACGAGGTGCAGACCCTAAGAGAATGATGGCAGAAATTGGGGGTAAGGAAGATGGCTACTGCCGTGGTAAAGGCGGTTCTATGCACATTGCCGATAACGATTTAGGGCATCTTGGAGCTAATGCTATTGTTGGCGGGGGAATTTCGCATGTTGTAGGTGCAGGGTTAACTTATCAATATCTTGGTAAAGAACAGGTTGCAGTAGCTTTTTTTGGTGATGGAGCAATGCAGCAGGGAGGACTTTATGAAAGCATGAATCTTGCTGCACTTTGGAAACTTCCAGTCATGTTCGTATGTATTAACAACGAATACGGTATGGGAACTCGACTGGACCGAGCAAGTGCTTCACTCGAATTTGCCAAAAGGGCAGAAACTTTTGGTTTAAATGGGTTGGAGGTGGACGGATTAGATGTTTGTCGAGTCCTTCACGATGCTCAAGAACTGATGGATGGTGTGAGAAATGGTAACCCAGCATTTTTAAAGGTAGATTGCTATCGTTTTCACGGTCACGCCCGTAAAGATAAGAGCCATTACCGTGAAGAGGCAGAGGAACATAAAGGTAGAGAGAAAGACCCAATTGCCCATCTGGAAAATCAATTGGTTAAAAATAAATTGATAACAAGTGAGGAATTGGAGCGGATCAAATCACAGATTGATAATGAGATGGACGAGGCAATGGAGTATGCTTTAAATTCCTCTGAACCAGAAAAAATGCAAAGATTTCAAGATGTATATGCGCCTGATTCTCCAGAACCACTTCCTGTGGACGAAAGAATCCTTAAGGCCCTAACGTCTCTGTAACCAAAAATTTTCTATGAACCAAATAACATATAGAGAAGCACTCAGAATGGCACTTCAAGAATCCATGCGTGAGGATTCCAAAATAATTGTAATGGGAGAAGATGTCGGACTTTACGGAGGGGCTTATGGAGTTACAAAAGGAATGATTGAGGAGTTTGGTGCGAAAAGAATCCTTGATACCCCAATTTCAGAAGAGGGCATTTTAGGAACGGCGGTTGGATCAGCCATGACTGGTCTCAGACCTGTCGTAGAATTAATGTATATTGACTTTGTAATGTTGGCAATGGATCAATTAGTAAACCAAGCAGCAAAGATTCGATACATGTTTGGAGGCCAAATAAGCGTCCCCATGGTAATGCGAGCACAGGGAGGAACTGGCCGCTCAGGAGCAGCACAACACTCCCAAAGCCTTGAAGCATGGATAATGCATACTCCAGGGCTAAATCTTGCTATGCCTGCTACAGTAACTGATGCTTATTATTTGTTG
>CACFAY010000028.1 GCA_902564345.1 uncultured SAR324 cluster bacterium
GATACACCATTTTCTAAATTTCTAGAAGGTGGAAAGAAGTGGTTTAAAACAGGAGATCAAAAAACACAGGTAAAATTTGAAGGAGATATTGTAAATGGAGTTCCAAATGGTCAAGGAACGATGACTTTTAATGGAGAAAAGTATGTAGGTGGATATAAGGATGGGGTAAAACATGGAAAAGGAACATGGACTTCCCCTGATGGAAGTAAGTATGTAGGTGAAATCAAGGATGGATTAAGGAGTGGTCAAGGAGAATTAACTTTTAAAGAAGGCAATCGGAAAGGTGACAAGTATGTAGGTGAATTCAGGCAGCATAATTATCATGGTCAGGGGACATATCTTTCCTCTGGTGGAAGCAAGTATGTAGGTGAATACAAGGATGGATTACCAAATGGTCAAGGAACAGCAACTTTTCCTAATGGAGAAAAGTATGTAGGTGAATGGAAGGATGGGTCTTATCATGGTCATGGAACATATCTTTCCTCTGATGGAAATAAAGGGATTGGAGAGTTTAGAGAAGGTAGTCCTTGGAACATTACTTACGGGGATAAAAACGGAAACATCATTGTAAAGTTTGTGAATGGAAAAGAGATAAAACAATAACCCCCCTTACTAACTAAAAACTATGACACCCTCCTTCGTCTATTCCGTTCTTCCTTCTTCTTGAAATCAATCTCCTTCAGAAGATTAGGAACAGAACTCTTGGAAACTTTCATTCCATGTTCTGACATTAGAAATGAAGAGATTCCGACATAAGTCATAGTCCTTCTGTATTTCTTCAGAAGACCTTCCAACTCAGGGAACTTTTCTAAATGGGATTTTCTTCCTTCTACTTTTCCATCTCCATTTCTGGTGATGATCCCTTTGTCTTTCATCAAAGGTCTTTTCCTAATCCTCGAACCTTTCAGTTTCTTGACTGTAGAGTTCTTCTCAAATTCACTCAAACATCCAAGAACTCTCCGTATCAATACAGATGTAGGAGAATCGTCTACAAATGATTCTGGACTCTCTGAAGAGATTAGAGTGTAACCAAGACCCTTCAGATAGACATATCCAGTTTCCGAACAAATTAAATCTCTGGAAAATCTGGTGGTGTTCTCAAAGACAATTGTTTTGATTTCATTCCGATCACAGAATTCCAGCATCTCAATAAATTTTGGTCTGGAAAGAATATCTCCATCACCTCTGAGAGTTTCATAGAATTCATTTTCGATATTGTTACAAAATCGATTAACCACATATTTCTGTCTTTTCAGAGAATCTTTTTCTTCACCAGTATTTGTTGAACTGGAAGTCCGATAATAGGACACACATTTATTGGACATATTACCCTCACAATTTAAGTTAACTGTCACATCTCATTACAGTAATATTATAAATGATTTCAGCAACTTAGTCAATATTTTTGAGGGTATAATTCCATTTTTCTGAAGAAATCTGGAAGTGAAAAGTGGAATTTTTGGGATGGATTATCTGGATTTTTTCAACTGGACGAATTGAATCTCTTTGAGTTGATAATTTTTCTCAAACATCTTCTCAATTTCTTTATTGAGTTTCTTTTCGTTGTTGTATTTATTCTTTTCAATCAACACCGATAAGTTGAATTGATATAAGTCTTTCATAGTGTCCTTTGTTTGCCTTGATCTGGATCGGGGGAGTCCATACGAGACAACTCACCACCCATATCCTTATCAATGTCCTCTAATTCTTTTGCAACATTCTGAAGTCTTTTGAGGGCATTGATGTAGTCTTTGAATGTTAGGAACTTCTTTTTTTTCATAAGAGGATCATATCAAATCCAAACTCTCATCTCTGGAAGATACTTTGTGAGACACATATTGATTGTGCGATTTACTGGCAAATCATATTTCTCCTGTAATCCTTTGATGATTTCAATATTATTTTCGGTGAGATAGACAGATGTTTTTCTGGCAGGTTGTTTTCTTTTCTTCATGTATTGTTCTCCAAATTGATTGTTTAGGGAACTACCATTTAAATGACGATTAAAACGATACTCTTTTAGATAGGATTTTCTCCACTCTGGTAGTTACTTTTATTTATAAACACATCAAATGGATGTGGGAATTGACTTCACTTAGAGGAAATATTGGAGATTAGAGTGTGGTGGGTATTCACATTAAAGAAAATTCTACGAAATCTTTTAACAGTAGTTCTATAAATTTCTTTTAGCACAGGAATGAAAATATCTTTCAGATTTGATTGCATTTGTATGAGGGAATAAGAACCTTTTGTTCTTTCAGAACCTGCCGAATTCAATTTCTTGAACTTCTCCTTTATTTTCTTATTGGATTTCTTTTGCATCTTTTTCAGAGCATCCATTCCATAAGGATCTTTATCTTTTGAATGTTTTCCAGATGGTGTATTGGTTACATCAACACCATTGGAGAGATTGGGGATGAAAAACTTGTTAGGACTTACTGTAGTTACAATTCTTTTCCATGCATTAGCAATTAGAGATTGCATTTCATTTGTCGGCATTGGATTAGTAGTTCCAATTTGTAAATGGCAATGTGGGTGGAATCCATTCTCTTCACTCCAACTTATCTCATATTCTGTCTTTACATAGAATCTATATTTTGATGGGAATAATGTTCTTTTCCATATGTTATCGTCTTTCAATTTCTTGATGGAATCCTTGAGAACTTTTTGAAGATGTTTAAGGGAGGACTTTTGATTGTGTCGTAGTTTGAAAGTCATCAGAATGTTCTTACCACCATTATCCAGCAAAACCTGACGATAAGGATTCATCTGTTTCTCTACATATTGTTCCAGTAGATTATTACAGATAGGACATAGATTGACATAATGGCATCTCTTTATCCTTCTTGGTTTTTCTGGATTGGGAATATCTGGTTCTAACTTCTTAATGAAATGTTTGGAACAATTGACTATCTCTGAACGAATAATGACTTCTTCTTCAACCAATGACTTATGAATATCATATATGTGGTCTGGAACAGGATCAGATCTTTTCCATCCTCTGTCTTCATATATTGATGATTTGTCTGAGTTGGTTCTTATGTCATTGGAACTTGCAACCATTCGTATTTCTTAAAATATTTCAGTCGTAGAGCAATCTGAAAATTGAAATTTCTTAACACTTCAAAATAAAGTCTTTTAATATATATAAACTATTTTCTGATTAATTTGAAAATGAAGTATTTCCTTCAGTTGTATTAAATTTTAAGTTTCTTCCAGTTTATTTTTGAATAATTCACCTTTGCAATCTCTTCCAGAAGCACTTCTGGTGTAAAAGGATCTCCTCCATATTGTTTCATAGTGAACCCCTTTTCGTGTCCAACAAGCACCTTTATAACATTCTCATCAACCCTTTCAGAAAAGAGTTTGTTGATGAATGTGTGTCTGGTGCAATAAAGGACTTTTATGTATTTTTCCCACACTCCAACAGCAGGAAGAAATCTTTCATTGAAATGTCTGGAAACCTTAGTGGCAAATCCATCTCTTCCTTCTTTCAATTCCCAAAATACCCTGTCCTTTTTGTTCCTTCTGAGTTTTGAAATATAGTCCATGAAACCCAAATCAATCAGTTGTGGATGAACTGGCACTTTTCTTATGGCATTCTCTGTTTTGACTTTTGTTTCTTCAGAATCTTCAACAAACATAAACCAGATTTTTTCAACTTTTTTAATATCTGACAACCTCAACTGGCACATCTCATTTGTTCTCATTCCCGAAAATATCCCCAGCAGAAAAATCCAGTAGTATGGCAATTGATGAGTCGATCTATCTGGCATGAATGTATGTTTAAAATCTATCGTATATTGAAAATATGTTTCTGGATGGAGGATTTTTCTGAGTTCTTCAATCGTAAATGGTTTTCTTGAATGAGATTGTCTTTTTACTGAAAATTTCATCCCCAAAAATGGATTGGAATTTATTAATCCTTGTTTTACTCCCCAATTGGAAAAGACAGATAATTTTGTAATTCGTTTATTGATATTCTGTGGTGTTTGAGTTTCCTTTTCGGGCAGATTCTTTTCAACTAATTGTTGAATACTCAAATCCCTATACTTTGGAGTTTTCTTTCTATTGGGAGGCAGTTTTGTTTGGATATCAATATAGGCAGAAACTTCTTTCTTGGTAATATGAGAAAATTCTTTATCTCCAACTATTTCAGCAAATTCTTCCAGAATTACTTTATCACTTCCAATCTCTTTTAAGGACTTCCCTTCAATCTTTTTCCGTTCAATGTAAGTTTTGATATGAGATGATATTTTAATTCCACCAGTATTATTATTTTGAAGGATTCTACTCCCTAATATGGATTCACTTTGTTGTAATTTTTCATGTAACTCCAAACCATTTGAATCATCTGGTTGTAGATGTGTTCCCCTTGCAAATGCATCTTTTTTATCCTTTCCAGAAGGATTCGTTAATTCTGGAAACAATATAATTTTAAGTTTTTCTTGAGCATTAAGTCTGAAATCATCATCTGTTTTTCCAGATTCATTTAACAGTTCCTTTACCCAATCATATCTGAGGACATATAAATCAATAAATTTGTTCCTTAACTTCTTAAAATTTATAGAATCCTTTTCAACTACAATGTTCAATGATTTAAGTATTCCTTCTAACTTGGAATCAACTTCACTCTGATAAGTTTTCAAAGTTGAATCCAAAGTTTCTTTGAGATTAGACTCCTTGAGTTTTACCGATTCCAGACTCTTTTCAACACCAGTTTCACTCCATCTGTTTGTTCCTTCAAAAATATGATGTGTGAAAAGAATCTGTTTCCTTATCTCTATTCTCATGATTTCTTTTATGTCATCTATGTCCAGAGATTTCATACCTTCTCTAATGTTCTCATACAGTTTTGAAACTGTATTATCTAAAATTTTTGATGTTCTTATGGCACGAGATTTAATAGCACATTTTAGGGATACTCTGAACTCTGTGAGTCCACCAAAATGTTCTATTAGGTCAGTAGGAATTCTACTTCGGAAGTAGTAAGTATTACCAGAATTTGGTGTAGTAATCAAACTCATATTAGATTCATTTTCTACCACAGTAATCAGCACTTGTTGATCCCTCTAAAACACGAATCCTACCAACAAGTGGTTACTAAAATGGTTACTAAAATGGTTACTAAAATGGTTACTAAAATGAACCTACGGAGAGGTTAGGGGTTAGATGCAACCAACCCACATTTTTTTATCCTTATGATTACAGTTAGTTACAAGGGAAGGTGGTGGAGACGAGGGGGATTTCCATGTCTAATTACATCTCCTAGTCTAATTTACCATAATAACCTAATATTATTACAAAAAATGTCTAAGTTTGCACCAAGTGTTATAGTCGGTTTCGCAAAAAAGTGTTACTAAAATAGGTTCAAAGTGGGAAAAAACACAACTTGTTCAGAGTTATAGTTTATTATGAGTTTTTTTTATAATATTCGGACTGATGATGTGCTAAAAAATCTTTCTCTATTTTGTGTTTTTTTGAAATATTGATCTTCTTTCCTTCATAATTTTCTAAACCAATAATTTTTAATGTAATTGGATCTATATAAAAAGAAAACATATCAAATTGAGAATGATGATTTGGGCATAAAGACATCATGTTTTCAATTACGTCTGGACCATTATGAGGTTTCCCTAATCCTTTTATATGGGCACCAATTACTATCCCACCTTGTGGAGATTTCAAGAAGACATTGCAAATCTGACATCTATAATTGTAAATTTCCTTAACTTTCTCACTCAAACTTATATTTCTATTAAGTCTGTTAACCTGCGTTTTAACTCTTTCTACTCTTGCGTAAGAAGGTTTTAAAGTATTTTTTAGTTTATTTTCTAAATCATTAATTTCTATCTCACTTTCCAAATGAAAACGACACACGTAAAAACCACTTTTTCCTCTTACTCTCTCATATTCGGTTACGAAGTAAAGACCGTCATATCTATATCCACTTTCAGGACCGTTTCCAATTTGAAAACCTCTTGTAATCCTCACAGGCAGCTGGTAATGATTACTAAGTTGTAGACCCTTGTTTCCTCCTGTAAATTCTTGATCTGCTATTTGTTTCCCACCGGGTTTATCTTGACCACCGTGACCTGTATAAAGAACATAGTTTAACTCATCTTCATCATCCTCATATCCTCCAGATAAGACAATAGAACATGCACCTTCACTTTTATTTCCCCAAATTCCCCCCATATACGGGGCATGAATCCCAGATTTACTCAAATCTTCTCTAGAATTAAAAATTTGACCTATCTTAATACCATCTATATTTCCAAAGGTTAACATCAAAACCTCACATACGAGATTACATACGGTTAAAGAATAAAATTGTGTGTTATGTTTATTTACTCATCTAGTTTATATTTTATAATTGGATATATTTCGCAAATATAAGGAATTTCATCACCATCTTCAAGAATTCCAAGACATACATTTGTCATTGGTTCCTCAGGGTAAGAAGATCCTTTTGCATATTTCCAGTAGTATTCACTACCCTGTCCCTTAGCATATTTCCAATAGTATTCACTACCCTGTCCCTTAGCATATTTCCAGTAGTATTCACTACCCTGTCCCTTAGCATATTTCCAATAGTATTCACTACCCTCACCAGTTCCATTTTTCCAGTAGTATTCACTTGCAGAAAGATCATGGGTAAAAATTAGAAAAAAAGAAAATGTTAAAAAAATGTTAAAAATTTTCTTACACATCAATCTAATCTAATGTTGATATTTTTATTAAAATTCCAGGAATATTCGTGAAGACTAAATAAAGAAAAGAAATTATTCAAGTTCCATTTCTAAACTACCTTAGGAGCTGTAGATTTACTACCCACTATTAGCACTAACAGTTACTAAAATAGTTACTAAAACAGTTACTAAATGTGAAAACTTGATGTTAAACTTGGAGACTTCTGTATCGCAGATTTTGTAATCCCTCTGTTTGCAGGGGATTACAGAGGAGGTTGGTGGAGACGAGGGGGATCGAACCCCTTACCTCAACGCTGCCAGCGTTGCGCTCTACCAGATGAGCTACGTCCCCATTTGCAGTTAAAGAATCTCCTGCTATAAGTTCCAATTTCTAAAACAGTGATCTTTGAAAGTTTTATCAGGAACAGGAAAGCTTGGTGTGAAAAAGTTACTATGATGGCGTCCCCAAGGGGAGTCGAACCCCTGTTGCCGCCGTGAAAGGGCGGAGTCCTAGGCCTCTAGACGATGGGGACACATGACCTCCAATCCTATAATTGAATTCATTTTTTGTCAAAATCTTTTTGAAATTAAATTAAAACAATTCTATTTCTCGAGAACTCTTATTGCTTAACTAGAGATATTTATTGATTAATTTAGAAAAGTACGGATATTTAAAGCCAGTTTTTCCGGAATTCCTGGAACCTTTAAAATTTCCTCAATAGATGCCTGCTTTAAGGCCTTAAGGCTTCCGAAGTGGTTCAGAAGAAGACGTCTTCTTTTAGGTCCAACTCCTTGAATATCGTCAATTTTAGAATGAAGTGTATGCTGGCGTTTTAATTTACGTTGAAATTCAATTGCAAAACGGTGAGATTCGTCACGGATGTTTTGAAGTAAATAAAGCACATCAGAATTTCTTCGCATGCGAATTTCGTTTTTCTGATTTGGTTTCACTACATATTCAAAATCAATATTCTTACCTCTGCTTCTTCCTCTTTTACGCTCAGACCTTCCTTTTGCCAGTCCTATTAAGTCAATCTCGTTCAGGATACCAAGTTCATCTAGGACTTTTGCTGCGATATTGATTTGGCCTTTACCACCGTCAATCAGTATCATGTCTGGGAGAGATATACCTTCGGTAAGAGAGCGGCTGTAGCGTCGTGAAAGTACTTCCTTCATTGCAGCGAAATCATCTGGTCCTGAAATTCCTTTTATTTTAAATTTGCGGTAATCTTGTTTTGAAGGAGAATTATTTTTCCAGCATACCATCGAAGCAACAGTCATTGTTCCAGAAAGATGAGAAATGTCAAAAGCCTCCACTACCATAGGTAACCGAAATAGTTTTAACTCGTACTTGACATGCTTAAGGATATCCTTGTTCTTTATGAATTGGCTTCGTTTCTCTGAAAGGTTAACTTTTGCATTATTGTATGCCATTGAAACAAGTTCCTTCTTACGTCCTTTCCTCGGACATCTAACATCAACACGATGGTGCGATTTTTTATTCAGTGCGTCTTCAAACATTTTTCTATCAGCATATTCGAATGGAATTAAAATTTCACGAGGGACAATTGAACCTTCCGGCATGTAAATTCTGTGAAGCACTTGCCCCAGCAAGTTATCATCTGATGCTTCAAGGCTTTCCTCAAAAAAGAAAAAGTCTGTTCCAAGTAGCCTGCCGTTTCGAATGAACAGAACCTGCACTCCTGTAGCGTCTTCTTCTCGAAAGAGGTTGAAAACATCTTGGTCCTTGCCCTGTACTTCGAGCACCATCTGTCTTTCAAATATACGTCGCATGGCAAGGATTTGGTCACGGTATTGAGCAGATTTTTCGAATTCAAGTCTTTCTGAAGAAATTTTCATTTTCTGTTCAAGTTCCTTAATAAGAACTTTGTCTCGTCCTTTGAGAAATAACCTGACCTGTCTTACAATTTTTGCGTATTCCTCTTCGGGAATAATACCTCTGCATGGGGCTATGCAACGCTTCATCTGGAAGTTAAGGCAAGGTCGATAAGTTTTTGTGCCATCAAGTTTCATTTTGCTGGTACGCAGAGGAAAGTAAGTCATTACTACTTTCAAAACCTGACGAGCATCCTTCACTGAAGGGTAAGGCCCGTAATACTCTGATTTTGGGTCAATATTTTCGCGCACCAGCAATAGGCGCGGATACATTTCTCCAATGGTCAGTTTACAGTATGGATATGATTTTCCATCTTTAAGAGCTACGTTGTAACGAGGATGATGTTTTTTTATCAACTGCTCTTCTAGAATCAGTGCTTCTGCTTCAGTGTCAGTAACAATAAGGGATAAATCATGAATGCGCGATGTCATCAACCTGATTCTTAGGTTATGTTTTGCGGATCTGTTGAAATAGGAACGGACACGGTTTCGGATAGATTTTGACTTACCGATGTAAAGGATGCTATCTTTGTCATCCTTAAAGAGATACACTCCAGGGAGGTTTGGAAGGTGAGAGAGTTTTTCTCGTAATTGAGACATGTCTTCGCCACTTTTCCATGAATGGCGGTTTACAATACTCATTATGCTAATACATCAGGTCTTCTATTGTTTCAGGAATTTTTTTCAAAAATTCGTCCATCGAACCGTATTTTCCAATGTCCATTTTTAAAGCATGTTGGATGACCACAGTGGGTGTACCTCTAACACCGTAAATCAATGATTTTCTTTGGCCTTCCTGAATCAACTTGTTGACCCATTGTTGGCTTTTTTCTGCTTGAAATTCCTTTCTGATTCCGAGCGAACGCGCAAGGTAATTAGTTATTCCAGGATCGAATACATTAACTCCGTGAATGAAGCTAGCCTTGAAGAGTTCATCTTTGATAAGGTTGCCTTTGCCAATTTTTCTTGCAACATAATATAGACGAAGAGGAGAATCGTCTTGGCCTTTGAAAACTATCGGAATATCAACGAATTCAATCTGATTAGCAAATTTTTTACGAAAGTCTTTTGATGCTTTGTGAAGTTTGTTGCAGTGAGAGCAACCAAAATTTATAAATTCCTCGAAGACAATTTTTTTTACGTTTTTTGACTCAGGCTTATTTCCAACTAACTTGTAATGTCCACGAATTTTCTCATTTGCTGAAATAGAAAATGATAAAATAATTCCAAGGGTCAGCAGTATTAATTTTGGCATATTAATAATCAGATTAACCATTTTGTTAAACAATTTAGAATTTTTTGATACAGTCTTAATAAAACTTAATTACTCACCTTTTATTAACTAAAGCAGGAACTCCATTAAAACCAGAATAGAAACTTGAAAAGAATTGCTAGTTTAATCCGAAATGAGAATTAATTTTTGAAAATGTGTTTTATGTTTATATTATAAATCACCCAACAAAAACTGCAATATCGAGACAGCAGTCATGGCCGCAGTTTCAGATCGCATTATCCTCGGTCCAAGATTTACTGGTCGTATTCCTGACTGAAGAGACATCTTAATTTCATCCCTGTGAAAACCACCTTCCGGTCCTATCAGCACGCGATGATGTTTAACTAAATTTACTGAACTGGTTATCCTTTTCCATGAAACAGCATTTGCTGCTTCTGTAACTAGTATCCAAGAGTTTGGACATTCTGGAAGTGTTTTAAGTGCAGCAGATATATCATTGTGGAAATTTATTGCAGGAGGAAACTGTCTTTCACACTGTTTTGATGCTTCTGAAACAATGCGCTGCCATCGTTTAAGATGGCGGTTTTTTTCAGAAATATGAAAAATTTTTGGAGAATGTTTCCCACAAAAAATATCCAGTTGACTTACGCCAAGTTCAGTTGTTTTTTGAAGAATGAAATCAAGGGCTTTCTGTTTGGGAAGTGCCTGAAGTATTTCAATACGCAATGATGATGCAGGAGGAAAGGAGGCAGGTTTCTGAGGAATAAATAGAAGGCTATTACGGTCAAAACTTTTCAGAATTGCTTCAAATCTTTTACCTTCTTGATCCTGAATTTTGAAAATGGTACCAGGCTTTAGACGGCGAGATTTTGTTAGATGACGAGATTCCTCACCTTTGAGTTCGAACTGCTTGCCTAGAATCAGTACTCCATCAAAAATGAAATACGACATTATTTGTTTTCAAGAATATTTGAACGTAAGCTGATTTTTTTTCAGGCCAATACTAACTTCACCTCCGCTTTCAAGTTTTCCAAAAAGGACTTCATCTGCCAGTACGGTTTCAATTTCTCGCTGGATTGTTCGGGCCATTGGGCGTGCGCCAAAAACAGGATCATAGCCTTTTTTAGCTAGCCAGCTTTTTACTGAGTTAGTCACATTTATAACGACTTTCTGTTGCTGTAATTTGACTTCAAGTTCAACAAGTAGTTTCTCAACAACCATAAGAACTATATCTTCCCGAAGTCCAGCAAAAGCAATGATGCTGTCAAGACGATTGCGGAATTCAGGACTAAAAGTTTTTTCAATTGCTTTTTTAGAAGGAGCTTTTCTAGAACTATCACCAAATCCGATAGTAGTTGAGCTCATTTCCTTTGCACCAACATTCGAAGTCATAATCAGAACAACATTGCGGAAATCAGCTTCTCGGCCGTTATTATCGGTTAGGGTAGCATGATCCATTACTTGTAGAAGGATATTGAAAATATCAGGATGAGCCTTTTCAATTTCATCAAGTAGAACGACACAATGCGGATTCTTTCTTACAGCGTCCGTAAGGAGGCCTCCTTGGTCAAATCCAACATATCCGGGAGGTGCCCCTATCAGGCGAGAAACGGTATGTTTCTCCATGTACTCACTCATGTCGAATCTTTTAAAACTGATTCCCATGATAAAAGCAAGTTGTTTAGCTAGCTCTGTTTTCCCCACTCCGGTTGGTCCTGTGAAAAGAAATGATCCGATCGGGTGATCAGGCATGTGCAGACCAGCGCGAGAACGCTTAATGCACTGAACTAGTGTCTCGATTGCCTTTTCCTGTCCAAATACCTGCATACCCAATTCCTTCTCCAATTCACGGAGCTTATCTTTGTCCGTCGAATTCATACGTTCAATAGGTACTCTAGCTATACTGGCAATCACTTTTTCAACATCCTGAATACCCACAGTTTTTCTTTTTGATCCTGTTCGCAGCCTTACCAGTGAACCTGCTTCATCAATTACATCAATTGCCTTGTCAGGTAAGAAACGCTCATTGATGTATTTTTCAGAAAGTTCGGCTGCGATTTTTAGTGAATTGCTTGTGTAGCGCAACTGGTGGTGTTTTTCATAGCGTGACTTGAGTCCTTTCAATATCTTAATTGTTTCCTCTAGACTAGGTTCTGTTATATCTATCTTTTGGAAACGACGTGAAAGTGCACGGTCCTTTTCAAATATTTTTTTGTATTCATCATAAGTTGTAGAACCGACACATCGTATTTCGCCCTTGGCAAGTGCTGGTTTGAGCAGGTTTGAAATATCCATTGATCCGCCACTGGTTGCTCCAGCCCCAATGATAGTATGAATTTCATCAATGAATAGAATTGAGCCAGGACTTTTTTCTAGCGCTTTTAGCACAGACTTTATCCGTTGTTCAAAATCTCCACGAAACTTGGTTCCTGCCAGTAATGCTCCGATGTCAAGAGAGTATATCTCTGTTTCCATAAGCATTTCGGGTACATCCCCGTTGGCAATTTGCAGCGCAAGACCCTCTGCCACAGCAGTTTTACCAACTCCTGGATCTCCAACATAAATTGGATTATTTTTGCGACGCCTGCAAAGGATCTGCATTGTGCGGTGAATCTCATTTTCTCTCCCGATCAGCGGATCAATACGTTTTTCCAGTGCCATCTGAGTCAGGTTTTGCGTGTAAAGTTTGAGTGGATTCTGCTCGATACGGGAGTTTTCGCTTTCCTCCTCTTCCTCTTCAAGTCCGTCATAATCATGACCAGAACCTTCCTCATCTTCAACAGGGACCTTTGCTATACCATGCGAAATATAATTCAGTAAATCCAGCCGGGTAATGTCCTGTTTTTGCAAAAAATAGGAAGCATACGACTGAGACTCACGGTGAATTGCTACAAGTACATCTCCTACATCCGCAGAGGCTTTCCCCGAACTGTTGACATGCATCATTGCAAGATGGAGTACTCGTTGTACAGAACGTGTCTGGCGTGGAAGTTTGTTTTCATCAACCTCTTCCTGCTGAGAAAAAAAATCTTCTAGGTCCTGCTTGATTATGTTTGTATCCCCTCCACAACTTCGGATAACATTAACTCCGGCATCGTTATGTAGAAGTGCATACAGAATGTGTTCTACACATAAATATTCATGGTGTCGGTCAATGGCCTCACTTTGTGCTGCCATCAAACACATTTCTAAATCTTTTGTAAACATAACTGTAATTTAGTTCTCTTCCATTGTAGCCAGCAGAGGGAATTCATATTGTTCTGCCAGACTATGTACTGTTTCCACTTTAGTTTCTGCAACCTCATAACTATAAGAACCACACACTCCAATTCCGTTGTTATGAACATGCAGCATGATGCGAGTTGCTTCTGATAGACTTTTGCTAAATACTGTTTCCAGGACAAATATTACAAACTCCATTGTGGTATAATTGTCGTTATGCAGCAGTACTTTATAACTTTGTGGAGGTTTGAGTTTTTTTTGAGATTTAGTTTTTACTTGCTCATCATATTCAATATCACTCATATACCATCTCTCTTGAACAAGCTAAATTTGTCGAACAAAAACCTTTCTTAATTAAAAAATTATTCAAATAGAATTTAGTTAAAAATTTGCTAACTTTAAATTAATTATCTACTTAGTTAGTCAGTATTTGCAAACTTTTATCTAGCTCGCCTTTACTCTTTCAACTTGAACAGAATCGGCATCCTTCAAAAAAACCCTGCTATTAGGGGGGATACTGTGTGTAAGCCAGACATTACCTCCTATAATAGATCCTTCTCCAACAACTACATCTCCCAGTATAGTTGCTCCTGAATAGACTATCACATTACGCTCAATTGTAGGATGACGTTTTAAGTCAGGGTTAGCTAGAGAATGTTGAGGACTTAGCGCACCTAATGTGACTCCCTGATATAGCCTTACCTGATCCTTGATAATAGCCGTTTCACCAATTACAATCCCTGTACCGTGATCGATCATCAGCCCCCTACCTATTGAGACGCCCGGATGAATATCAATTCCAGTTTTTGAATGTATGTGTTCAGTCATGATTCTTGGGATCAGTGGTACGCCCCTTTGGTACAAAAAGTTAGCAATTCTGAAAACACTTACTGCCTGAAGTCCTGGATAAGCCAATACAATTTCACGCTTGCTGACAGAAGCAGGATCTCCACGAAGAATTGCTTCAACATCCTCTGAAAGAATTTCGCGCAGTTTGGGAAGGTATCCCAAGAATTCATAGGTAATGCTTTCTACCTGATCTCCAAATTCTGGTCTTTCATGGCAAAGCTCTCCCTCAAGTGAAGCTTTCCAGCAAAGTACAAGTTCAATGGCTTCCCTGAGACGGTAAAAAATAGATACAGTTTTTTGTCCAATCAGATGTGGTAAATTAAGATTGTCAAAGGACTCCTGGCGGATCAAACCCGGGAAAAGAAGCACCTGTATGTCCTCAGTTAAGTTAATAATACTCTCTTTTGCTGGAATATTCATATCACCGATGTGCTCTATATCCTGATGCTCCTTATACGAAACCATCAATGAGTCAATAACTTTTTGCAGTCTTTCCCCCCCCTTATCTGTGGACATAGCATTTATTTTGTATCAGTGTTATATATAATTTTCAGATTAATAATCTATCCTAGATTGAGTTGCACTAGAGTTCCTGATATGCTTTCAACGTATCTCATAATTCTGTTCTTAAGTCAAATGCAAAAATATAAAAAACAATTTGCAGAATTTCTAGTCAAATCAAATGCACTTCAGTTCGGCAATTTCAAACTAAAGAGCGGGAGAGTTTCTCCTTACTTTTTTAACTCTTCCAAATTTAACACCGGAGCTTTAATAGAACAGCTTGGACAATTCTATGCTTCGGCTATTGAACATCATCTTCCCTCCTGCAGTCTTCTTTTTGGTCCGGCATACAAGGGAATTCCATTGTGCGTAACTGCCGCAACAACGCTTTCAAAAAAACTTAACCGTAACATTGGTTATTTTTTTAATCGTAAAGAATTTAAAACACACGGCGATCAGGGAACCATTGTTGGTCATTTTCCTCAACCAGAAGACGTAGCTGTTATGGTTGATGACGTGTTCACTGATGGAAATACAAAAATTGAGTCCATAGAAATGGTCTGGGAACTCTGCAAGATTAAATTTTCCGGAGTTTTGGTGGCTCTGGATCGTATGGAATGCAGTTCCCGTGGAGTGGACACAATTACTGAATTTAAGCTAAAAACAGGAGTCCCGGTCTGGTCTATAATTACCATTCGGGAAGTATGCATTTATTTAAAGAACAGGCCTGTAAATGGCAATGTAATGCTGGATGAGAAAATTTGTCATGATATAGAAAAATATCTCGAAAATCACAGTATCGACTGAATCCATTCTTAATGATAAATAAGTCCAAAAATTTTTGTAGTTGTGTACTCAAAATAATATTACAAAAAAACCTGAAAAAAATAAGAAGCTTGTTCCTATAATTTTATATATAATTTGCAGAAATATAAAGGTTAGAATTTGCTCCGGTTCTAATAAAAATAATACTTCAATTAT
This sequence comes from uncultured SAR324 cluster bacterium, assembly GCA_902564345.1. Taxonomy (GTDB): domain Bacteria; phylum SAR324; class SAR324; order SAR324; family NAC60-12; genus Arctic96AD-7. The sequence continues at coordinate 15,376 of CACFAY010000028.1, forward strand.
TTTTTAACTTCTACACTTTATAACACATTTTATGCAAAAAGTACAAGAATCTGAAAGAAGTATTCGTCGAGCGAAGGTTTCGTGGGAACAGTCCAAAGATGATTTGGAAATGGCTAAATCAATGATCAAATCTCATCCTGACACAAGCTGTCTCTTCAGTAGCCAAGCTACAATAAATGCTCTCAGTTCAATTTTGCAGGCACATGGAAATTTTCAGCTTCCGGCATATTCTTCCACTGAAATGCTGAATCAGTGCAATTCAGTATCTACCATGTTCGAGCAAGCTAGATCACAGTGCGCTGTACTAGACAGTGCTCTTGATCGAGATTTTTTAGGAAACACCAGTAAAAAAAATATACAGTTCACTCCAGCATTTGCTAAAACTTCTTTTGAGGCAAGCAGGAAAATACTTAAAATTGTCGGTTTATACTGGCAGGAAAACAGACAGCGTTTTTTTGATCCATGATCCGAGAAGTTGAGAGAATTAGAAAGGCTCTGGCTGAACATAATCCACCGAAAAATTTTAAGGTGCGCAAACGTGCTTCGGTACTTATTCCACTGTTGGAGTCTGAAGGTGAGATTTTTTTGATGCTTACTCGTCGCTCAAATGAAATGCGTTCACATCCTGGCCAGGTTTCGTTTCCTGGTGGAAAGCAGGATAGTGATGACGAGAGTTCAATGCATACTGCACTTCGTGAAACGCATGAAGAAATTGGTTTATCGTGGGAGAAAATTAATATTATTGGGAAGCTCGATCAGATTCTTTCGCTTCATTACTATTTGGTGACGCCATATGTGGGCTTGATTCCCTCAGATTTTGAACCTGTGCCCAATACCGATGAAATTGAGTCTGTATTCAAAGTACCTCTTGCATTTTTCATGAAAAGTGAAAATCATTGGTCAGAGGAAAAAAAAACATTCTCATTCCCTGTTATAGTTCACCATTTTGAATTTCAAGGATATGATATTTGGGGTCTGACAGCAAAGTTGATCTTTCGCTTGCTGGAGGTAGGGTTGGATTTTGTGCCAGATTTCCCTGTGCATCATCCAGACTCACCAACATGGATGTCACGAACTATTCAATACAATGAGGAATAACTTGAATATGAATTTTTCATTTATCAAGGAAAATTAATTTAAATTTATATGAAAAACCTCAGTTTGCCCACTCACATAAAAAACATTAAAAATGATTAAATCATAGTATTGAACATGACCAGATTTTTCTTTGATTTATGATTAAGCTTGTGGAAGCATATTAAACTTGAGTTTAGATTACAGCTTAATTTTTTTCGAGACCAGTTTTAAGAACGGCGGGGGATTAAAATTATACATCAAAATAGCTCCAAACATCTATTTTCTCAAAAACGGCGCCATAAAATGCTGGTTATAAATTCTCAAAAAAATTTGTGCTTAGTAAGATTGTTAGCTTTCTAAATTTTCAACATTTCCTCTATTACTGTTAATTTATATTTAATTGCTTAAATTCGGGCCTTTAAATTGCATTAAGGCATGATTGATTTTAATAAATTTTGTTTGCAACTTCTGGGCTCTCAATTTTACTAATTTTTTTGGTTTTTGTATCATTGGTATAGTAGATATTGATTTCTTAATATATCTTCCTAATGAATCTGAATCGGAGCAAAAAAATGAAAAAATTTATTCTATGTGCGGCTACTTTGTTTTCGTTAAACTCTTTTGTTATTGCAGCCGACTCGGCGGGTAATAGGAAAGATCAAATTTTTAGATTAGGTCAGAAATCTGGGATTCATCTTATGTACTTAATTTCTTCTCCTATTGTACTTGAATTTCCGGGTGAAGAATTAACTTTTGGCTTTGTATATGGTTCGGGGGATTTAAAAAGTACCACAACATCGGGCAGTTCGACAGTGGAGGATATCTGGACATTTACTACAACGGAACTAACAGGAAGATATTATCTTGGAAATTCATTTAATATTCCTTTTGGTGTAGCAATTTATAATATTCATAAGGATGATTGGACGTATTCGAATGTGAATTATGAACTTGATTATAATATGACTCAGTTAAATTTTGGCATTGGAAACGATTGGACCTATGACTGGGGTGGATTCCTTGCAATAGATTGGTATCAAGGAGGAATTAAACTTAGTGATAAAATAACAGTTACTCGCAAGTCTGGTACTGAGACTTCTGCCACAAAGGCGGCGGCTGAGGAAGAATCAACTGATGTTAATGCTTTTGGAGGGGCATTAATATTAACTTTTGGATTTGGCTTCTGATCAAATTTCATTTGATTCATTCAATAGTTTTTGTGGATGGACTTTTATTAGCTTTTATCCATTGACCCTCCTTTGACTAGCAAAATCAATGGCAAATTTTATTTCTTCAGGGACAGTCATAAATGTTATTGAACTTAAAAAGTATTTCGAGGTCATAAGCTTAACTAGTAAATGCCATTTCTATAATAAGGTTGTTCTATAGTTATTAGTCTAAGTCTTATATTTTAAAATAATCATTAAAGTACGTCAAAATTTTTGAAAAAATTATGAATGAAAAAAGTCATGGACTCTAGAATTTCCTACTACATTAAATTATGCTTTTTTTGTTTTACGTTTCTGTTTAGCGTAAGTATTTCGTTTGCACAGGTTCAAGATTTTGGAGGCGGGGGTTTTGGAGGAGGTGGAGGAAGTTCTGGAGGTGGTTCAGCAACTAACAGACTAAATCAGACAGCAAGAATAGGTTTCAAATCTGGAATAATGAAGTGGAAATCTCATTTAATTTACTCCACAACAAATCCAACTCAGATTGAGATTCCAGGTGAAGTCTGGACAATTGGATATACTCAGGGTGCGGGTGATTATGATTATTCATATTCCGACTATAGCGAATCAGCAGGTTATACAACAAATTCGCAGACAATTAATTTCACTGCAACTGAGATTAATGGCAGATATTATTTTGGAAATTCTTTCAATATTCCCTTTGGATATGCTATTTACAAGGTTACTTATCCGGATTGGAATTATTCAGGAGTAACTTATGATATTGATTATACAATAACACAACTGAATTATGGGATTGGTAATGAATGGACTGCTGATTGGGGAGGATACTTTGGAATTGACTGGTACCAAACTGGAACCGTACTTAGCGAGGACATATCAGTTACTCACAAATCCGGGACAGAAACAGGTACAACTCTATCTGAGGCAAACAAAACAGCGACTGATATAAAAGCATTTACAGGAATGTTCATAATCACCTACGGATTTGGCTTCTGAAAAATGTACAATAATGCTCAGCAGAGTTAGAAAAACATAACAAATAATTTTCTTTAAAACACATTTCTTAAAACTTCTGCTTGATTTTTTCTGACCACTCAGAAGGAAATTCAGCATTAAGAACTTCTTCCTTGACCGACTCAATTGAATCTGTTTCTTCTGCTTGACGAAGATCCCGGACTCCTTTATGAAATCCAATTCCTTCTGGAATTTCAGTTGCACGGTTAGTAAGGCTGTATTTGATGCCACTCTCGGATCTCCATTCTATAGCTATCTCACCAAAGAGTATTTGGATCTGCATAATTTCATCATCCTTATCTATCCAGAGAAATCCGTGAACATCAAATCTATTTTCACATTCCAAAGTTATTTTGTGCAGTCCGTCCACCAATTCCTGAGATTTTTGAGTATTAATTACATAAAATTTACACCTGCTCATAATTTAAAAGCCCCTGTCTTGTAATTTTTCAAAAAATAAATGATCATGCGGTTGAAATTATCTATCCTAAGCCGAATTGAAAATAAAATCGAGTCAGACCGAGTTATTGTTTTTTTACTACAGCCTAGAAATAATTTAATCCATGAGACTTATAAGGGTATTGATAAACGGTTCCAAGGGTAGTATGGGCTTGGAGTCTGTTAAAGCGATCACTGAAGATAACGAACTGGAACTTGTTGCGAAAACTGATTTAGGAGATAACCTTTCCAATACGATCAAAAAACTAAAGCAGAAGTTGTTGTTGACTTTACTACTGCAGAAGTCGTTATGGAAAATGCTGTAGCTATTATAGAATCTGGTTCAAGACCAGTTATTGGAACCAGTGGACTGCTTCCAGATCAAGTTTCGAAACTTCAGGAACTTTGTAGAATTCATAAAAATGGTGGAATAATTGTTCCTAATTTTGCTGTTGGGGCAGTACTGATGATGAAATATGCTCAAGACGCGGCCAAATATTTTCCAAACGTAGAAATAATTGAACTGCATCACGACCTAAAAGCAGACTCTCCTTCAGGTACTGCAATAAAAACTTCCAATTTGTTATCTGAATCGAGAAAATCAGTTCAGAAAAAAATCAATGAAAAAGAAATTCTTCTTGGGGCAAGGGGCGCTAAATCTGAGGGCGTTCGCATACACTCTGTAAGACTTCCCGGACTAGTTGCGCATCAGGAGGTAATTTTTGGTGGCAAGAGCCAGACCCTTAAAATCAGACATGATTCTATTCACCGTGACTCATTTATGCCGGGAGTATGCCTTGCTTGTAAAAAAGTCATGCACCTAAAAAAACTTGTTTACGGTTTGGAACATTTGCTTTAAATAAATACTAATCCTACTTTATAGCGTGTTTTCTACCGCGGGGATGAAGTTCGTGATAAACTTTTATAAAATCGGGACGATTAATATGAGCATACTGAAGGGTTGCATCTAAGCTGACATAGCCAAAAAGTTCTTTAATGTCAGAAAGGTCAATACCGTTCTGTAACAAATGAACTGCAAATGAATGCCTTAGAATTCTAGGGTTGATCCGGCTGCTGATTCCGCTTCGCTGTGCGTGTTTTTTTATCATTGACCAAAATCCGACCCTGGACATGCGTGTTCCGTTACGTCCAGGAAACAAACATGGATCATTTGGATTCAGAAGACGGTTCTCCCTTGCCTCCTTAAGATACTTCTTAAGCACTCGTATAGCTTTTCTAGTAATCGGCACCATTCTCTCACGTTTTGATCGTACTTTTAAAAACTCTAGGTCAAGAAATAAATCCTCAATATCCAGCCCAAGAAGTTCGTTTACTTTAAGTCCACTTGAGTAAAGTAGCTCTAGCATTGCCCTGTCTCTCATCCCTAGATAATGATCTGGCAAAGGAGATTCTAGCAAAGCAACAACTTCCTGTGGAGAAAGTATTTCCGGAGCCTCTGGCAATACTTCCGGAAAACGGAGTTGATGTGCCGGACTTTTTTTAATAAGGCCATGCAACTCGAGGTGGTCAAGAAAAAGTTTTAGTGAAGAGGTGTGACGCGCCAGTGTCCTCGGCTTGTAAGACTGACGAAGGGAATTCAGGTAGTCTTCAAGATCTTCCAAATTCAGTTTGCGTATTTTTTTGAGCAGTTCACCGCTGTCGTAATTATCCTCATTTACTTTCAGCCATCTTAAAAATTTACGCAGATCTAGTCGATGACTTTGAATGCTGTTTGGTGAGTATTTTTTATTGTTAAGCGAGTTCAAAAACTCTGAAACCAGCTGTTGCATATTTTTTAAACCGGTCAGTTAAATTGAGCTAAGCATTCCATGGTAAATTTAATGCAATAAGGCTTAGTTTTAAGAAGTCCGCAATGCCGTGAGTAAAATGAGGCTTTTGTTACCTTGGCCCAACAAGGTGGAGTAATGTGGT